>JBEKTN010000025.1:0-35490 GCA_049516015.1 Isosphaeraceae bacterium | reverse complement strand
ACCGTGGCGCCGGGCAGCGGCGTGAGGCCGGCGAGTTGCGTGGGGTTGCTATACGTGCCGCTGTAGTAGGTGAGCGAGGGGGAGACGCCCTCGAGACTGGACCCGGGCGTGCCGCTGACCCCGGCGATCGTGACGGCGGCCGGGAACGGGCTGCCGTCGAAGGTGCCGCCCGGTGCGGTGAGCGAGATCGTGGGCGTGGCCTGGGTGACGGTGATCGTCGTCGTTCCGGTGGCCGTGGTGTAGTCGGTCGCGTCGGTCGGCGCGAAGGTCACCCAGAGCGTCTGACCGGCGCCGGCATCGAGGATGACGCCGGCGGCCGGATGGTACGTGAATGTCCCCGGCACGTTGGCCGAGGCGTCGAGCTGCACGGTGCCCAGCGTCGTGCCGTAACCGATCGATGCCGGTGGGCTCCAGGTGACCTGCGGGGTAGCCCGGACTGTAATGCCCGACTCCGTGCCCGTGATGCTCGAAGTCGCCGTATCGGTCGCGGTGATCGACTGTGTCCCCATTGTCTCCAGCGTGAGCGTGAACGTGGACGTTCCAGCGTCGGCCGCTGTGAAGGCAAAGTCCGCCGGCAGGCCGGCCTGGACATCGCTGCTGGTGAAGTGGATCGTTCCCACGTAGCCGGTGTCCGTCGTCCCACTCGAGTTCAGAGCGGTGACCGTGAGGTTGAACGACTTCCCCGCCGTCTCGGCGGTCGGCGCGGCCAGGACCAGCTTGTCGGGCGCGGCCGTGGAGGTGCCATCAAGCGAGCCGACAATCAGGTTGGCGATCGGCGAGCCCAGTCCGGTGACATAGTCGTAGCCGGGGCCGGCCGAATAGTTCGGGTTGCCAACGCTCGTACCGCTGGTGATGTCGTGGAAGTCGGCCGGGTTGTCGTAGAGGATGCTCATCACTTGCTGCGGGCTGGTGGTGTCGATCGCCGGCTGGCCGCTCAAGGCGCGGCCCTGGTCGGCGATCGCCAGCAGCGCCGACCACTGCGGCGCCCCGGCGCTGGTACCGCCAACCTCGAGCCAGTCGTAGGTGTTCCCCCCGTATGGGACGGAGTCATAGACGGCGAAGCCGGTTGAGGGTGATGCGTCATAGGCGACGTCCGGGGCGGCGCGCGCCGACGAAGTCTGCGTCACCACGCCGTGCTGGTATGACGGTTGCGACTCGTAAGCGCTGGGGCCTCCACCGCTGCCACTCCAGCCGACCTCGCTCGACCAGACATTGTCCGCGCCGAGGGACAAGGCCGTCCCGCCGACGGACAGAACGTTCGGCGAAACCGCCGGCCACAAGGCGGGCGCGCCGGCGTCGCCCGAGGAAGCCACGAACGTCACACCGGCCTGGTCAAAAGAGGAGCTGTCGTACCCCGTCTCGCCCGAGAACTCGGGGCCGCCCCAGCTCATCGACACCACATTCGCATGGTTCGCCGCGTACTGGACGGCGGCGAGCAGGTCGTTATCATCGCAGGAGCTGGCCTCGACCAGCATGATGTTCGCCCCGGGCGCCATGGCGTGCGCCCACTCCACATCGAGCGACTCCTCGAGCTCCCAACCGCCCGTCGAATCGCTGGCCGGATAACTCGTCCCGCCGAACTCGTTGACCCGCGTGACCGTCGTGGCTGGCAGCCCGAACTGGGTGTCGAACGTGTTCAGATCGGCCTGGATGTTCGGGTCGTCGTAGGCATCGACGATGGCGATCGTCTCGCCGCTGCCATTGCCCACCACGCCACCGAAGGTAATATTATTAAATTCATAGGCCTCTTGGATTTGCGCAGGAGTGTACCCCCCGGCGGGCCCCCCGCTGCCGGCCAAGGGGCCAATCTCGAACGTCGGGTGGGTCACGAACGGCGTCGTGGCGAGCAGCAAGCGCGATTCGAGATGATCAATCCTCGGCCTCAACGAACGCCGCGTCGAGGAGCGCGATCGGGGCCACCGATTCGTTGCTCTCGAGCTCATCGCAGAAACCTCCGGGTGGTGAATCGGTCGTGTGGCTTCAGGGCAGCCCGTCCAACGTGGCAACCAGCGCGTATCGAGGAACGCGCCGATCACACAAGACTGAGGGTGCGGCGGTTTCGTAGAAGTCCCTGCGCGCAGCAGACCCGGGGGAAGGCCAGGTTTCGCCTTGGGACCTCCCGGGGCTTGTGCTCCCAGGCCACGAACTGTCGCCGCTTGCGCGGCAGGGGGAAAACGCTGATGATCTGCAACCCGTGAATCCGCCGTCGTGGGCTGCCTCTCAGCGACGCGAGGGTCAACTGCTCTAAGCCTCATTGGAGGCTCTTGCTGGCACTATTGGCTGATCCCGATCTCAGACCCAGACAAAGTCCCGGGCGTCATCACTCATGCTCTGCCCCGCGGTCCAGGACGCGCATGAGCGCCTGGCCGTTCGCCGTTTGACCATGAATGCCTGTGCTGGCATCGTTTCAAAGCTTAGTGATTCGAGAACTTATCTAATGTAACCCTAGGTCACACCGAAAGAGCAGGCAAAGCCCGTCGCTTTCGGAGTTCCGCGAATGCAACATCACGTTGTTCGGTGTCGCGCGGGATCGAGAAGTGCTCTTGGTGCGCACGGGGGGATCACGACACGGCTTTCTCGATCAAGCCAAAGCAGCGCGACGCGAGGCTGAGCCGGCAAGAACAGCTCGGGCCCTGGGAGCGCTTACTTGCTGATGGCGCTCAAGATCCTCTGCCAGTAGCTCTGCCGCTCGCGCTGGAGTTCCGTGATCCGCTGGGTGAGGTGAGAATGGAGCTCGGCGTGGCTGGCGGGTGTCGCTGGAGATCCCACCGCCTTTCTGGTGTGATCTGTGCTGGTCGTGATCGGGGTACCCGCTCCGGAACGGCGATTCGCGTCGGGCGGCTGAGCGGGCTGGCTCGGGCCGGGCTCTGCGTCGTTGGGCGGGTTGACGTCTTGAGCTCGAGTTGTGCCGTTGCGACCCGAGCGATCGGGCTTTCCGACATTTTGCTCCGGCCGCTCTACGCCCTGGGAACGACTCTCCTCGGCCGACCCCGCGGTCTGGGTCAGTTTCTTTTGCAGGACACCCAATTTTCTGGTGAGCTTCTGAACCCGGTCAAGCTGATCGCGAATCGCGACACGATGTTCCCGGTGCATCGCCACGAACATTTGCACCATGAGAATCATGTCCTGATGAAAAGACTCCATCATCTGCATCTGCTGTTGCCACATGGCAAGCTGCTGAGGGGGTACCGCGATGCCCTGCTCCCATTGCGCAGCTCTTTCGGGAACGAGTAGATCGGGCATCAAGGCGGGGGATGACTTCGTGACACGAGCAGGGGTCGCCGGACGACTGGTGGCTCGAACCGCCAGCGACGTCCCGCCCTTGCCGGAATGAGTTGCCCCGCTCGAGACTGTCGGGCTCACCCCTGCTTCGAGCGGCACATCCTTGCGGCTTATCTGTTCGGGGACGGTCTCGCAGCGAAGAATGAACGAGAACTGTCCGATTCGCACCGTGTCGCCGTCCTCGAGCCAGGCCCACTTCACTCTCACTCCGTTGATCACAACCCCCTCGCGTGACTGTAAATCAACGATCCACACTCCCTTCGAGGTACGCAGCAACGAGGCGTGGAACCGCGAAACGCTTGCATCACGAAGCATGATCTGGCACGACTCGGAGCGACCGACCAGGGCGAGCCGGCTATCCATCCGCCAGAGCTGATCTCCCTCGCCGAGTCGGATTGGCAAATCCAGTCCCGCCCGGGGAAGTTGGTGCGCGTCCTTGGTGTCGCTCGCACGGAAGGCCAAAGGGTCCGGACATTGTGCGGCGTGGTTCTGGGTCAGATCAGTCCCCGCCTGGCGAATCCCGTGCGGACCAATCCAAACCGTGCCTCCGGGATCAAGCCAGCCGTGAGCTCGCCGTTCAGTTTCGCCCTCCCAGCGAAGCTGGGTCCGGCTGTTCAGATCGATGCAGAAGATTCGCCCCTCGACGACCTGGAAAAACGCATGGAGCCGGCTGACCTCTGCGCCGTGGAGAACCAAATCCGACCGGGGATCTCGGCCTATGATCGCAAATGGGTAGTCGAGTTGTTGGGTGTCAAACCCCTCGATCGTCCGGCTCGCGCCCTGGCATTCAAGGGCCAGAGGGGCCCGCAAGCCGCAAGCATCACGGAACAACTCGAGCGCGGACTGGGGCATGGTTGAGAGCGATCTTCGCAACAAAAGGAACAGATCGAGCCGGCGGCTCAAACTGCGGAAAGGACCCTGCCGTTCCAACCAGGATTCTCAAGACACAATTCGACCGCGCCGGCCCTGGTTTCGCAAGCCACACTCCGGCACTCATCGCGGTGATTTGACCGTCCCCTTTGACCCGGCACTTCCCGCGGAGTACCATCCCCTCAATAGGAACAAGCTCAGGGTTGGCGGGGAGCCGCCGCCCTGTTCTGACTCTGCCCGGCTTCTTGCGACGAAAGGGGTCTGTCAAATGCCTCTTTTTGAGGTTGAAACCACGTTCCATATCATGATCGCATGCGCGGATGATGCGGATGCCGCGCGATCGTTTGCGGTCACGAATTATCCGGCCGAGGAAATTCTCCACGTGACCCACCGTCCTCGTGACGCCTGGGTGATCTCGAAGAAGCTGCTGGGCATTCAGGTTGATTCCGACCCATGCCAGACAGCTCGCGATTGTCTGGCCCGGGCGGCTGGCGACAAATTGCATGCCGTGAGGTTGTACATGCAGGCGACCGGAACCGATCTTGACGGGGCCCGGAAGGCCGTCGAGTCGAACATGTCGCGCGGCTGGTGATTCCCCATCTCCGGACTGATCGGGACCGCGGTGCTCATCCCCGCCGCGGCCCCGGGCACGCCAGTTCAAGCCCTGGCTGTGTGCACGGGCGACTCGCCGAACTGGACACTGCGCGCATGCCGCTGCCGTTTTTCAAGGTCGCCGCGGCCGGGTCCGGCACGCTCTTCAGCGTCTTTGTCACTTCGTAAGAAACCGGCGCGCCGCCATCATCTCGCCGTCGTCCTGCCGGTCGTGTACGATGAAATGAGACAAGTAGAGGCTGAGAACGTGCTGGTGGTCATCACCATCTCGGATCGATGGCCTTTCCCTACAAGACAAGCGAAGGAGAGGTTTCATGCCTCGGGTCGTCTCGCTGATCCTGGGCGGAGGGCGGGGCACACGTCTATTTCCGCTGACCAGGTCACGAAGCAAGCCAGCCGTGCCGATCGCCGGGAAATATCGACTCATCGATATTCCCGTATCCAACTGCATCCACTCCGGTCTGAACCGCATCTTCGTCCTCACGCAGTTCAACTCCGTGAGCCTGCACCGCCATATTTACAACACGTACAAGTTTGATCCGTTCTCCGGGGGTTTCGTGGAGATCCTCGCCGCGCAGCAGACGATGCAGCACGAGTCGTGGTACCAGGGCACCGCCGACGCCGTGCGCCGCAACATCCCCTATTTCACCGAAAAACCTTATGATTATGCGCTGATTCTTTCTGGAGACCAGCTCTACCGGATGAATTTCCAGGACATGATCCGGACCCACGTCGAGAACAAGGCGGTTGTCACCATCGCCGCATTGCCCGTTGCCGAAGCCGAAGCGCGGTCTTGCGGCATCATGCGCATCCAGGCCGACGGCAGGGTGATCGACTTCGAGGAGAAGCCCAAGACCCAGGAGAAGCTCAACCGTGTCCGGACGGATACTGCCTGGCTGGAAAACCTGGGCCTGAAGGCCGGCGGCCGCCCGTACCTGGCCAGCATGGGCATCTACCTGTTCAACGCCAGGGCCCTGGTCGAGTTGCTCGAATCGAGCGACGCCACCGACTTCGGCCACGAGATCCTGCCGCAGACGATCACCAACCACCGGGTCCAGGCCCACCTTTTCGACGGCTACTGGGAGGACATCGGCACCGTGGGCGCCTTTCATCAGGCCAACATCGATCTGACCCGCGACGTCCCGTCGTTCGATTTCACCTTCGGTGAGCAACCGATCTTCACCCGGCCTCGTTATCTGCCGTGCTCCCGGCTGGGCGGCGCCACCGTGAAGAACAGTCTGATCTGCGACGGCTGCATCATCGGGCGCGGAGTCGTAATCGAGAACTCCGTCATCGGCGTCCGTTCGATCATCGGTGAGAACACAACCATCCGTGATTCTTACCTGATGGGCATCGACTACTACGAGCAGGCGCACCAGCTCGCCGAGAACCAGCGGCTGGGGCGGCCGCCCTCGGGCATTGGCGCCGGCTCGGTGATCGAGCGAGCCATCATCGACAAGAATGCTCGAATCGGCCGCAACGTCAGGGTGATCAACGACACCGGCATCGTTGACTCGGAGGAGACGAGCACTCACGTGATCCGTGACGGTGTGACCGTCACCCCCAAGGGGGCCGTCGTCCGCGACGGTATCGTGATCTGAATACCGGGTCAAAGAGAATTCGAGCCCAAAGGGAGAAACGCCTTCCATGAGCGATCAAGCCATTCGCGTCAAGGAATTGCGCAAGCAATACCCGGGCCGCGATGGCCCGGTCCACGCGGTCAACGGGATCGACCTGGAGATCTCGGTGGGCGAGTGCTTTGGCCTCCTCGGCCCCAACGGAGCGGGCAAGACCACGACCGTCGAGATCCTCGAAGGACTGAATCAGCCGACATCGGGAGCGGTCGAGGTCCTGGGGCTGCACTGGGCGACCGACGAGACCGCGATCCGGGAACGAATCGGCGTGACGCTCCAGGAGACCCGATTCCCGGACAAGGAGACGGTACGTGAGCTGCTCACCGTCTTTCGCAGCTTTTACCGCGGGGGCCTGCCGGTCGACGACGCGATCTCCCGGGTGTCCCTGGAGAGCAAGGCCAATTCCCTGATCGAGCAGCTTTCCGGCGGCCAGCAACAGCGGCTGGCCGTCGCCATCGCCCTGGTCGGCGATCCCGAGCTGCTCTTCCTGGACGAGCCCACGACAGGGCTCGACCCCCAGTCTCGCCGCCAGCTCTGGGAAGTCATCAGGGAGCTGCGGGACCGCGATCGAACCGTCCTGCTGACCACCCACTACATGGACGAGGCGGAGCGGCTATGCGACCGCGTCGCCGTCATCGACCAGGGCAAGATCATCGCGCTGGGCTCTCCGCGCGAGTTGATCGCCCGGTTGGGCGGCGACCACATTGTCGAGTTCGCGATCGACGGCGACGGCACGCCGCTGGAGCCCGCGGCTTTCTCCGGTCTGGACTCGGTACTGACGGCCCGGGCCGATAGCGAGGGATACGCGCTGACCGTCTCCGAGCCCCATCGGGCCATCCCCGCCCTGCTCGACGAGCTCGACAGCCTGAAGCGGCCGCTGGCCCGTTTGACGACCCGCCATGTCAGCCTTGAAGATGTCTTCGTGTCGCTGACTGGCCGGCATCTTCGCGACGATGGGGCCGAGGAGACGCGCGCCTTCAATCTGGGCGGCAGGAGGCGGAGGAACCGCGCTCGCCCATCGTCCTGAGCAGCCCGTTCGACAGACGGATCTCCTCGCCGGCAACGGTTCTTTCATCCCTACCACCTCGAGAACGCGTGATGCTTCGCAATTCTCCTTTCTTTCAGCTTTATCGTGCCCGCCTTCGCGAGTTCTGGCGGCAGCCGGCGCGCATCTTCTGGGTGTACGGATTCCCCACCGTGCTGGCTGTTGTGCTCGGCTATGCCTTCCAGAACCGTCCCCCCTCACCAATCCAGGTCGACCTGGTCGAGGGCCCCTTCTCCGCGCCCATCGAGGAGGCGATCAGGAATCATAACGACCGACTCGCGGCTGCCAAGGCCTCTCCGGGCGACCTCAAGAGCGTCATCCTGCCGCCGGTCTCCCTCGAGGTCGCACCGCAGGATAAGGCCGACAACCGGCTGAACACGGGCAAGACCGTCCTGGAGATCATGCCGATCGACCAGACGTCCTGGTCCTTCCGCTATGACCCCACTCGACCGGAAGCGACCGCCGCTCGACAGGTGATCGACGATGTCCTTCAGGAGGCCGCGGGCCGGGTCAACCCGCGCCAGCCCAATGACATTCAGATCACCGAGCCGGGAACACGGTACATCGATCGCCTGATCCCGGGCCTCATCGGGGTCAACGCCATGGGAGGTGGACTCTGGGGAATCGGCTTCTTCCTGGTCAATATGCGGATCGGCAAGCTGCTCAAGTGCTTCATCGCAACCCCCATGCCCAGGCGCGATTTCCTGGGAGCGATCCTCGCCTCACGCTTGACCTTCCTGATCCCCGACGTCTTCATCATGCTGTTGCTGGGAGCTCTCGCCTTCCACATGCCGATTCGCGGCAGCCTGCTGCTGTTCTTTCTGATCGACGTCATCGGCGCCCTGGCTTTCGCCGGCATCGGGCTGCTGGTCGCCAGCCGGGCGACGACTACCGAAACAGTCAGCGGGCTCATGAACCTGGTCATGCTGCCGATGTACTTGCTCTCCGGGGTTTTCTTCGCCACGGAGAACTTCGGCAAGAGCGCCCAGCCGTTCATCCAGGCTCTCCCCTTGACCCAGCTCGTCAGCGCTCTTCGCCTGGTCGTGCTCGAGGGCGCCGGACTGCTCCATCACGACATCCTCAAGGCGATCGCAATCCTGGCAGCCTGGGCCATCGGCACTTTTTTTCTGGCCCTCCGCATCTTCCGCTGGAACTGAGGCCGCAACCATGGCGGATCGCCGGAATTCCGGGTGCCGCAGGACCGCGCCCAGATCTCTCCACCGACCTCTCCGCACAGCCCATCCTGCCAGCGGCGGCACGTCCACTTCGCTGAGCAGGTGGCCGAGGAATGTCGCCTTAGCCAGGACTTCGAGGTCGAGGAACGACGAGCCGGACTGAAGCGGAATCGCCGCGAGCTTCTCCATGCGGTGGAGCTGGCACGGTGAATGGACGTCAAGAACGGGAACCGCGAAGATCAGACGCCGAGCCAGACAGCCGATCCCACGTGTTATCCGGCGCCAGGTCCCGGCAGGCCGTCTGCCGACAACATGATCGGACCGGTCGATGGCTTCGAGGAGGGGCTCGAGATGAGCCGGCGACCAGGGCTGGACGGCCGTCGTGATCAGCACGAGGGGATGCGAGAGATCGTCGAGGGCGGCCCGCACTGCATCGTTCAGCCGTGCGGTGCGCCCGTCGAGGATGACAGTCCGAGCTGCGACGGGGCGCCCGGCGGCCTGTAACCAGGCGACGATGGGCGCAATAATCCGTTCGGCGGAATCAGACGACAGCTCGGTCAAGAAGATGATCCGTATTCCCGCGCCAGGAAGCGGGCTCCGGCGCATGTGGGCGGCATAAGGATCGTCGTCGTCAAGCGTCTCTTCCGCGCTCATTCAGCCTCCCAGCACAGGCGCGGCCGCGGGACGAGCGAGAGTATCACCCGCCAGCCAGTCCTGGACGGCCGCTTCATAAGCCCGATGGAGCCGCAGCGCGACCGGTCCGGGTGTGCCTTTACCGATCGGCGCGCCATCGAGCTCGATCACGGGTACGACCTCCGTCGTGGTGGCCACCAGAATCAGCTCGTCGGCAGCCTTCAGCTCATTCAGGGTCACGTGCGCGCCCGCGAACGGGATGTCCAGCGAGCCGATCAATCGGAGAACAAGCTGGCGAGTCATTCCGGGCAAGATCTCGTGCCCCTCCGGAGTGCCCTCGAGACGTCCCTCCCGCACCCAGAGCAGCGAGGTGTGGGTCGCCTCGGTCACGAACCCATGCGCGTCGATCAAGACCGCTTCGTAAGCCCCGGAGCGGCGCGCGGCCTCGATGGCCAGTACGTTCGCCAGCAGATTCGTCGACTTGATGTCGCACCGCTTCCACCGCAGGTCGGGATGGCTGATCATCGGCACGCCACTCTCGCGGAGCCGGGCGGTCGGCCCATCATCGTAAGGCCGGACGATGATCACCTCGGTGGGCGGAACGGGCGGATGCGGGAACGGATGCGACCGGGGCGCCACTCCCCGGGTGATCTGGACATAGAGTGTCCCTTCCTTGATCCCGCTGACCCTGATCGTCTCGTAAGCCCGCTCCATCATCCGGCTCAGGTCGTGAGGCGCGAAATCCAGCTCGCCGAGACTTCGCTTCAGCCGCGCCAGGTGCTCCACTTCCAGCCAGCACCGGCCCTGGTACATCCGGAAAACTTCGTAGACCGAGTCGCCGAACACGAAACCCCGATCCCAGACCGGGACCTTGGCCTCCTCCACCGGCATGATCTCTCCATTCAGACACGCCAGAACCTGCATCGCAGACGGTCCTTTCCAGGGTCGGGCCCAGATCACCTTGTGCGGCCGCGTAACGACAGGATAATCGGCTTGACAGCGGGGGGGCAATGCCGCCGAGGAACCGCGCGCGATGGATCAACCGAAGTAGTCCTGTGACATCAGGCCAATCCAGCCTGGGCTGGCGAGACCTGTCCACGAATTCCGCAAAAGGGAGACCACGAATCATGCCAACAGATTCCGAGAGCGTGACCGAGGCGCTCGGCACGATCAATCAAGCGTGGCTCGAGGGTCGCCCCAGGACATGGGGGCGCTCATCCATCCTGAGATTACCTTTGTATTTCCGGGTTTCGCGGGTCGAGCCACAGGCCGCGACGCGTTCATCGCCGGGTTCGTGGATTTCTGCCAGAGCGCCCGGATCGTCGCGTACCCCGAACTCGATCACCAGGTTGATTTGATCGCCGATCTGGCTGTGGCAAGCTTCGGATTCGAGATGATTTACGAGCGGGAAGGCTCCGGCTTCCGGGCGCGCGGCCGGGATCTTTGGGTCTTTGCCCGGCAGGCCGGGGGATGGCTGGCCTGCTGGAGGACGATGCTCGATCTCCACGAGAAGCCGGCCCCGGCCTGAGCCTTCGCAAGGCGCTGACAGGCAGGGAGGGGCTCGGCCGAAGCCTGACGAGTGTGCGCATCAAAAATCCTGCTCTCCCAGCAAGCAGGAGAGCAGGATCCTTTTTTCTATCAAGTCGCTTGACCCCGATCAGCTTGAGGTGGTGGTGATCGCGTTACTGATCGGGTTGATGTCCGGTAGCGTTTGGATTCCCGAGTTCGTCGCGTCGTAGCCCTGGTCGGTGAAGATGACCGTGTAGGCTCCGTAGCCGGCCGAGGCACCTGTGCGTGTCAGCGTCAGGCTCCACGAGTTCTGAGTCAGTCCCGTGGATCCCGCCGAGACGGTTCCGATCGTGAAGTAGGCCGGGCTGGGAATCTGGATGTCGAGCTGGGTGAGGTCCGTGCTGTACTGCCCATACTGGGCGAGGTAGCGCTCCTGGGACGATCGGACGGCCGAGAGGTAGGAGAAAGATTCAGCGGCCTTCGACCGCTCGACCGACTTGAGGAAGCGAGGCACGCCGAAGGCGGCCAGAACGCCGATGATGACGATCACGACCGCAAGTTCAACGAGGGTGAAGCCCTTGCGGGTCTTCGATCTGGAGACGAACCGGTACATACTCTAGGCTCCCGACAAGACGAAATGTTGCGAATCCGGCGAATCGGCGCGAGACGGGCTTCCCTCGCTCTTCCTGGGACCGTCCATGTCGAGCGCTCAATCACGGTCGATCGTCGTGAACGACCTGGCCAGAGGATTCTTGACACATCCGTTGCTGCGAGTTCTAGAGTCGACGATCGGATGGAGCCTTTTCGCTCGCGGGGCAAGGCGCACGTGGAGGCGCACCCCTGACCTGGCTTCGATTGCGTCCCAGAGAGTTGCGAAAACCCAGTGCCGCCTCCTGCTCTCGAGGAAAGGCGTCGCCACCCCGGCGTACGGCTCGCCGGAGACAAAAGAACTCTAGGACAAGTTTGCAGGCGTAGGCGGAAATCCCCTCCGTCCCCTCGATTTCCTGACGAGCGGTGTGCCAGGTTCCACACCGTCTCGCCATCTGGGTGTCGTCAAGAAACACGGCGAAGACGGCCAAAACGCGGGCACGGCAGAGCAAAACCAAAAGCCGGAAGCCACTTCGCGGGGAAGCTGCCTCCGGCCAGATGGATTTCGTCATTATCGCGTTCGTGACGCGGACTCGGCTCGGCTCAGCGTTCGCCCAGAGCCACTCCCGGCTGCTTCTGGGACAGCAGCTTGTCGAGCTGGCGTTCCACTTCGGAAGCGGTTCGAAGGCTGCGATTGACCACCTTGCCCTGGCCGTCGATCAGGAACATCGTGGGCAGGGAGATGATGCCGTACTCGGTCGCCAGCCGGCTATCGATGCCGCCTGCCTCGAAGATCTGCGGCCAGGCCATCGGCTGCTCCTTGAGGTAGGCCTCCAGATCGCCTCGCTCGTTGTCCAGGCTGACCCCGACAATCTCCAGTCCCTTGCCCTGGTACTTGCCGTAGAGCTTCACCAGGTCGGGTAGCTCGCGGCGAACCGACTGACCACCCCACGAGGCCCAGAACACGACCAGAACGGACTTGCCGCGAGACTGCGACGTGTCCACCGTCTCGCCCTGCAAGCTCGTTCCCTTGATGCCGATCGTCTTGCCCACGAGGTCGAGCCGCCGCAGAGCGCCGGCGGCCTTCTTGCCGGCCGGAGTGTCCGGGAAGCTCTCGACGAGCTTGGTATAATCCTGCCGAGCCTTATCTTCCTCGGCGTTGAACTCGTTGGAGCTGCCAAGCTGCAACCAGACCTCCGGGGCCTCCTCCGACTTGCCGAACCTGGTGAGGAAGTCCTCGAGCTCGGCCATCCACTTCTTCTGGTTGCCCAGGAAGTTCGCGCCGGGCTCCTCGTTCCGCATCACGAAGTCAGCGCCAATGAGGCGGTAGGCCGCATAAGATGAGACCCTGGTGCCCTCTTCGATCATCCCTTCGAGCACCTGCCGGCCCTTCGGGAAGGCGCCGGTCTGGTAGGCCGCGACCAGGCTGTCCACAATTTGCTTCTTGTAGTTGACCTGGTCCTCGCCGTCCTTGGCCACCTTGACGACCGCGACGAGGAAAGGAACGCGGCCGACGTGGAACCGGGCGAGGTCTTTCTTGTCGCCGCTTGTCTGGAGCTTGGCGTTGGCGCTGTCGAAGTCGGCCAGGGCTTTGATGCTTTTTTCCATCGCCTCGTCGCGCTGGGGCCCGGGGCCAGCGACGTCGTAGATGGCAGAGCGGATGCCGCTGGTGGAGGCCACGACCGGCTTCTCGGGATCGACGGCGCGGGGCAGCTCGACGAATTTCCAGGTCTCGCCCAGCTTGATCATCTCGGGCACCTGGAGGAACGAGGTTTTGACCGAGCTGGCCTGTCCCGCTGGTCCGCCGGTGAAGATCACCGCGTTCTCGTAGAGCACGAGGTCCTTCTCCAGCCCGCCCGCCGGGTCAGCCGGGATCACATGGGGATAGGTGCCATCAAACCGGTTCCAGACGGTCTTGGCGGTCCAGCCGGTGAGTGACTTCTGAAGGGCCTCGACCGCCTCGCCGCGTTTGGCCGCCCCGGCGGTGACCTTGTCGACCACATCCTTGGGCACGCCTGCCGCCGCAAGCTCCTCGGGAGTGGCCATGAGTGATTCCAGCAGCTCGAGGTCGCTACTGACAAAAGCCTGCACCAGCACCTTGGACGCTTCTTCGGCCGAGAGCCGCTTCCAGCCGGCGATCTTGCCGCTCCTGATCACGGCGACCCGGGTCCCGCCGCCATTGAGCCAGCGGCATTCATCGAGCGTGCGATCGCCGTCCAGATCGTTCTCGCGATACACCTCGAAGCCGTCCTGGTAATAGCTCCACTGGTTGAGGTACTTCCCGCCGTTGGTGATGACGAACCGGCGGAGGAGTTTTCCTTGACCGTCCCGCAGCGCATAGCCGACAGTCCGCTTCTGCGCGTCGGTCACCAGCTCGACCTTGCAGGCCTCGATGGCCGCCGCGTCGGTGGGCGTATCGTAGTCCACACCGGTCTGGGTCGGCCGGAACTTGAGCAAATCTTTCGGGCTGTAGTCCGCCGCCATGCTCCACGGCGCGGCCACAGCCATCAGTCCGAACACGGCCACGGAATACCGCAGACTCCGCATGAGCCTCTCCTTAATCACCAGCGCGGGCTACCCGGAAACCAACGTGACAACGCTCCACGCCTGACGCACTCGATCGGCCGGCAGTTCCGGCAGAACGAGCGCAATCCCTTCGATCGTTCTCATCCTCATCGGCATTCCGTCCGCCCGGCTCAAATCGTTCAGCCCCGAAGCTTTGTTCGCGGCCCGCCAAGTTGACAGCGAATCGGCCGCGAAGTCCATACCGAGTTAGAACTACACGCACGCCTGCACACACCACAGGTCACCGAACCAGGCCGCCTCTCCGCCCACTTTAGTCCTTGACGACTTTCCTGTGATCGATGTCGGGCCTTGGCCAGCCGACCTATCCCTGCGACGGGAGGACATGCATGGTGACAACGGCCGCTGATCCCGTTTTTAGAGTGACAAGATTCCAATCTTGTCGAGAAACTAGAAACCCAATAACGCCAATGCATTCCCCGGCCAGGGAGATCGATGACCAAGCTGGAAACCTCGTCCCCCTAATTCTTATCGTAACGTGACAAGACTTGGAATCTTGTCCCACAGCGAGCAAGAAACGAGGCCTCTCCTTGATCGCGCCCTCTGAAAACCGCTTCCCGACCATGAGACCGCTCAGCCGCCCCGCGGTGAAACGTGCTCGAGCCAGAACCCTGATCGCGCACCTCGTACTCCTGGCCTGGAGCGGGGGCTTTCCGCTGATGGGTGCGTTCGCGGCAGAGACTCCTCGCGACCCTGCGCCTCCCCCCTATCCCGACCACACCCGGCTGCTCGTGGTTCGTGACGCCCAGGGCAATGAGCGGCCGGTCAAGACGGCGGCGGACTGGGAGATCCGGCGAGGGCATATTCTGGCGCACTTGCAAGAGGTCATGGAGCCGCTGCCGGGGAAAGAGCGACGGGTTGCGGTGGATGTTCGGGTCTCGGAGACTCACCAGGAACGGGGCTATACTCGCCAGAAGATCAGCTTCGCGAGCGAGCCCGGCGATCGGGTTCCGGCTTGGCTGCTCGTTCCCGATGGCGGGAATGGGGATGCAAAGAAAAGGCGTCCGGCGATGCTTCGGTAGCATCGGTCATGCCGCGGCGGTCGCAAGTCAGGGCGGGTCCAACCGGCTTTTCCCGAGATCCATCACTCCCCACCGTTCGGGTTCGGAGCGATCGACCCGGCCGGAATCGGGGGATCGAGCTCGAGCCTTTGCACAAGCATGACATCGATGATGTGGAGGCGTTGGTCCGGTTCCATCACCACGGCCGTGCGGGCCCCCTTTGGATGCAGGATCCACTCCGGGTGTGACACCAGGACCCGCGAGCCGTCTGCGAAGACGATGGCGAACGGCCGGAACGGCGCAGCACGGATGACCTCTTGCAAATCCTCGGATCTCACTTTGCACCGCCTTTCTTCGTGCGCTCCTCCAAGAACTTCACAACCAAGTCGCGCACTACGACCGCCATTGGCTTCCCCAGCTTGGCGGCTTCAATCCTTAGTTGACCGTGAAGCTTCGGGTCCAAATCGAGCCGGACGGCCTTTGGGACGACTTCAGTAGCAGGCACGGGTTTCACTTCTTTCTTGCGAACCATGACGGCTGTCTCCATCGTGGGTCCACCTTATCCACGACGATCATAGCCGAAGTCCATAGGCTCTTGTACGTAGTGTACGGAATGAACCGGCCTCAAGTCAACACTCTGTCAACAGAGGAATCGAATGTACCTTGTGTACTGAGTACCGAAATTCGCGTACAATACCCCTGTCGGGTCGAACGTTTCGACCCGCACGGTTTCCCGCAACCGACGGGGACGAAGTCCAGACAGAGGACAGGATCATGAGTCGAAAGACCTGGCGAGCCGAGAAGCGCCGCCACAAGCGGTTGATGCGACGTATCGCCTTGCTCGAGGCGAGCAACTGCGATCCCAAACGGAAGAACCGCAAGACCCGAAAACGAGAGCTGATGAACCTGGCCCGGACTGATTTGGCCCGGACCGATGCGGCCTACATGCGAGCGCACCCAGGCGGTATCGCAATGTTACAGGAGGCGACCGATGCCGATGCAAACCAAGCGTGAGCGCCTCGAGCAACTGCGAGCGCGCTTCGACGAGCTAACCGCGTCGCTCGAGCTGAGCGGCAAGAAGCGAGCCGGAACGACCTGGCAGACTGACCGGCTGAAGGCCCGGGAGCAGATCCGCCGCGAGATGGAGGCCCTCGAGGACATCCCGCCGGTTCCGAGCTACAACCCCGGCGCCGCCGGCTTGCCGGTTGGCTGATCGCCGTAAACGCCCTCTGACACGTTGGGACGGTGGGTCGATTGATTCACCGTCGCTTTCTTCATTCGCCCCACACTGACGACAGGAGACATCGCCAATGCGTATCCGCCCGATTCCGTTCGCCAAATTCCGAGACGATATACTACGATTATACGACCCGCCCCACCGGGCAACGGCAACCCGCCGACAGGTGGCGCAGGTCATGCGCGAGATTGCTGCCCTCGAGGTCAAGACCACGGCCGAATTGACCCCGACCCTGGTCGCTCGCTATGTCGAATCCCGGCCCCCCGGACAATCGCCTCGAACCCTCCACGGGGTGCTGAGAGTTCTCCGCGCCATCTGCAACCAGGCCGTCATTTCCGGTGTTCTCCGCGTGTCGCCATTCGCCTCGCGGCGCGTAAGTCAGTGGGTCGGTCGCATGGGACCGCCCACTGAGCGAAAACATTACTCGCGGGAGGAAATCCGCCGGGTTCTGACCCTCATGGCGCAGGACATTGAGACAACCGCCGGCTGGAGTCAGTGGCGTGCCCGCCGCCTTTACGCTCTCACCGCGACGGTTGCATACTGCGGCTTGCGAGCAGTAAGCGAGGCACAGTTCTTGCACGCCGCCGATATCCACCTTAAGGAGCGGTTCATCAACTTAACCGACCGCGGCCGTGATGGAGGCAGAGCGTTCAAGACAAACGCGAGCGAGCAACCCGTGCCGATTCCTGACGCTCTCGTACCGATCTTGGCGGACTGGCTTGAGCATCGTCTCGACGCGCCGGCCGATTTCCCGATTCCTGATTGCCCTTGGCTCTTCCCTACGCTCAACCGGCGGAGTAACTGGACTAGCGGACCGCCTGGAACCAAGCCCGTGCAACGGTTGCAGGCCGTCGGCAAGCGAGCTGGCGTTGAAGGTCTCACGTTCCTTGCCTTGCGTCACTCATGGGCAACGCACGCCGAATATCACGGTTATGGGCCCGCCCTCATCCAGCGCGTCTTGAGACACACGACCGAGCAGACCGCGGCGAAATGGTACCGGCATGCCGACTTGCCGAATCTGATCGAGCGCTGTGCGGGATTCGACTTCTGAATGGCGGACTTCAAATTTCTAAATTCTTGGAGCCTTGCTGCCCGGGAGGATCCGCGCTATCGCGACCGCCTCGAGATGCTCGAGGCCCCGGCCGCGACGATCGAGCGCCCCGAGCTGGTCAACCAGCCGGCCGCCGAGCTGGCTCCGGGCCCCACCGCAGAACCGCGGCCGCCGATCGCCGCGAGCTGGGGGAGCGTCCACGCCAGCGGACCGCGGAAGATCACACCCGCGGTTCTGGCCGCGGCCATCAAATCCCATCAAGACGGGCGGAGCTGGCCCGCGATCGCTCGCGAGCTGGGCTGTCATCGCATGGCGCTTTACCACGCTTTAAGGCGGCCGCCGCTGTGATCGCCGGCGAGTTGGTCAAGCCGGGGCCCCGCCCGACCAGCCGACGAAGAAACTCGGGTTGAGCCCGGGTTTTTTTCTACCGTCGCCTACCGGAGCGTTACCGTTTCCGGACGTTGCTTTGATGCTTCCGGATGTTGTATGCTCAAGATTTCATTGCAACGCAACCAGGGACGTGACAATCACTTACGCCGATCGTTTTCGGTCGGTTTGTGCTTTGTCTGCATCGGTCATGCTCGCGGCGGTTGCAAGTCAGGGCGGGTCCAACCGGCTTTTCCCGGGATCCATCAATCGCCTCCGTTGGGGTTCGGAGCGATCGACCCCGCCGGCAGTGGGGGAGCGAGCTCGAGCCGGAGTACCAACCCCACGTCGATGTAGCACGTGCTATCGTCCGGACCGACCACGACAGCCACACGGCCGCCCGGCCTATGGGCGATGAATTCCGGGTGGTCGACAACCGCTCGCTTGCCGTCGGCCATGCAGATGGCAAAGGGCTGGAACGGCGTGGCATGAATCAGCTCTTGCAGGTTCTCGGCTCTCACTTCCCACCGCCTTCCGACTCCTCTTCGTCGAGCCATTCCAATATGATCATGCGCGCTGTTGATGCCTTGTTAAGACCGCGTTTCTTGGCCTGTTTCTCCAAGCGCACGTGATCCTTTTCCGTAAGGTCGAGTCGGACCGGTCGACCTGTCCTGACTGGTTCAGCGGCTTGCACGGTCTTCGCTCGCTTTCTGGCCATGCGCGAGACTCCGCAGGTTGCTTGGTAACGCTCCCAGCATACCACTCGGGCCCCGATCGTGTCGCTATTGTACGCATGACCATTGTGCGCGGTCAACACTGGGTTCACAATCTGTCTACCATGTGGTTGACGTGGTATGCCAATTGTCTACAACACATGTGTCGGGTCGAGCGTTTCGACCCGCACGCTTCCCCGCAACCGAGGGGGGACGGAGTCCAGACGGAGGGCAGGATCATGAGCCGAAAGACCAGGCGACAAACGAAGCGCCGCAGGAAGCGCTTCAACCGCATTCTGAGCTTACTCGAGTCGAGCAATCTCGATCCGAAGCGGAACAACCGCAAGACGCGATTGCGGCAACTGTGGAACTTTGTGCGTGTGGACATTTCAGCACTGGATGCAAAGGTGGTGAGCAATGCAAACCAAGAGTGAGCGACTGGCAGACTTACGGGCAAGGTTCGACGAGCTCACCGCCGTTCTCGAGCTGAGCGGCAAGAAGCGAGCCGGAACGACCTGGCAGACCGACCGGCTGAAAGCCCGGGAGCAGATCCGCCGCGAGATGGAGGCCCTCGAGGACATCCCGCCAGTTCCGAGTTACAACCCCAGGGCCGCCGGCTCGCCGGTTGGCTGATCGCCGTAAACGCCCTCTGACACGTTGGGACGGTGAGTCGATTGATTATCCCTTTCTTCATTTGCCCCACCCTGACGACAGGAGACACCGCCAATGCGCATCCGCCTCATTCCTTTCCCCGAGTTCCGCGACGAGCTTCTCCGCCTTTACGACCCGCCCCACCGGGCCACGGCAACCCGCCGGCAGATGAGATCCGTTCTCGAGCTGGTTGCCGCCCTCGGGGTCAAGACCACGGCCGACTTGACTTCGGCCATGGTCGCTCGATTCATCGAAGCAAGGCCCCCTGGTCAATCGCCCCGGACTCTCCAAACCGTCCTCAGGGTTCTCAACCAGGCCGTCATGAACGGCTATCTCCGGGTTTCCCCGTTCGCGCTCCGGCGCGTGAGCCAGGGGGTCGGTCGCATCGGTCCGCCGGCACAGAAGAAACACTACTCGCGCGACGAGATCCGCCGGGTTCTGACCCTCATGGCCGCAGACGTCGCGTCAACCGCCGGCTGGAGTCAGTGGCGAGCCTGCCGGATTTACGCTCTCACCGCGACGGTCGCTTATACCGGCTTACGAGGAGTGAGCGAGGCCCTGTTCCTGCATGCCACGGACATCAAGCTCGAGGCCCGGTTCATTGCCCTGACCGACCGCGGCCGAGATGGAGGCCACCGGCTCAAGACGGAAGGGCCCTGGCGCCTCGAGCGTTCTTCACGAACTCACCATTGCATGATACCAATTTCGCGATCGAGGGCGTTCGCGTCTGCCTGGCCGCCGTGCAGCCGATCTATGCGCTCCTGGGCGAGCCCGACCAACTGCAAGGCGTCTTTCCCGATGCCGGACACGCGTTCCCGCCGTCCTCGCGCCAGGCCGCCTTCGCATTCCTGCACCGCGCTCTGAGCTCAAGCCATTGACAGCTCAGAAGATGGATTCACTCGACGAGAGCACACGCGAGGTTGGATCAGGGCAAAGAGCGCGATCCGGCTTGACAGCCAGAGAATTCTCCGTAGTCTATCACGATTGAGAGAATGGACTTCTGCGCAAGACACTTTGCCCCCCGGTCGAACTGGCGGTCGCACCCAATCGAAGTAGGACCCCAGGGTCGTGCCCACCCACCTCAACCTGGATGAGGGCGCCATGGATCGACGCATCCTCGTGGTGGATGACAGCGAGCTCATCGGGCAGCAGCTTTCGCAACTGCTGAATACTCCCGGTCGCGAGATCAGCGTGGCCCACGAGGGCACGACCGCGCTGGAGTGGCTGGTGGAGCGCCCGTATTCTTTGGTCCTGACGGACCTGCGGCTCCCGGGCATCAGCGGCCTGGACCTGATCCGGGAGATCCGCAACCGCGACTTGCCCGTCACGGTCATTGTCATGACGGCCTATGCCACCGTGGAGGCGGCCGTCGATGCGATGAAGCTGGGCGCTTACGACTTCGTCCAGAAGCCGATCGACACCGTGCGGCTGGAGTTGCTGGTCCACAAGGCCCTGGAGGATCGCCGCCTGGTTGACGAGGTCGCCGACCTGCGGAACCGGCTGCGGCGGCGCAACGCCTACCATAACTTGCTGGGCCGCAGCCGCCGGATGATGGAGGTATTCGCCCGGGTTGAGCGGGTCGCCTCGTCGAAATGCACGGTTCTGGTCACCGGCGAGACCGGGACTGGCAAGGAGCTGGTCGCCCAGGCCATTCACTTCAGCGATGTCACGCGGAGCGGCAAGCTTGAGATCGTCAACTGCGCGGCGCTTCCCGAGCACCTGATGGAGAGCGAGCTGTTCGGGCACGAGCGGGGGGCGTTCACGGGTGCCGATCGGCAAAAAAAAGGCCGGTTCGAGCTCGCTGACGGCGGAACGCTCTTTCTCGACGAGATTGGCGACCTGCCTCTGGGCATGCAGGCCAAGCTCCTGCGGGTGCTCCAGGACCAACGCTTCGAGCGGGTCGGCGGTGGCGAGCCGATCAAGGCCGATTGCCGGGTGATCGCCGCCACCAACCTGAACCTCGCCCAGGCTGTCGCCGAGAACCGGTTCCGCGAGGACCTGTACTACCGGTTGAACGTCGTGTCGATCGACCTTCCGCCGCTCCGCGAGCGGCTTGAGGACGTCCCGCTCCTGGTGAACCACTTTCTCGACAAGCTGATGGAGCGCGGCTTGCCTGCCAAGAGTGTGGCCCGGGAAACACTGTCACGAATGCTCCGCTACGACTGGCCGGGAAATGTCCGCGAGCTCGAGCACATCATCGAGCAGGCGGTCGTCACGACCCCGGGGCCGGTGATCGAGCCGGACAACTTGCCTCCCCAGATAGTTCCGCTGCGCGAGGAGCCGTTCAGCCTCGACTTCGACCAGAACCGGCCTCTTCAGGACCTGACCGACGAATTCATCCGGCGAATCGAGCGCGCGTACCTGATCCGGGTGCTGGAGAAATACCGCGGACGGATCGACCGCTGCGCCTTGCATTGCGGCCTTTCGCGCCGGAGCATCAGTGAGAAGCTCCGTCGTTATCAGATCGACAAGAGCGACTTCAAGCCGGCGATGCGCGGTCGTAAGCGATTTGCAATGGCCGCGGAATAAGGAACCATCGCAACACGGCAATCCTGACTCGAGGCGCAAGGGAGGGAAGCGCCGGCACCACAGAGAGAGGATCCCGGCCGCGATGCCTGCCTCGATCGTGAAGAAACACAGCGTCGGGTTGCTTCTCCTGCTGCTTCTCGTCTTCAGCCGCGAAGCCCTGGCCCAGCCAAGCGATCTCGACACGCAGCTCATGCTGGCCACCGTCAAGGTGTCCGACACCGACTCGACCGGGACAGCCTTCATTCTCAGCCGGCCGAAGCCCGGAGACCCGAAGGCCACGCAGTTCCTGCTGATCACGGCCGAACACACGCTGAGCCGGTCCAAGGCCAACGAGGTCACGGTCGTCTTCCGCAAGAAGTCGGCCGATGGCGGCCACGAGAAGGCGCCGGTGAAGATCACGGTACGTCAGGACGGCAAGGTTCTGTGGAAGAAGCATCCCACCGCCGACGTGGGCATCTTGCCGATCACCCCCCCGCCCGATGTCCTGGTGCCGGCGGTTTCCGTTGACCTGCTCGCCTCGGACGAGGACCTGGAGCGGCATGAGATTCATCCGGGCGACCCTGTCCGCTGCGTCGGCTTTCCCCACCCCAACCAGTTCGAGCCCAATGAGGCAGGCTTCGGCGTCGTCCGGTCGGGATGCATCGCCGGCTACCCGCTGCGACCAACCCGGAAGACCAAGACTCTCTTGCTCGATTTGAACACCTTCGAGGGCGACAGCGGAGCGCCTGTGTACCTCGTGGACGATCACCGGCTCGTCGCCGGCAAGACCGAACCCCGCCCGGTGCGGCTGATCCTGGGATTGATGGTCGGACAGCATTTTCTCGATGAGGAGTTCAAGATGACCTACCAGACCGGCTTCTTCCGCCATCGGATGGGATTTGGCATCGCGGTCCATGCCACGGCAATCAAGGAAACGATCGACCTGCTGGACGCCAAGCCGGGCCCCGGGTAATCGGTGACTCTGCTCCAGGTGATGGAGGCGGCCGGTTCACCTCGACTTTCACCGCCGCGAGCCGAACCAGAACCATGACGCCACCGCGCGCCAGAACATCCAGGCGCCCACGAGGATGATGAGGAAACCGGCGCCGAAGATGACCAGCGGCATCAATGTCGTGACTAGGCCAAAGAGGATGCCGATCACCCAGACGGCGACCCAGGCCCGGACGAAAAGGCCCAGCAGGTCAGTCAGTCGGAGCCTCGCCGCGGCAGCGCGCAGCCGTTCGGCGGCGGCGGCCAGCTCGTCGATCATGGTGGAGGACGAGGGCGACTCGCTGCGCCAGCCCGTCCGGCCGTCGGGTCGGCCGCTCAGGGCCGACAGGTCGCGGCGGGTGCGGACGATCGCCTCGCCGGCCCCGATCGGATCGGCCTCGATCCTCCGCTCGGCCTCGGCAAGCGCCTGCTCGGCGGCCTCGATCTCACCGTGGTGAGGATCGGAGGGAAGCAGGACCCCGGTGCCTTTGCTGATCGCGCTCTGGATTGCCGCCAGCTCCTCGCGAGCGGCTTTCAGGTGCTCACGCGCCTGTTCGTGCCCCTGGTTCAGGCGGTCAAGCCGCCGCCTGCACGAGCTGGACTGCCGGACGAGCTCATCGATCTCTCCTCCCCCGAGCAACTTGCAGGCCTCTTCCGTCGGCTTGACTCCCAGGCCGGAACCTGCGCGGATTCGCCATTGCGCCTGTTCCCAGATCTCCATGACCTTGAGCCAGCGCTCCCAGAGGCTGTCGAGATCACGGCTGACCTCGTTGTACAGGGCCAGCGTCGCGCCCGACATCGCCACGGTGAAGCCGGGATCCGTGGCAGGCAGCGTCTTGTGTCGCTGCCGCAGCCCGTCGAGCTGGTCCATCAAAGCGACGGCCCGTTCGCGGAAGTCTTTGAACTGTGCCTCCACAGTGTGCTGAAGGCGGCGCTTGCGATAGTAGATCAGCCCAAAAGCCGCCAGACCGAGCAGCCCGAGAACCAGCATCGCGGCCAGGGACGCGGCGCGGCTGTCCAACGGACCGCCCAAGGGTGGGACCGGAGCCGTTTGAACCTGGCAGAACACGATCTCGAGCATGAAGAGTCCTCAAGAAAATCTGCAGTTGACCAATCACCGCTTCGGGTGCACATCCCGCCAATCGTAGGAACAATACCCAGGTGCGGCAACGCCCCCGAAGTGTTTGCAAGAAAAAGAGCCTCGAACCCCCGGAATGACTGTCGCGCGGAAACGCGGCTTGCCACTCGCTGACCTCTGAACACCTTTCATTCGACTGCGGAATGTTGAAAAAAGAGCACTCAGAACCCGACAAGCCGCCGTGGAACGTGTCGGGAAAGTGCGGCATTCGCGACAGGCTCTTGTGGAGTTGAGGCCGGCATCGCAAAATACTTCTGTCGAGTTTATTCGTCCGGCATACCATCGTGGATGACTGACTTTTTTCTCATCGTTCCGGAGCGGCCATGAAACGCGTGTTCCTCCTTGCCGCGGTGGTGATGGTCGCCTCGACTTGGGCGCGGCCAGCCCGCGCCCAACTCGGCCTTCTGAATCTGGGGACCGGCACGGGGGTCGGTACCCCGCTCGACAGCCAGAAGAACCTGGTCAAGAAGAAACAATCGACGTCTCTGCCGCCCCCGCCGGTGGCCGGTTCCACGCGAGCACGTTCCAGTCGCTCCGCCCTGACCCATCCTGGGATGGATGATCATCGATTTGGCAGAATCGACATGGCGGGCCATCCCATTTCCGGGTACCCGGCCATCCGGGGCGAAGTGTCCGGCCCCAATGCGTCACGCGTCTCGCGAGGGGGGGCCAACGGCCAAGGGGGAAAAGTCATACGCCGCAAGTAGACCACGCCACGCCACTGAACTGGTTGGCGGCTGGACAGATCTTTCAACACACTTCTCGGGGATCGGGGTTTCATGATCAGGGGCTTGACGAGCCTGATCACCCCGAGAAGAATCATTCATGAACTCGCGACTCGTACTCTTCTGCGTGCTCGGCGTTCTGCTGCTGGCCATTCCATCCACCTCGCAAGCACAAGGCCGGCGCTATGGACGGTCCGGGGTCGTGTATGGCCCCGACGGCCCGCTGTATGACACCCGTTCGCCCGAATGGCGGATGTCCGGCGGTAATATCTTCGTCTACGAGCAGCTCATGGAACAGAAGATGGCGCTGCAGCAGAAGCTCATGATGAGACAGCAGCAGATGCAGATGAGGCAAATGCAACAGGCCGCCAGGAAGGGGGCCGGGGGTGCCGCAGCGCCGGCCGCGATTCGACAAAACGGCGCCGCCGCGAACGATCAGCAAGGTGGGACCTTGCCACCGCGACGAAAGAGGAAAACGCCCGCCACGGCCGGGATCAACGCCTCATCGGGCAGCACCCGGAAGCAAGTCGGGCCCATCTCCACCCCTGACTCTGCAGCCACCCCGAAGTCCAAGGCGGCTTCTCCCGCGTCGCTGGAGCCCCCCAGCTCACCCTGATTGATGCCTCGGCGGACGGACAGACTTTCCGTCACTTCGGCGCCGGCTGCTGCGGCTTGACTGGCCGGAACGTGAAATCGTGGCCGTTCCAGTCGATCTCGACCACATCGGACGGGTTGACCTTCTGCTCCAGAACCGCGGTAGCCAGCGAATTGGCCAGCCGCTGCTGAATGATTCGCTTGAGCGGCCGGGCGCCATAAACTGGATCGAAGCCTTCCTCGGCCAGCCGCTCCTTGGCCGCGGCGCTGATTTTCAGAGTCAGTTCGGCCTCGGCGAGCTGTATCTGGAGACGCCTGATCTGGATATCGACAATCTGCTTGATTTCGTTCCTGCCCAGCGGATGGAAGATGATCGTCTCGTCGATCCGGTTCAGGAACTCGGGAAGGAACGCCCCGCGCAGCATGTTCTGGATCTCGCCCCGCATTGCGGCCTCGTTGCCGGTTCCGGACAGGTCGGCGATGACCTGGCTGCCCAGGTTCGAGGTCATGATGATGACGGCGTTGCGGAAATCGACGGTCCGTCCCTGACCGTCGGTCAACCGTCCGTCATCGAGCACCTGGAGCAGGACGTTGAACACGTCGCGGTGAGCCTTCTCGATCTCGTCCAGGAGCACGACCGAGTAGGGACGGCGGCGGATAGCCTCGGTGAGGCGCCCACCTTCCTCGTAGCCGACGTAGCCGGGAGGAGCGCCGATCAGGCGGGCAACGTTGTGCCGCTCGCCGTACTCGCTCATGTCGATGCGGACCATCGCCGCCTCGCTGTCGAAGAGGTATTCCGCGAGGGCCCTGGCCAGCTCGGTCTTGCCCACGCCAGTGGGACCCAGGAAGAGGAATGAGCCGATCGGCCGGTTGGGGTCTTGCAGTCCGGCGCGGCTGCGGCGAACCGCGTCGGCGACGGCGTGCACGGCGTCGTTCTGGTTCACCATGCGGAGGTGGATCTGTTCCTCGAGCCGAAGCAGCTTTTCGCGCTCGGTGGTCAGCATGCGTGAGACGGGTATGCCGGTCCACTGGCTGACAACCTCGGCGATCTCCTCGGAGTCAACCTCTTTCTTCAGCAGCCGGCGCTGCTCTCTGGCCGGGCCGCCGTCTGCTTCCGCGGTGGACCGCTCGGTCTCGGCGATTCTCCGTTCCAGTTCTTTCCGCTCGCGTTCCAGGCGCGGCGCCTCCTGGAACTTCGGGTCGCGGGCGATCTCGTGGTAGTCCTCGCCGCGGCTCATCCGCTTGTTAAACTCGTCGTTGAGCTGCTTCGACGCTTCGTGGACGGCAGCCAGGCGTTCACGCATCTGCTGCACGTCGCCCAGGCCCGACTTCTCCATCTCCCACTGGCGGCGCAGGTCCTGCAGTTTCTTTTCGTCCTCGGCGATCTTCTCCTCGACTTCGAGGAGACGTTCCCTGGCATGGGCCTCGGTTTCCGCCTCGAGCATCCGCTTGGCGAGCTGGAGCTGGAGCAATCGACGCTGGACCACGTCGATCTCGGTCGGCACGGACTGAAGCTCCATGGAGAGCCGGCTTGCCGCCTCGTCCACCAGGTCGATCGCCTTGTCGGGAAGGAATCGGTCGGTGATGTAGCGGGCCGACAGCTTGGCCGCGGACACCAGCGCGGAGTCCTTGATCTTGACCTTGTGGTGAATCTCGTACCGCTCTTTGATGCCGCGGAGGATCGCGATCGTGTCTTCGATGGACGGCTCGCCGACGAAGACCGGCTGGAACCTCCGCTCGAGTGCAGGGTCCTTCTCGATGTGCTCGCGGAACTCGTCCAGGGTGGTGGCGCCGATGCAGCGAAGCTCGCCGCGAGCCAGGGCCGGCTTGAGCAGGTTGGCCGCGTCCATCGACCCCTCGGCCTTGCCTGCGCCGACGACCAGGTGCAGCTCATCGATGAACAGGATGATCCGCCCCTCGGACTGGGTGACCTCCTTCAGAACGGCCTTGAGACGCTCCTCGAACTCGCCCCGGAACTTGGTTCCCGCGACCAAGGCGCCCATATCCAGCGCGATCAGCTTGCGGTTTTGCAGGCTGTTGGGAACGTCGCCCGAAACGATGCGCTGGGCCAGGCCCTCAGCGATGGCGGTCTTGCCCACGCCGGGCTCGCCGATCAGGACCGGGTTGTTCTTGGTTCGCCGGCTGAGAACCTGGACCACGCGGCGGATCTCCGCGTCGCGGCCGATCACCGGGTCCAGCTTGCCCCTGCGGGCCAGTTCGACGAGGTCGCGGCCGTAACGTTCCAGCGCCTGGTACTTGTCATCGGGATTCTGGTCGGTGACGGTCTGCCCGCCGCGGACCTTCTGCAATGCCTGAAGGATCTCCTTCTCGTTCACGCCCAGGGCATCGAGCAACTGCTGGGCCTTGCTCTTGACCTTCACTAGACCCAGCAGCAAGTGCTCGACAGAGACATACTGATCCTTCATTCTCTCGGACTCGGCTTGGGCCGCATCGAGAACGGCCGCCAGGTCGGGCCCCAGGGACTGCTCGCCTCCGCTGCCCCTGGGCAGTGCAGAGAGCCCTTCCTCGGCGGCCCTGAGCACCTGCGCGGGGTTCACTCCAAGCTGCGAGAGCAACGTGCGGATGACTTGTTGTTCGGGGTCCAGAAGCGCGGCTAAGAGGTGCATCGGCTCGAGCCGCTGGTGGCCGCGGTCGCGGGCCAGGGACTGGGCCGCCTGGACGGCCTCCTGGCTCTTCAAGGTCAGTCGGTCGAAACGGAAAGCCATGATCCACCTCCCCGGGAAGCGGCCTCGTGCGCCGGCCGCAAGACGGCGCCGCCTGATCGCTCAGCGGGCTGAGTCATGAATGCCAACAGAAACTTCACATCAGTGCAGAAAAAATGGGACAGGGCCTTCGCCGACAGCGAGGCGCCTGTCCCGTCGGCCGGAGCTGGCCAAAGAGTACGCAGCCGCGATCGTGGCGGGGTTTAGCGGCCGGCGATCACTTTTTCTCCTCGAACTCGACATCGATGACGTCTTCGGGCTTCTGGGATCCGTCGCCGCCGTTGGGCGATGCAGAGGGTCCTGGTCCGGTTCCGGGGCCGGGACCAGCGCCGGCGCCGGCGCCGGGTCCACCGGCCGAGTAGAGATGCTCGGCCATCGCCTGGCTGGCGCGGGAAAGCTCGTCCACGGCCCGGTTGATCGCTGCGACGTCGTCCGCTTTCTTGGCCTCGTTGACCTTGTCGATGGCCGCCCGGAGCGCTGTCTTGTCGGAATCGCTGAGCTTGTCCTTGTGCTCCTCGAGCAGTTTCTCGAGCTGGTAAACGCGTTGCTCGGCGGTGTTTCGCGCCTCGACCAGCTCACGCTTCTTCTTGTCCTCGCTGGCGTGGGACTCGGCGTCCCGCTGCATCTGGTCGATCTGGTCCTTGCTCAGGCCGCTGGACGATTCGATGCGGATGGTCTGCTCCTTGCCGGTACCCTGGTCGCGGGCCGTGACGTTCAGAATGCCGTTGGCGTCGATGTTGAAGGCGACCTCGATCTTGGGCACGCCCATCCGGGCCGGGGGAATTCCCTCGAGGTTGAAGTCGCGGAGGAAGCGGTTGTCGCCGGCCATCGGCCGTTCGCCCTGGAAAACCTTGATGGTGACGGCCATCTGGTTGTCCTCGGCCGTGGTGAAAACTTCCTTCTTCTCGGTGGGAATCGTTGTGTTCCGCGGCACCAGCACGGTCATCACGCCGCCCTTGGTTTCCAGGCCGAGGGAGAGCGGGGTGACGTCGAGCAGGAGAACCTGCTTGACGTCACCGGTCAGGACCGCGCCCTGAATGGCCGCGCCCACGGCGACGACCTCGTCGGGGTTGACCCCCTTGTGTGGATCCTTGCCGAAGATTTCCTTGACGATTTGCTGAACCAGGGGCATGCGGGTCGAGCCGCCGACCAGAACCACCTCATCGATCTGAGCGGGTTTGAGCTTGGCGTCCTCGAGGGCCTTCATGACCGGGCCGCGGCACCGCTCGAAAAGGCTGTCGGTCAGCTTCTCGAACTGGGAGCGGGTGATGGTCATGGTCATGTGCTTGGGGCCCGAGGCATCGGCCGTGATGAATGGCAGGTTGATGTCCGCCTGGGCCTGGAACGAGAGGTCCTTCTTGGCCTTCTCGGCGGCCTCCTTGAGCCGCTGCAGGGCCATCTGATCCTTGCGCAGATCGATGCTCTGCTCCTTGCGGAACTCCTCGGCGATGTAGTTGATCATGGCCTCGTCCCAGTCGTCGCCGCCCAGGTGAGTGTCACCGTGGGTCGAGAGCACCTCGAAGACGCCCTCGGCGACATCCAGGATCGAGACGTCGAAGGTGCCGCCGCCCAGGTCGAAGACGACGATCTTCTCGTTCTTCTTCTTCTCGAGCCCGTACGCCAGCGCCGCGGCCGTCGGCTCGTTGATGATCCGGGCGACCTCCAGGCCGGCAATCTGGCCGGCGTCCTTGGTGGCCTGTCGCTGGCTATCGTTGAAATAGGCCGGAACGGTGATCACCGCCTTGCGAACCTTGTGGCCGAGGTAGCTTTCCGCAGCCTCTTTGAGCTTCCGCAGGATGAGCGCCGAGATCTCCGGCGGCGTATAATCCTTGTTGTTGACGTGCACCTTGACGAAGTCGCTCGGTCCGCCGACCACCTGGTAGGGGACCATCTTCTCCTCGGTCCGGACTTCCTCGTGCCGGCGGCCCATGAACCGCTTGATCGAGTAGACCGTGCCCCGGGGATTGGTGATCGCCTGGCGCTTCGCCGGCTCGCCGACCAGAATTTCTCCCTTGGACGTGAACGCGACCACCGACGGCGTGAGCCGGCTTCCCTCCTGGTTGGGAATCACCGTCACATCAGAACCTTCCATCACCGCGACCACGCTGTTGGTCGTACCCAGATCGATCCCGATGAGTTTTTCACCTTCAGCCACGACCAGTCTCCTTTCCCACGTTGAGCGGCGATGCGAAGCACGCGCGGGCCCGTCGCCCAGGCGGCTTGAACATGAACCTTGGCCGGCAAGTCGGCCCGGACTGATGACCGACAGCCACTTGCCGGGAACGCCTGGCGCCACCGTGACTCAAAAGATGAATGAAGAATAAGCAAGCCATATGCCAGAGCTCGAAAGCGTCTGAATTTTGGACCCAAGCCCTGAATTTTATGACGCTTACAGCAAATCATTGGTTCGGCCCAGGAAAGCGAGTGTCCTGCAGGTTCTGCCAAAACGGCAGAGTCAAATTGGCGCCTCAACCGCGACTGCAAAAATGACACCCAGCGAACCTGAGAGGCCTTGAACCCCGGCAACCCAGCCTCGCCAGTCACTATCATACACGGCCCTCAGCGACGCGGGAATCACTCTGCCGCGGGAGCCGGCGGGAAAACGCTTGACAGACTCAGTTTTTTCTTGTAATTACTTATCGCTCAGAACCTTGCGTCTGAGATCCAGGAGTTTCTACGTTCGCTTTGTCTCTCGTCGAGTGGACCGATGGCCCGTAAGCCCGCCCCAACGACTCGCACCCCGCCGACTGCCAAGCTATCGAATACGGAGTCACCCGACTCGAAGCGAGCTCCGACGCTCACGACCTTGCGCGGTGAGATTGATCAGCTCGATCAGGACCTCGTCAGCTTGCTCAACCGCAGGGCCGAGATCGCCTTCCAGATCGGGCAGATCAAGCATCATCAGGGACTGGAAATCTGGTCCGCGGCCCGCGAGGACGAGGTGATCGCGCGCGCCCTGGCTGCCAGCCAAGGTCCACTGCCCATCGAGACCTTGCGACTGATCTTCCGTGAGTTGATGAGTGGCTCTCGGTCGCTTCAGCGCAGCTTGCGCGTGGCCAGTCTGGGACCCAAGTACAGCTACAGCTACCTCGCGGCCGTCGCAAAATTTGGCGAGGCCGTGGAGCACGTCCCGGTCGGCTCGATTGCCGCCGTGTTCGAAGAGCTCAACCGGCGGCACGTGCAGTTCGGCATTGTCCCGCTGGAGAACTCGACGGACGGACGGATTGCCGATACTCTCGACATGTTCATCAAGCTTCCCAACGTGAAGATCCGTGCCGAGGTGAGGCTGCGGATCCACCACTGCTTGCTCGGACGTTGCGAGTGGGGCCAGGTCCGACGGGTCTACTCGAAGTCACAGGCGCTGTCGCAATGTCGCAACTGGCTGGGCAAGAACCTACCACAAGCGACCAAGGTCGAGGTGGTCTCGACGGCCGCCGCGGCCGAGCTCGCCCAGCGCGAGGAGTTTGCCGCCGCGGTCGCCAGCCGCGCCGCGGCCCAGGCATACCGGCTCAACATCCTGACCGAGAATATTGAAGACCAACTGCATAACGTCACCCGCTTCGCCGTCATCGCCGAGGTGGCCGAGCAGCGGACCGGCCGCGACAAGACGTCGCTCATGCTCAGGCTGCCCAACCAGGTGGGCTCGCTGGTCAAAACGATTTCGCCGTTCGAAAAATTCGGGGTCAACCTGACCTGGATCGAATCGTTCCCAATCCCCAACACACAGGGCGAGAACGACCCCTCGTACTTGTTCTTCATGGATATCGATGGCCACGAGTCCGACCCCCCGGTCCAGAAAGCGATCGAGGCCGTCCGCAAGCGGTGCGAACGACTCGACATCCTGGGATCCTATCCCCGCTGCAAGGTCATCGAGGCCTGAGAGGAGTGTCGCCCCCAGTCGTTACACCAAGTGGATTGCGATGTCTCCGGATCGTTCCTCGACGCGTCCCACGATGGCCGCCGCGGAGGCGCCGCGGTCGCGGAGCTGCTGGATGAGAAGAGAGACGCGGTCGGCGGCGATGGCGATCAGAAGACCGCCGGAAGTCTGGGCGTCGAAGGCGAACTCGAGGCGTAGGGGATCGATGCCGGGCTCGGTCCGCAGGCGGCCCTGGAGGAATTCGCGGTTGGTCTTGCTGGCGCGGGTGTAATAACGAGGAACGGCCAGGGGCTCGGCTCCCTCGATCACGGGTAGCTTGCGCACCTCGATCGCGAACGTGAGGCCCGCCCCCTCGGCCATCTCGCAGGCATGACCGGCGAGGCCGTAGCCCGTCACGTCGGTCAGGGCGTGCACGCCCCCGGCGGCACGCAGGGCATCGCGGCCCACGGCGTTGAGCTCGATCATCTGGGCGATGGCGCGGTCAAGAACCGCCTGGGGACACTCCTGGCGCTTGGCCGCCGTCGTCACGAAGCCGGTGCCCAGCGGCTTGGTGAGAACGAGCAGATCGCCGATCCGGGCGCCTGCGTTGGTCAATAGCTCGGCCGGGTCAATCAGACCGGTCACGCTGAGGCCAAACTTGACTTCCTTGTCGCGCACGGTGTGCCCGCCGAGCGTTGCCGCTCCGGCCAGGCCGACCCGCTCGGCTGCGCCGCGGAGGATCGCCGCCAGGATCTCCATGGGCAGCTCGTCGTCGGGGAACGCCGCGATGTTCAGCACCGTGATCGGACGGCCGTTCATCGCGTAAACATCCGACAAGGCGTTGGCTGCTGCGATCTGCCCGAAGGTGTACGGATCATCCACCAGCGGTGGAAAAAAGTCGAGCGTCTGGACCAGGGCAAGATCGTTCGAAAGGCGATAAACCCCCGCGTCGTCCATGGTCTCGGTGGCGACCAGGACGTTGGGGTCATCATGCATGAGCGGCCCGGCGCGCAGAACCTGCGCGATCCCCATCGGGGAGATCTTGCCCGCTCACCCGGCGCAATTGGCGTAATCGGTGAGTCGCTTTTCTCGTCCAGTCATGAGCACGCTTTGGTTTGGAGTGACAGTTCCCTCAGGCCCCCAGGGCCTTGCCGACCTCCCTGATCAGGGTTTCTTCATCGGGGAACGAGCCGGTCTCGAGCTTCGAGTACAATCGCTTGCCGCCGACTGAGAGCTCGAAGCAACCTCCCTTCGAGGGAATCATGACGTATCGGCTGATTGAGCGCTTGTAGCGGGGCAGCAGCTTGGCCGTCAAACTGACGGCCTGCGGTTCGTAATTTCAAAGAGCACAGTATTCCAGGACGACTTCCATCGGCGGGGTCCCCCCATGCTTTGCTTTGCCATCTCGGTCGTCTTCAACGCCTGCCTTGCACATTCTATCGTAGCCGGAGAGTGGCATGCTGCAAAGTTAGTCTTGACCGCCCTTTGATCCCGACTGCTGTTGTTGCGAATTTGTTTCGTTCGGCGAGGGTCTCCAGGTGGCGCGCCGCCGGTCGGGGACTGGGAGACCGGCGGTCGCAGAGGGTGGGGGGGGTCAGGAGACGTCAGGAGAGCCTGCCCGAACCAGCTACCGGCAAAGATTGTTGGTTGAGCACTACTTCGGTAAATCGTCGGGGTCCGCCGTCCTGCCGCGCGCCGAGCTGGGTATCCATGGCCAGAAAGCTGGGGCCGCAACTGGTCGAGAAAAGTCCGAGAAACGCGGAGTTCAAGCAGCCAGAAACGGTCCGAGCCTGCCGCCCACCCCTGCCGGGGGCCCGGTGGCCAAGGCGGAAATGAGCACCGCGGATCGCCTTGGTTCCAGGGAGGTTGTGACACGAAGCTGCGGATGTACCTGTTATGACTGGTCTTACGACCAGGACGTAACCCAGTGTGCGACCACTGGTACCCCACCAAGACGTGCGGCCAGAGCAATCCGACGGTGCGAAGCTCTTGGGACAACGTAATCTCACCCGATCCGGGTGGCCGGGTCTCTCGCGAGAGGACCCGACGACTGCCAGCGCCACGGCGGTCGGTGGCCAGGGTGGATGGCATGGCCAACTGCGTCCCCGTCTCGGACACGCTGTCAATACTAGCTGCGTCCCCGTTTCCGTCCTAGCTGCGTCCCCGTTTGCGTCCCGCCGCCGGCCGCGGCGAGGCTCTCAAGTCAAGCGGTTCCTCGTTGAAGAGGGGATTGGGACCGATCGAGAATTCAGAGCCATTTTTGATCGGGAAGGCGGAGCCACTTGAGGTGGGGGAATGAGGTCCCTTGGAACAGGGGCGCACATGCACGCTGCTCGGCACGCAATGATGTGCGCGGAGTGAGGTCGGGCTCGGAATGTGGCGTGGCGGCGAGTCCCCAGTCCGTTCTGGGGCACGGTCGAGGCCGGTGAAGAGGCCGTCGAGGGCTAGGCCACCGCCGAGTCGTCTGCCACAGGCTGCGGTGCTGACCACGACAACTGATTTCGAGGTAACGCCCATCAGACCGACGATCGCCATCCAAGATCACCTTTCGGAAAGCCGGCTTCGGTCGATGTGACCGACGCGGGTTCGCGAGAAGGCACCGCAACGCGAGCCGTGCCACAGATGGGACGCTTGCCGAAGACAGCGAGTTCACGTGAGATGCGAAATCGTGAAATGTGCGAGTGGGGCACTCCGCAGCACCCGGATGCCCCAGGTGCGTGTAGAATCCCGATATGAGGCAAGCTCCGCATGGAAAAACTCTCGCGAGCCTGGGAGGCCCGCTTTGGGTCCATTCCATCAGCCCCAATTGTCTCGGGGGAGGCGGAAACCATGGCAGACGTTTACCGATGCAAAGGGCCGCTCTGGTGGGACGGAGACGGCTCGCCGCAGGTCGTCGTCGGGACGATCACGCAAGACGAGGATAGGCGGGTCGGCGAGATCACGCTGAAGGGGCTTCTTCCTCAGCGAGCGCATGCAACGCCAGATGACTGGAGGTTGCACCCCCCAAAGGCTTCCCGGTTCTCCAAGTCCGGCTTACCCAGAGGGGTGGCGGCGTCTTTTCTTTCGAGGGAGTTCTCAACGTGGAACAGACCAAGATGCTGTTCGCCATGCGGAAAGACGACACCTATGATTTCGTCCCCGGCGGCACGATGGCGTTTGCCATGCCGGAAGACCGGATTTACCTGACCGCCATCGGGACCACCAAGGTCACACCGCCTGCCACGAAAATACCCAGCGACCAGATGGCCGACTGGCTGCGATCGCTCAAAGCGAGCGGCTACACCTTGAGCGCTCGCGACGGGCTTGGGCATGCGAGGAGCATCAATATTTAGGTGTCACTGGTCGACAACTCCACAGGCGGGACCACGCCGCAAGCGACGAGCACTCGTGTGCGCCGATCCTGTAGCTTTCTCAATGGGCCATACCGTGGCAAGACAGCGGAAGCCTCGAGTTACAACAACAGATCGCGTTTACCCCCGCGATCTACACCCGATTCTCCAAGGGCTGTGGGATCCCAAGCCGTTCTTCCAATGCTGGCCGAAGGTGGAGCTTCCGCCAAAGCCCGTTTTCGACGAGATCGTCGACGTCTGCTACCACGCTAGCATGCTGCCCATGGAAGGCCGGCCGACGGTATTCCGACTCGCGGACCTCAACAGCAAATCGTCAAGCGATGGGGGAGGCTGTTGCTGTACTACTGGGGCCCGCTCGGCGGGACCGCGTTCATCGGCCACAGGCTCAATGCCGTCTGCCGGGAAATCCAGATCATGGAGAACCAGCAGCCCGGTTATGCACCTGCCTTCTTGCTGCGACGACCAGCGATGCCTAACAGGTTTTTGACAGTAGTCCGGCGATTCTTGCCGTAAGTCCTTTCGCGATGGAGCGGTAACTGTATTCCCTCGCTACACATGGTGCCACGTCTTGAGCGATTTTCCCCTTGAATTTGCAGGGAAACCTCCCATAATCATGGTGACTCGACCAACTGGGAGGTCCCCATGTTCTTCCGCAC
>JBEKTN010000024.1:0-35662 GCA_049516015.1 Isosphaeraceae bacterium | reverse complement strand
TCGATCCGTGACAATCGCCATGGTAATCCTCCCTCCGTTTGGAGGATCACCATGAAAACCGACCCTGGACTCGTGGGGAATCGTAATTGTCGCCGTGGGGAAATGTAGTTGTCGCTAATCACCAACCCGAGGAACGCTGGAGCGCCTCCTGCTACGCACTGAACAAACGGGACGGTCGGCTGTTTACGCCGCATGTATCTGAAATCGGTGCCGGGGAATAGAATAGAAGTATGGCGTTCGAGGCTCACCCACTCTCGCGTGACGACCACCGATGGCTCAACTGACCCTTTTCGACTCCGAAGATCGACCTGCCCAGGCCAGGCGGCTGGCCGAGAAACTCCACGGCCTCGCCGGGCGGAACGTGTTTTTCGGCACGTCCTCGTGGAAATACGAGGGCTGGCTGGGGGATATCTACAGCAAGGACCGCTACGTCGAGCGAGGGAAGTTCTCTCAGAAGAAGTTTGAGTCCGAATGCTTGCGGGAGTATGCCGAAACCTTCCCCGTGGTGGGCGGCGACTTCAGCTTCTACCAGTTCCCCTCCCCCTCTTACTGGAAGAAGCTCTTCGACGAGACGCCGCCAACCCTCAAGTTCGGTCTCAAGGTTCCAGAAGAAGTCACCGTGCCGAGGTGGCCCGGCCACGCCAGGTACGGCACGCGTGCGGGCACCGCGAACCAGGGCTTCCTGGACAACCGTCTGTTCCACGAACAGTTCACCTGGCCGCTGGAACGCTACCGCGACCGGGTCGCGGCCTTGATCTTCGAGTTCGGCACGTTCCCCAAGTCCACCTTTTCCAGGCCGGCCGACTTCCTGGCGCGGCTCGATCCCTTCCTGGGCTCCGTCTCTCGTCATTTTCGCTACTCGGTGGAGATCCGCAATCCGGAGTACCTGGGGCCGGATTACTTCTCGCTGCTTCAGTCCCATAACACGGCGCACGTTTTCAACGCGTGGACGCGAATGCCGGAATTGCTCGACCAGATCGACATGCCGGGCGCCTTCACGGCCGATTTCACGGTCGTCCGCGCGCTTCTCAAAAAGGGGCGCGCCTACGAGCAAGCCGTCAAGGCGTTCGAACCCTACCAGCGGATCCAGGAGCCGAACGCCGGAGCGCGCGAGGCGATGCGCCGGATCGCCGAGCGAGCCTGGAAGACCCGCCAGCCCGCCTACGTGTTCGTGAACAACCGGCTCGAAGGCAACGCGCCGGGGACGATCGAGGCGGTGGCGGACGCGATCGGCGGTTAGAGTTAACTTGAGATGTTGTCACTTCAGGAGGACCGGACGATGCCCTCGCCGTTTCCAGGGATGAATCCTTTCCTGGAGAACCCGGATGTCTGGAGTACGTTTCACATACAGATGCTCGCGGCGATGGCCGATCGGCTCTCGGCCCAGGTTCGCCCTGATTATCTTGTACACATGGAGGTCCACCTCGAGCGACAGCGTTACCTGGAGATCCGGGACAGGAGGAACCGCGAGCTTGTGGCCGTTGTTGAGCTGCTGAGCCCGGTCAACAAGAAGTCCGGGCCAGACCGCGCGCAGTACTTGACCAAGCGGTCCGAGATCCCGGCTTCTCCGGCGCACCTGGTTGAGATTGACTTGCTGCGCTGCGGACGCGCCATGCCCGATCAGGAGCGCCCCTCCAGCACGTACGGAGTGATGGTCAGTCGCGTCGAGGAGCGGCCTGCTGCCGACTTCTGGCCGATCGGGCTTCGACAGCCCTTGCCCACGATTCCGGTGCCACTACGTCCGGCCAATTCCCGTGCCTCTCTCGAGCTCCAAAAGTTGCTGCACGAGGTCTACGACAGGGGAACCTACGCCCAGGAAATCTACGAACTGGAGGCCGAGCCTCCGCTCGATCCAGCGGACCTTGACTGGGCGGAGCAAGTGTTAAGCCAGGCAAAACTCTAGTGTCCAGCATGCCTGTGAAGGCGTACCACCTCGCGTGAATTACGAGAAAATCGCCGTGATCGGCTGGCCGGCCGCGATGGGTAGAGGCCGGTTGAGGCTGTCTCGCACCTCGTCGGTATCGGCCGGCTCCAGACGAAGCTGGGCCGGTCAGGCAGGAAGGCAATCCTGCTGACGCCCCGACCCCCTTTGCTCGGCTTGCGGCTCGACAGCCTGGACGTTCCTCTCTGGCAGAGCCCTGGCGGCCAGGGCCAGCACCAGCAAGGGCAGGACATCACGGAAAGAACCACGCCGAAAGACGCGCCAGAGCAGTACCCGGAACTGGTGCGCCACGGTCAAAGTCCTCCGCATGATTGACCGGAGTCCATCGGATCAAGGGAACGATGGCGGTCGCGGGCCCGATCGCGTGATGTATGACGATTGTTGAACTTAGCCAGCCCAGCACTTCGACGTCAAGGCCTTCGGCGGTGCCAGGACACGGGACCCATCGGTCCGAATAGCCCCCCGGATCGGTCGCTCAGCGCGTTTCGTCGGCCGAGATGGTCTCGCCCCCGGCGCGGGTCGCGAGCTTGTTGAGAACCAGCTTGTTGATCGACTGGGTGACCGGTCGGATGCTGCCGTCGCAGTTCACGAAGTTGACCTGACTGGGATGCTTGCTCATCCAGTACGTGTAGTAGTTGACGCCCTGGACGACGATCGGCTGGTTGAGGGTGCGATCGATGTTGGTCCGGATGCAGCAACTCGTGGCCATGGACCAGTTGCCCGTAAGCGTCTCGCCGACCAGGAGCGTGTTGGTCGTCCCGTCCGTGATATCGGCGATGCTCACGCTCGAATTCTGATAGGTGACTCCATTATCGTACAGACAGCAATATATATTGGTGGGGTCTTGGGTGGGGCAGTTAGAGCCTGCCACCGGAAGGATCATTCCACCCGCCATGTTGCCCCGATAGTCCGATGGTCCGATTTTCTGGGTCGAGCCGGTCTGGGTCGTCGCCTCCGGACGACGGTTCGAAGGGCAGACAAACACATCCAGGGTCCGGCGGATGGCGGTGGAGTTCTCGATATTGGTAGGAGGCAGAAGGAGATTCAGCTCGTTGTAAAGGTTGGTCTGCTCGAGCTTGCCGAAAAGGCTGGGAAGCAACCCCCACATGTAGGTCTGATAGGGGGTCGCGGTCGTCGCGCAGTTGCTGTCGGTGAGCAGGTTGCCGTTCGCGTCGTAAACCGGGGCCTGGCAATACCAGCCCGAGGGAAAGGTGTTGAACGCATCGTGATACTGCAGGGCGGCCAGACCAAGCTGCTTGAGGTTGTTCTGGCACTTGGCCCGATTTCCCGCCTCGCGAGCCGACTGCACCGCGGGGAGCAAGAGCGCCACCAGTACGCCTATTATGGCAATGACCACGAGCAGTTCGATGAGGGTGAAGCCGGTTGATGATCGAGGTTGGTTCGGTCTACGGTGCATCGTTGGTCCCTCGGCCCGGCGACAAGAGGATTGCTGCTTGCGGCCCTGTTCACGTTGAAATGACGACCCTTTGTACAAGATACACGATTGGCTGACGCGTTGCCAACGACTTGTGTTTCGAATCGTCCACCCATGGCGCCCGCGACGTCCGCCGTCCCTATCCGGGCAGGCGCCTGGACCTCCCGCCGGTGGGGCCTGGTTCATTCCAGCTCGACCGACCAGTAGGCGTTGTCGAGAAAGGCTTTCCAGCTTCGGTACTTGCGGTGGGATAGCTTGAGGCGAAGCGATGGGCTGGTCGGGGGCTCGGCGGGCTCGCGGTAAAGTCTCAGGGAGGCCTCGCGAGGCGTCCTGCCCCCCTTGCGCACGTTGCACTTCAGGCAGGCGCAGACGATATTCTCCCAGGTGGCACGCCCTCCCTGGCTGCGCGGGACAACGTGGTCGAGGCTGAGCTCGGTTGTGGCGAACTTGCGGCCGCAATACTGGCAACGATTGCCATCCCGGGCGAAAATGTTGCGGCGGTTGAACTTGACCTTCTGCCTGGGCAGCCGGTCGTAAGCCAGCAGCCGGATGATCCGAGGAACCTCGATCTCGAAATGGACAGTGCGGATGAACTCGTCGTCGGGTCCCTTGAACAGTGACCGGGCCTGGGAGGCCTCGCGCCAGGAGGTGAAGTTGAACGCAACATACTGGCCGTCGTCGATCGTGATGACTTCGGCCAGTTCCTTGAACAGCAAGCGGAAGGCACGCCGGACCGAGATCACATGAATGGCCATGAAGAACTTGTTCAGTACAAGGACGCTGCCATCAAGGGCACAACCGGCGCCGTTGATCATGGCCAAGGCTCTCCTCGGCTGCGTGACGGAACAGGGGCTCGGCTTGCCTCTGGTCAAACCAGTAGATCGGGCTCAGAACAAAGGAAAGGCTTGATGGGCGGAGCTGAAAATCGATTCTTGAGCCTGATGAAACATGAAACTGTCCGCTGGTGGAGAGCCGCCGGGGCTGCCGGCTTACCGCAGCTCCTCCCGGACAGCGCGTCCCACCTCGGCTGTGGTTGCAGTTCCTCCCAGGTCGGGCGTTTTCGAAGCTGGACGTTTGAGAACTCTCGCCACTGCACGGCGCACCCGCTCTGCCGCGGCCGCGGCGCCCACGTGGTCAAGCATCATCGCCACCGACAAGATGGCGGCCAGCGGGTTGGCAATCCCCTTGCCGGCGATGTCGGGGGCGGACCCGTGCACGGGCTCGAACATACTGGGCGCGGTTCTCTCGGGGTTGAGATTGCCGGAGGCCGCCAGGCCCATGCCGCCCTGGAGCACGGCTCCCAGGTCGGTGATGATGTCGCCGAACATGTTGGTGGTCACGATCACGTCAAACCGCTCCGGATTGACGACCATTCGCATGCAGCAAGCGTCGACGTGCTGATAGTCGCACTTGATGTCAGGATAGTCACGCGAAATTTCCGTGAAGGCCCGCATCCAGAGATCGTGGGCGAAGGTCAAGATGTTGGTCTTGGCGACCAAGGTCACCTGGCGCGTCAGGCCGCGATCGATCTCTGCACTCGTCAATCCCCGAAACGGACCCTGCCTGGCCCGGGCTCTCGCCTGCTCGAGCGCAAACCGCAAAGCCCGCTCGACCCCGGCCCTCGTGTTGATCGAGGTCTGGATGGCCACCTCCTCGGCGGTTCCCTTGCGAGTGAAGCCGCCCGCGCCCACGTAAAGATCCTCGTTGTTCTCGCGGACGACCACCATGTCGATGTCCTCCGGACCTTTGCCCCGGATCGGAGTCTCCACGCCGGGATAGAGGCGGACGGGCCGAAGGTTGATGTACTGGTGAAAATCGAACCGCAGCCGCAACAGAATGCCTTTTTCGAGGATTCCGGGCGCCACCCCGGGGTGGCCAACCGCTCCCAGCAGAATCACATCGCAGCCACGTAGCTTCTCGATGTCCCCTGCGGGCAACACCTCGCCCGTCGCCAGAAATCGTTCGCCCCCCAGATCGAACCGGTCAAGCGTGTATTCGAAGCCTTCGAGTTGAGCCACATCGCCAAGAATCGCAAGGCTTTCCGCGATCACCTCGGGACCGACGCCGTCACCCGGAATCACACCGATCTTGAACAACCTTGCCTCCGCGGTAGGGTCCGAGACGCTGCTTGAATATCATTGGTTTTTGTTACGATCTTGGGCCTCACAAGGGGAGGCGCGTCACCGTTCGCCGGTTCGGATCGTAGAATAGCGCGGACGAGTTTGGTTATGATAACGGCAGGGCGCCACTCTCACAAGTGATGGTCGGCTGTGTGGGTTTGTTGGCCCCGCGGTGTTGTCTTGAGTCACGTTGCCAGCCGTGGCGGAAGTCGAAGAGAGCGCGGAGAAAACCGTTGACAACGCCAGCAGCCGGACCATACTTAGTTGCGGCGGCGCAGTAATCTTGCGCGGTGACTCAACATTTCCTTGTTTGGTTCAAATAGCTCAATCACCGTTGATTGTCTCAGCAGTCAGTCGGCTCGGCCCCTGATCGGGGGGACGGAGAGCACGGAGACGGCGGCATGGCCACCTCGGTCGAAGGCAATTCCTCGGGGAAAGACCTCAGAGGGCTATCGAGTCTCGACGAGTCCAATCTGGAAAAATCGATCCTTCGCCGGGGCCTGGCGACGGCGGGCGAGATCCAGGCCTGTAAGAACCACCGCTCCAAGCTTGCAGCCAAGGACAAGCTGTCTTCACCCAGCCTGCTGGAGGTCATGGTCGATGCCAAGGTCCTCACGCGGAGTCAGATTATCCGCCTGCTCCAGGAGAAAGGCGAAGGAACGCGCAAGCTCGAGATCCCCGGCTATCAGATCATGGAACGGTTGGGTCGGGGCTCGATGGGGGCCGTCTACAAGGCGAAGCAGATCAGCGTCGATCGGGTCGTGGCCGTGAAGGTACTGCTCGATTCCCTGGCCCAGAACAAGGAGTTCATCAAGCGATTCGAGCGCGAGGCCAAGATCGCCGCCAAGCTCTCCCACAACAACGTGGTCAACGCCATCGATGCCGGAGAGGCGAGCGGGCGTTTCTTCTTCGTGATGGAATACGTCGAGGGACTGAACATCAAGGACTGCCTCGACAAGCACAAGATCTTCGAGGAGAAAGAGGCCATCCGGATCGTCCTGGCCGTGGCCGAGGCACTCAAGCATGCCGGCCACCGGGGCCTGATCCATCGGGATATTAAGCCGGAAAACGTGATCCTCACCAAGGACGGCGGCGTCAAGCTTGCCGACCTCGGGCTGGCCCGGCTTACCGATGACGAGAAGTGGGGTCTGGCCGAGGCAGGGATGGCCATCGGCACTCCTTGCTACATCAGCCCCGAGCAGGTCCGGGGACAGACTGACATCGATATCCGGGCCGACATCTACAGCCTGGGTGCGACCTTTTACCACATGGTCACAGGCCGGGTTCCCTACGGCGGCGACAACCCCTCGGAAGTGATGCGCAAGCATGTTGACCCAAGGGTCCAACTCGTGCCGCCAGACCACCTTAACACCCGGCTTTCCAGCGGCCTGGGCATGGTCATCGAGACAATGCTCGCCAAGAATCGCGAGCACCGCTATTTCACACCGGACGATCTCATTCTCGATCTCAAGTGCCTGATCCAGGGTGAGAGCCCGATGATCGCCGGGCAGAAGCCAGAAAGTCTCGAAGCGCTCGCCCATGGCGACGCCGTCACGGCAGGCGATGCGCAATCAGGCGAAGAGCAGATGATCGAGATCGCAGGAATCGTCAACAACCGCAATCAGATCATCGCGACCATCGCCATGCTGCTGGCTGTCTCGGTCATCACGAATCTCATTCTCTTGACGACCCGCTGAAACCAGACCGCCCAGGCAAAAGCCGGATCTGCCGCCAGATCAGTTCTTGCTGAAGTCAAACGAGCGGATCGCCACTTTCCCGAGCGGATCATTCACGAACTTGCGATGGCAGGCCGGGCAAAGATCGAACCGGAAGCCCTTGTGGAGCTTCGTGGATAGCTCGTCCGAGCTCAGTGCCTCGTCGCGCTGAAGAATCTGGGAGACTGCTTCCATCGGATCATCCTCGAGATCATCTTCCTTGATTTCGGTCGGGTCAAAACCGGGATAAGCTTCAATCTTCACCACGAACCGACCATCTGTGCACGTGGTCAAGTCCTTGCCGCAGAGATCGCACGTGAAGTGGACCATCAGCGTTTCATCCCTCAGAATTGATGAGCCGGTCCCAAGTGTCCGGCCAAGTTCACAGGCTCAATTCTAACCTCGGGGCCAGGGTCCGTCCAAGCCCTGTCTTGGTTATTCCAGGAATCCAGAAACGCGTCGGTTCTGTCAAGGCGAGTATCACGCCGACCATTCCCAGGGCAGAGCCCATGAGCCCGTAAATCACTTCCACTGGTCGGTACTCCAGTTCGATAACATGATCTCCTGCCGGGACTGAAACCGACATGAATGCCTCTCGATACGTGCTGATCGGGACGGGGCCGCCATCGATCCGCGCGGTCCAGCCAGCATCCCACGTTTCCCGGATCAGAATCTGGTCGGCGGCCGGCCCGTGAGTCTTCAAAACGGACCGGCCGGGATCGCGCTGGATCGAAACCAGCGCAGCCCCCGCCAGGCTGCTGGCCCAGCCCGGCGAGCCCAGCCAGGTGATCCAGACATCGCCCGTTCGCTCGACCCGAGCGAAGCGGCCCGGGGGCGGTGGTGATGCCCCCACCACGGCCTTGACGCATGCGGCTTCAAGGCGGTCGCGAGCTCGGTGCACGCTCTCCCACGTAATCTGACTGCGACTGGAGAGACTCTCGGATCCGGGCTCGAACAGCGGTGCAAACCATTGCAGGCTCCGCGCCAGTTCGACCGAATCATAGTTGCGGGGATCGCACAGCCCGAACCGCATGAGTACGTTGGGAGGAAGCTCCTCGCCGATACCTAGCGCACGCTGACCTGGCTCGAGGCCGCTACGTAACCGCGTGATCAAGGGCGGCTCAAAGCTCTGGGTTTCCGGCGCGATGGCCGGGTTCAAGCCCATGCCGAAGTGGGCGAGTTCGATCAGTGTCAAGCCGATCAGCACGGCAGGAAGCCTGCTCGCCAGGCCCGGCCCTTGCCTCGCTGACAGCAGGGCCAGAACAGCCAGCGCAAGCAACTCGCAGGCTGCCAGGCCGTAGTAGCGAGGCAGGAACGCCAGTGCCGCCCGGATCTGCCGCTCGCCACGCGCCTGGTAGATCGCCATGTCGGATTGCGGTGTGACCCGGGCGGCGTCGCTGTAGTGCCTTTCCGCCTGTTGACGCAGCAGCGGTTCGAGCCGGGGAACGACAATCGCGATCCCGCCCAGAAGCCCCGCCACCACCAGCCACACGACGATCCAGGATCGCGCGAGGTGCTCGCCCCGGGCCAGCCCGTCGATCCCGAACGCTCCCAGCAAGCTCAAACTGAATGCGACCCAGAGCGAGAGCCGGCGGTTGTCGGTCACGTCGAGAACGGGCAGGGCGCGCAGCAGGTTGTCGACCGGAAAAAGCCGGAATGCGGCCATCGCCCCAACGACGCCCAGCGCCCCCAGGAAGCCGACCTCGGGCCGGCGGCCGCGCTGGCCGAGCGCCAGAGGCGCCAGCCAGATCAAGGTTGCCAGCCCCGCGTAACCGCCGGCCGATTCGTTCAGGTTGTGCACGCCCAGGCCCCGTGCCAGGTTGGGATGGCCGCGTCGCTGGCTGCCATACATGTAGGGAAACGCCGTGCAGACGACATCCGGCAGACGGGGCCGCGACAGTGCCCACCATGCCTTCGTCTCGCGCTGGCGATCGCCCCAGACCGGGCTCTTCGCAAGATAGTAACCCAGCGGAATGATCTGTGCGGCGCCCAGGACCAGGCCAAGAACGATCCCCGCTGCCCAGACGAGCAAGCGCCGCCCACGATCGCGCCACAACGCGAACGCCGCCACGACTCGCCAGGACGCAAACAGGCCGGCGGCCAGCAGGACATGGGCACTGGTCTGAATGTGCCCACCGACGATCACCAGCGCGACCACGACCGAGAGCATCCCCGCCCGCCTGGCCCGGGGTTGGTTCAGAACCCCATCGCTTGCCAGCAACAGCCAGGGCAGCCAGATGGCGACCGGAGTCACCGGATAGAGCAACCAGACGATCAAGAACCCGCAGCAGGGATAGACCAGTCCGGCAAACCAACGCCCCCAGTACCCGCACCCCCACGACCGCGCGAGAAAAAACATCCCGAGTCCAGCGACCCAGAGCCGTCCCGCGGCCATCCATGCCAGGGCGCGAGGAACTGTGCCCAGATAGGCGATCAGGTGGAACGGGTCGAATACCGCGCTCTGGCCGCAGGCAAGATGGGGCGCTCCGCACCCGGCGTACGGGTTCCAGAGTGGCAGACGTCCCTGCCGGACCATCGTCCGGTTGAACTCCAGCCACGGCTGGAACTGCAGCACGGGATCCATCAGGAGCCGATTGATCGGTTCGTAATCGCCGGTGGCACCAGGTCGAAAGCTTGCCTCCACCAGCAGGACATCAGCCGGGCTGAGAATGCGGCCGCCCAGCAGCGTCTCGTGAAAATAGACAGTCAGGCAAGCGGCCAGCATCAAGGCAAAGCCAAGCGTTTCTCGGAACGATCCCACGGTGCCTGGCCTCCTTGCCCTGCGGCCGAGCAGAAGTCTTCTTCCTCGCGGACGTTGTAACATTGGTCGGTGAGCCGAAAACCGACAAGCCGAAACCACTGGAATCGGGCCGCCAGACGCGTCGGTCGGCAATCCCATTCCGAGGGCGATGCGCAACTCTGTCTTGAAAGCGAAGCTGAGAAAAGGATAATAGAATTTTGCACACTGTGGAAACCCCAGTGATTCCCTCCCGGAGAATGCGTTCGTGGCTGTACCAAAGAGACGTAAATCAATATCAGCAAAGGGAAATCGGAGGAGCCACGACTTTCTGGTCGCTCCGGCCCTGAATGTCTGCCCCCAGTGCAAGCTCGCGGTCCCGCCCCACAAAGTTTGCGAACTGGTCGAGGAATGCGGCAACGTGCAACGAAGCAAGCCGCACAATCCACTCGCCAAAGAGAAGGCCAAGAAATAATTTCAGCTTCCATGACGACGCGGGCATCGAGCCTTCGGAAATCGATCCGTGGCGGATCGCACGGTCGCGAGGAGAGGATTCAATGGGTCGTGAATGCGAAGTCAGCGGCAAGAAGACCTCGTTCGGCAATCACAAGACCGAGCGCGGCAAGGCCAAGTACCTGGGCGGCGTCGGCAAGAAGACCACTGGCCTGAGCCGCCGCACGTTCAAGCCGAATCTTCAGTGGATACATGTCTGGCTGCCCAACGGGACGACCCGCTATGTCCGGGTGGCCACGTCGGTGATTCGTTCCGGCCAGTTGACACTCGAGGTTGACGGCAAGGAGCAAACCTTCCCGCTCATCAAGGCGTCCAAGGGCAGCGCCGAAGCTCGCAAGAGGCTCAAAAACCTCTATCCGATCTGAAGTACCCGAGCATGATTCGGACATTCCCGGGGCGGCTCCGCCCCGGTTTGTTTTCGAACGATTGGGTCACATAGGACAGTTGGCTGATCACCGAAGCCCCGGTATTCTCTGCCTCTCTGTCATGGTCATGTGTCACCTGCCATCTGCCATCTGCCATCTGCCATCTGCCATCTGCCATCTGCCATGTGTCATCTGCCATCTGCCATGTGTCATCTGCCATCTGCCATCTGCCATCTGCCATCTGCCATCTGCCATCTGCCATCTGCCATACCGGCTTCATCGCTTAGATCGGTTCCCGATCCTGCCATCTATTCCTCTTCCGCCGCTTTCTGCTGCTCGAATCTGCGCAGCCTGACGAGCACGCTGAGGTCCTCCAGCGTCGAGGTGTCGCCGCCGCTCTCCACGCCCCCCGCGTCATCGGGAATTGCGGCTGCCGTGCGGGCCGGGAACTCATTGGCCTCATCGGCCGGTGACGATCGCGTCCACAGTGGCGTCGAGCAAGAGCTGCATCTCCAGGCGTTGGAGCCGGCGGGCCAGGAGTTCCTGATCGCTTCCCGGCCGGGCTCCGGTGCAGAGGTCGATCATGGCCTGGCAGTCCCAGGCGTCGCGGCCCACGAGCCGCGCGGTCCAGCGGTCGTCGCCATGAAGTTCCAGGACCGGCCGGGCCGCCTGGGCAAGAGGGCCGGAGATGGCATGGCGGCCGACCCTGCGGAACCAGTAGGCGGCATTGCCGGCATCGGGCTCGCGGCGATGAGCGATGCCGTGCCAGTAGGCTGAGAACCCGCGCTCGCCCAGGTCATCAGCGGCCTGGGCGGCCTGGTGGCTGGAATCCCAGAAGTCATGGATCTGGAGCAATCCCGCGGCCAGGGCCAGCCGGGCCGGCCGGCTCGAGCCCGGCAGCAGCTTCGCGATCGCCGGTTCTTCGAGAGCGGTCCTGAGCTTGGGACGGGGAGGGGACTGCTGGATCAAGCCAGGCCCCAGAGCATCGTCACCGCCCAGGGCCGCGAAGGCCAGGCTCGCCAGCAGATCGGTTGAGGTAAGTTCGCTGATGCCGGCAGAGTCCCCAGTCTCGAGCCGCTCGATGATCCCGGCAACTGGAAGCGCGCATCCACCGCGAAGCCGTGCCTCGCCGCCGCCATTCAGTCGCTCCCAGAGTGATCCCATGCGGCACCTCGGAGGAATCATGCCGGACGCTCAGAAACCTTTCCAGTTCTCGATGCTCCAGAGAACGTCCTGGAAAAGGACAAAGATCATCAGGCAGCCGACCAGCACCAATCCGACCACGATTCCCGCGCCCAGCGCGGATTCGGGCAGCGGGCGGCCGCGGATCTTCTCGGCCATCAGGAAGAGCATCTGGCCGCCGTCCAGCGGTGGAATCGGCAGGAAGTTGATCACGGCCAGGTTGATGCTCAGGAAGCCAAGGAACTTGATCAGCTCGTTCATACTGGAGCGAGCGGTCTTGTACGCGATTCCGACGATCCTGATCGGGCCAGCCAGCCCCCTGGGACCCAGCCGTCCCAGCACGAGATTGCGAATCGTGCCGTAGATGCTGAAGATGTTCTCGATCGTGTCGTCCCAACCGCGTCGCAAGGCCGCGGCGATCGACTGCGGCGGTAGCTTCTGGACCAGGGGAATGAACACCAGACCCCGCGATGGGAAGGACCAGTTGGGGTCGGGCTCGGCCTTGATCTCGATCGGTCTGGAGCTTTTGTTCACGACCATCGAAACGGCCGTGTCCGAGCTGTACTGAAGGTTCCAGAACGCCTTGATCCAGGCCGGCGATGCCTCGTCGAAGCTGATCGTCTCGGGCTTTGGCGCCGGGGTCCCTGACTTGCTTCCCTTGACCTTGGCAATCTCGACGTAGCGGGGCGGGGCAATCGTGACCGCGCTGATGACATCACCGGCCTTGAGCCCCGCTCTGGCCGCGGGCGAGCCCGGCGCGACGGCCGCGATGTGGGGCCGGATGGCGTAGCAGAGTCCCAGGCCCGGAACATCGAGCGCATCACTGGCCGCGGGCATGTCGGTCCATGGGGGAGTGTCATCGGGAGTGACCGTGAGGGTGTGGCTCGTTTTCGATCCATCCGCCATCCGCTCCACCTCGAATGTCATCGGCTTGCCCGCGTTCTCGTAACAGCGGCTGGGCAAGCGGACCGGGTCGATGTCATCGCTGCCTTCCACCTTGACGATCTGGTCTCCCTTGCGAAAGCCCGCCCGATCCGCTGGCGAGTCTTTCCGGATCGCGGCGATGGGTTCGAAGCTCAAGCGTAACCCGAAGTCGACAAAATTCGCTGGCGGGAAGGTGATCTCGAAACGGTTCAGAAGCTTTCCAGGGGCGTCCACGGTCCCTTCGCGGCGTTCGATCACGTGAACCAGAGGCTGGTTTTGGAAGCGGGCGAGCAGACCGTGATACTGACGGATGTCCTCGACGGGGGTCGGGTCGTGGCCGGGCGGCCCGACCGCGACCAGGGTGTCGATGGGACCCATGTCTTCCGAGGCCTCGGCCTGGGGGTAATCGGGAGGGTTCTTCATGCCGGCGGGCAGCACCAGAAGACCGACATTCAGGCTCGAGCTGCTATGCACGCCGATCGTGGGTCGATCGGAACCCGTCTCGCGGCGGGGCTGGATGTCCAGCCCGACCAATCCCTCGTGCTCGGGACGCTTCACTTCGAAGTGGAGGGACTGTCCCTGGCCGCTCAGCACAACCTTGAACGTCATGCTGCTCCAGCTCAGGTCGCCCCTGCCGTCGATCGCGACGATCTCGTCGCCGCTTCGAATGCCGGCATCATAGGCGGGAGATGCTGGCTCGACCCCGCCGACCTTGGCAGGCATCTCGACCATGCCCTGACCATAGGCGTACACAAAACAGCCCAGGCCGAGGATCACATTCATGATCACGCCGGCCGAGATGATGGCCATGCGCGCTCCGACGCTCTTGTTGCTGTAGGCCCTGGGATCGGTTGACTTGCTGGCCTCATCCGCTGGCTCTTCCCCCAGCATCTTGACGAACCCGCCGAGCGGGACGGCCGCAATGACATACTCGGTCTCACCGCGTTTGAAGCCCAAGAGCGTGGGCCCGAACCCGATCGAAAACTTCTCGACCTTCACTCCGTTCCACTTGGCCAGCACGAAGTGGCCCAGCTCGTGGATGAAGATGACGAAGCCCAAGCCGAACACGACCTTGAGAATGTTGACCACGTTCCAGAACCAGCTCAGGGTCTCCAACATTGCACCTCCAGGCGAGCCCGCGCATCGACTTTCCATAACTGATCGAGCGAGGGGTGGGGATCAAATGCGTGACTGTCGAGTGCGGCCCGGCAAGCCCGGGGAATGTCCAGAAAACCGATCTCGCCACCGAGGAACCGTGCCACCGCGGCCTCGTTGGCGGCATTCAGTGCGGCACCGGCCGTTCCTCCCCGCCGCATCACCTCGAAACCCAAGTCGAGGCAGGGAAACGTCTCGCGGTCGGGGGGCTCGAAGTGGAGAGCGACCGGGCGGGTCAGGTCGAATTGAGGCCCCGGCGCCGGGTAACGGTCGGGATACGTCAGAGCATACTGGATCGGCAGCCGCATGTCCGGCGGAGAGAGCTGAGCGACCACGCTGCCGTCGATGAACTCGACCATCGAATGAACCACGCTCTGGGGATGAATGACCACCTCGATCTGTTCCGGATCCAGCCCGAACAGCCACCGCGCCTCGATGACTTCGAGCGCCTTGTTCATGAGCGTGGCCGAATCGATCGTGATTTTTGGCCCCATCTGCCAGGTTGGGTGCTTGAGCGCCTCGTCCGCGGTCACGGCGGTGAGCTCGCGGCGCGTCTTGCCGCGAAAGGGCCCGCCCGAGGAGGTCAGAATGACGCGCCTGACCTCTGTGTGCGTCCCGGCCTGAAGAGCCTGGAAGATTGCCGAATGCTCGCTGTCCACGGGAAGCAGGCGAGCACCCCGGCTCCGTGCCAGCTCCATCACCTGGGATCCTGCGACGACCAGGGTTTCCTTGTTGGCCAGGGCGACTGTCTTGCCAGCCTCGAGCGCCGCCCAGGTTCCCTCCAGGCCCGCCGCGCCCACGATCGCGCTGAGCACCCGGTCCGTCGCCGGGTCCTGAACCATCCGGACGACGCCTTCAAGGCCTTCGAGGACTTCCACGTCCAATCCGCGGAGTTCGCGCCGGACCGAGTCAACCGAGTCAGGGTCCGTCACCGTCACGAACCGGGGCCGAAACCTCCGCGCCTGCTCGATCAGCGATTTTCCGCTGGTGTGAGCGCTGAGCCCCCAGGTGCGGAGCCGCTTCCCGCCGTCATGCTCGACCACATTCAGCGTGCTTCGCCCGATCGAACCGGTCGAGCCCAGGATGACGACACGAGTGAGCGAGTCTCCAGTCTTCATCAACAGTTCGGACCCCTTGTGCTGACGTCCGGATGTCCTCAATCCGGCTCGGCCCATGCAGGGCAAGGCGCCTGCCGTGCCGCCTCCGCACCTGCCGCGGCTGGCGCCGCCCCTTCCGGGATGTCTCGGTTCTCGCCCCCGCGCACTGAGCCCGACACCATCCAGCTTGCGCCACCGAAGCTCAATAGCACTATAGAAATTCGCTCTCGACCCGGCAAGCAGAGCGCGGACGAGCGGTTGCCCGTCACCCCGCCGAGCTGAACGCGCGACCCCCTGGTCTCGACGATCCGCCAGCCGGCTGTCTTGCTCCATTGCCCTTCGGCTTCGGTCGGATTCAATGAGAAGTAGAGTGAGCGGCAGGGGCCACCCACTTTGTGGCACCTGGGAAACGTGGGTGGCCGCCAACGTCAGCTTGCCGCTTCCCGACACCATTTCCGTGCCGGCAGAGCCTGACTCACTCGGCCCCTGAGGTTCTGAATTATTCCAAAAGCGCTGGCGTTTCCCTCCAAAAGCGCTGGCAGCGCTTCGGAGGGGAACAAGAAATCGGTGGAGCGCGAAACTCCGGACCAGTCGTCCCTTGCTGTCGCTTATTTAATTTTGTATTTAGAGAGTGTGCGTACTGCACGGGGAGTTGTTCCGCCAGGAAACTGACGGTTGAGGCGGATTGGCCTCTGGCTGGGGTGTTTGGGTTGCACGCCTTTGCCGCGAGGCTCTGAATTCAAATGGTCAGTAACGTCCAGGCATCGCGCCTCGCCTGGTGCGATGGACGTGAACGCCTATCCGATCGCTTGTAGCAAACCGTGAGCAAATGAGCGCTAAAAGTCTGTCGCCCAGAGTGCGGGTACGGCGATTCAGGAAGCAACAAGGTCGGACGCAGGGAAGGCTGATCCACGACGTGCCTGCGCGGTCCTTCCGCGCGTGGGTCTGTGGTTGCGGCGTTCGTGGGATCGGATCGTCGCTCGATGTGTTCTGGTGGGGCAATGATTCGGATCGCTTCAGGATGAAGGCGTGAGCCGCGGCTTTGGCCGAAGTTGCCCGAACCTAGACTTCATGAGGTTTTCCATGACAGTGATCTTGATTCGCTCTCGTGCTCTCGTGCTCTCCGTTGTCATGCTCTCCCTGGGCTTGGTTGCCGGTTGCGAGTCGGAGACATCCACGACCCCGCCACCCCCACCGATCGGGACGCCACCACCCGCGGCGGCTGTCGCAAAGAAGGACAATACGGCGAAACGTGTTGCTCCGATCTCTGACGCGTCCAAGGATACCGCTCGGGGCTACAGGCCGCCCAAGTGACTTGCTCGCGCCTTGTGCGGGCCCAGGCGGACCGGGCTGCCGCCACTTGATCAACGGGTGGTTTGCGTCGACAACGTCGACAAACACCACGTCGCATTGGCCGTTCCGTGTTCCCTATTGATCGTTGTCATTCCTGTTTTTCCAGTCGGTTGCAATCTTGACCAATCGAGTCTCTTCAAGAGAGGGACATTCGTATGCGTTCCAAGACGACTCGCGCGGCTTCGACGGCGCGCCGTGGCTTCACGCTCGTCGAACTTCTTGTGGTCATCGCAATCATTGCCGTGTTGATCGCCCTCTTGTTGCCGGCGGTCCAGGCGGCACGGGAGGCCGCGCGGCGTGCCCAGTGCACGAACAACATGAAGCAGCTCGGCCTCGCGCTGCAGAACTACCACACCTCTCAAAACGCCTTCCCGTTGGGAGGATCCCCGGCCCCGGTCTCCATGAGTGTTAATGGATATCCGCTTTACATCTGCTGTCCGCAATGGGGCTGGGGCTCCTGGAGCGCCCAGTCGATGCTCCTGCCGTACCTCGAGGAGACAGCGGTTTACAACGCCCAGAACTTCGCGTTTGTCATGCGTGGCGACTACTATTCCGAGGTCATCAACACCACGGCGACGCAGTCCCGGATCCAAGCATTCCTCTGCCCGTCGTCTCCCCTTCCCAAGGGAACGTGGGGCGACAATGGGACATGGCCCGGCAACAATTACTACGTTAGCACGGGCTCAAGCATCTCGTGGTACGGGAATGACCCCAGGCTGGGCAACTACCAGTACACCCCCAACGGCCCGTTCATGGTCGGCGGCAGCGCCATCGGAATCCGGGATGTCACCGACGGCACCAGCAAAACGGTGGGCTTCGGCGAGTGGAAGACCGGCGATTACGACGACTCGAAAATCTCGATGCAGGACGTCGCCGGCCTCACGTACCCCGGTATCGGTACCTCAGCGTTCCTGGCGGGGGCGAATGGGTATATAGATCAGAATATGTCCTCCCCGTATACGAGCTTCCCCTTGGGCGCGCCGTACCTCACGGCCAACCTCCAGGCTTGCGCTCAGTGCCTCCAGTTGAATAACTGCCCGAACCACTGGGGGTCGAACCCGCCGGGGAACTACTATACGCAGTTCAGCTTCGTCGGCCGGCTCTGGGCCGAGGGGATCTACGGTCACGCTTTGGGCAACATGATCGTCCCCCCCAATTCGCCGTATCCCTATTGCCAGTTCGAAATCGGCGACGGCAGCTCCGACATGTCCGACATGGACTCCGGCACGATCATCGGCCTGACCAGCTACCACCCTGGCGGCGCCAACGTCGCCATGCTGGACGGCTCGGTTCGTTTCCTCAAGAATTCGATTTCCTATACCACGATCTGGGCGCTCGGATCGATGGCCCAGGGCGAAATTATCAACAGCGAAGCGTACTGAACCGTTCCCAATCTTGCGGTGGACCCAAAACGTCCTCCCCACCCCGCCTCGCCCTGGTGCGGGGAGGACGTCGGATTCGTGCCGTCTTCGCGCCTGTTGACGCCACAGACTATACCCAGGCCACGGCCACAGTCCATATCAACGTCGCGCCCGCCCCGCTAACGATCACAGCCCTTCCGGCCGGCAAGTTTGCGGGCCAGCCGAACCCCGCTTTCTCGCTGAGTTATACAGGCTTTGTGCTCGGCCAGGGGCCGGCCGTCCTGAGTGGCTCGATCTCATTCAACACGGCGGCGAAGACCGCCAGCGCTCCGGGCTCCTACCCGATCATTCCGGGCGGACTCTGGTCGCCGAACTATGCGATCAAATACGTCGCTGGAACATTGAGGATCGCTCCCGCGCCCGTGACCGTCACCAGCGTGCAGTGGCAAACCATGAAGCTCAGCGGGCACAGGACCGCCAAAGTCCTCGAGGTGTTCTTCAGCGGGGCTCTTAACTCGGCAGCCGCGGACAGATTGACCGCCTACACGATGGATTCGGCGACCTACAGCAAGAAGACGGGGACGCAGTACAACAAGCCGATTGCTCTGAGCTCGGTGAACTACAACGCGGCCAACAATTCGGTGACGCTGACTCCCACAGGCACATTCCCCAACGTCGCGATGCGACTTTCGATCAATGCCTCGCTGGTTCTCGACGCGGAGGGACGGCAACTTGACGGCGACGCCGACGGAAATCCAGGCGGCAACTACACGGCCCTGCTGAATAACGAATAACCGTGGCCTCGTGAGCGCGGCGATATCTCTTGCAGCGGTTCGGAAGCCTTGGCCGCGCAGCCTCGCAGCCTTGGCCACGCACCTTCGCCTGGGATAAATAGGGAGTCTGGAATGCCAATTTGCGTTTGCCCGTGAGAATTCTCTATCCCACATCCCAAGTGGGTGGGCGGGACATGATCATGGGGCCCGATTGTGCCATCCCGATGACCTGAGGCCGGCCTCACCAGGCTACGACCTGCCGCCGCTTCGGGGCTGGAACGGCTGTATAATGTAGGAGCAGGAAGAGATACAAAGGGACCGGGCCGCGGGGTGTTCATCATCCGAAGTGGATGACCTGAGCCAAGTCCCGGCATCAATCAACCGTCCACCGCCTTGGCGGGGTGACCTCGAACCTGCCGGTGGGGGGGCTGAAGCGGATGCCGATTTGCCAGAGCAGGTCGGGCTGGTGCTTGGCCAGGAGGTACTTCATGACGACCTCGTCGGAAGGGGGCATGCCCGGGTCTTCGAAGACGACGCAGAGCCGGGCGTGGGGGCGGCGGGTCGAGGCGTCCCAGACTTCGATCAAGCTGTGCGGCCGGCGTGGGATGCGGTAGTACTTGTCGCCGTTCTTGACGGTCACGCAGTCGAACCGGCAGAACTCGTGAAACTCCTTGGGGTCGACGACGTTGCGGACAAGCTCCGCGGCGACCAGCTCGGGCACTCCTTGCTGGTAGGCGGCCGCATCCAGGGTGATCGGCTCGTCGGAAGTTGGTTGCGGCGTGCTCTTGCCCTCGATGACCCGGAAGATTTCGGTCTCGACGAGCCGGGCATAGCCGGCCCGCAGCGCGGGGCTGGTGATGACGAGCTGGGGGAACGACGAGGCCACCCGCACCACCTCGTGGGCGAACGCGCTGGCCTCGCGCTGGAGCTTTTCCATCCAGTAGCGAACCATGCGCGCCCGGTCGGCTTCCGCGTAGCGAAACTGTTGCGGACCGACGTCGGGGATGGCCACCTCGACCTCGCCTCCGCTACGGTCGACTGTCCGGAGGACCGAATCATACGAGGTGTCGCCCCGGACGAATTGCTCGGCGGCCTCGACATGCCCGGTTCGCTTGACCCGGACAATCCGGTGCGTGGGGCGAGCCAGGAAAACGACTTCGCGCGCCTGGGCATCCACCTGGCTGCGGACGTCGTCGACCTCGATCTCCCAGCGCAAGTATCCGGTCCGGATCATGATCTGGCCGCTCGATGCGAGTATTCGTGGCCTGGTACCTCGCGAGAACCAATTGAGCGCTCCCGGGCGATTCAGCCTCCCTGGATGGCCGGCACGATCAGGATCTCCTGCGCGGTGGCGTCGAACTGGCGGATCGCGCGGGTCTGTCCGGGCCCGTCGAGCCTGAAGGCAAGCCGCCCGGCTGTGAAGTGTTCGGTGAAGAGCGCATGGGCGCTGGCAACGGTCTCCGGCCGGTTCTTATCCCACTCGGCGAGCGTCAGGTCGCCGTGTCCCGTCTTGAGCAATCGCAGCTTGGCCATGGCCTGAGCTCTCCTTTACTCTCGGTTCACAGTCCGGTTTGCGCTAGTTCCTCCGGAGACAGACAGGGCAGCTACTCAGGATACGATGCAAAACCATCTCAAGGAAAAAGAACGCCAGTGCCAGACAACACCGGCGGCCCTGATCATCACTCTATTGTAGTCGACGGGGCAAAGACCAGCCAGACGACTACGGAGCCACGCTCGAGGTCTCCTGACCCAGTTCCGCGGTCGTGTCTCATCTCAGGCCCCGGAGGCAGCCGCGTCGCGGATCTTCTTCGCCGCCTTCTGAGGCTTGACCCGCCGTTTGCCGAAGGTGCCTTTGAACAACTTGCCACGCTTGGTCCGCTTGTCACCCTTGCCCATGATCCAGTTTCTCCCAGGAATACCCGACGAATCGTGCCTGAGTGTCCATGGCCTTGCACCAATGCGGGCGGACCATGAAGCGCCACTCAATTATCATTCGGTCGGAGATTGATCATTGTCCTTGAGTTTCTTGGTGTCGCTGATTAGGATTGGTACAGTCCGACGTTTGTCGTGAGCCCCATCTATCTTTCCCGGTTCTCGGCGGGAGGAGACCCCTCGATGCCCCGTCGCCGTCTGATCGGTGAAGCCGGCGCCTTGCTGGCATGGCTCGTGGCGGCCGGATGCGGCTCCAGTTCCACGCCGGCGGCGAAGCCCGCGGCCGGGTTCTCCTCGCCGGCCAGTCCCGCCCTTGCCGGCCCCGCAATCGAAGGCGTTGCGAGCCCGAAGCCCATCCAGGCCGAGGCCCCCACGGTCCCTTCACGAGCGCCGCTGCTCACGATCAGTCCCGAGGCTGCTACGATAACGGCGGACGACCCCGGTGTGCAACTGCTGCTGCGCCGGCAATCTGCCGACGGCACGGTCAAGGACCTGACCGGGTTGGCAGGCTGGAGGGTCGATCCGCCGGGGTCCGCGGCGATCGAGGCGGGCGGCTATCTTCGTCCACTCGCCGCCGGCAAGGTCGTGGTCAAGGCTGCGATCGAAGGCCAGGAGGTCGTGGCCCTGACCAACGTGGAGCCGCGCGAGAATCGTTCCTGGGATTTTGCCAGCGATGTCGTTCCCATCCTGACGCGCCTGGGTTGCAACACAGGAAGTTGCCATGGAAGAGCGGACGGTCAGAACGGCTTTCATCTTTCCCTTTCCGGATACGATCCCGATGGCGATTACCAGAGACTGGTCCGGGAGGGAGGCCAGCGCAGCGTTGCGCTGCTCGATCCGGAACAAAGCCTCTTCCTGACCAAGGCAACCGGGAGGACGCCGCATGGAGGAGGGCCCCGCGTCGCGGCCGCGGCGCCCGAGTCTGGCGGCCTTCTTCGCCAAGGTCCAGCCTAGGGGATGGGTTCCGGGTCGATGATGGGCCGGCCCTCGCTCACGATCAACCCCAAGGGACAGGTCATTCACTTGCGGACGAAGCAGGCTGCCCAGCCGCGTTTGCCGGGAGGCGAATTTGTGACAGTCGCCGCGGCCGACGATCCCCGCCGGGCCCTGACTCGGTGGATGTCGGCCCCCGGCAACCCCTACTTCGCGCGAGCGACCGCCAACTGGGTCTGGGCCCAGCTTTTCGGTAAGGGGCTCGTCGATCCCCCCGACGGCCTCAGCCGGTCCAATCCCCCCGTCCATCCCGAATTACTCGACGCCCTGGCTCGCCACTTCGTGGCCAGGAAGTTCGACCTTCGGCACCTGATTCGCATGATCGCCACATCGCAGACTTCCGGGTCCGCAACCTGACGCCGCCCGACCGGCTCACTCTGGAGCGCCTGCTCCGCCGCCGGGCCATGGTCAAGTCTCTCGACGAGTTTGCCCGCGACGTTCCTCCCACGCCGCTGACGACCAGCCGCGATCAGTTCGCCGACCGGGCCTATTCGCTGATGACCTCCAGCGCGACCCAGGCCGCCTTCCGACTTGGTGACGAGTCGCCGTCGGTCCGCGACAAGTATGGGCGGACAACCTTCGGACAGTCTTGCTTGTTAGCTCGGCGCCTCATCGAAGCGGGCGTGTCGTTTGTCACGCTCAACGATCGGGGCACCGGACCGCTCGGTTGGGACACCCACGCCCAGAACTTTCCGACGATCAAGAACACTCTGGCCCCGCCGCTGGATCAGGGCCTTGCTGCCTTGCTCGGCGACCTGGCCGACCGGAGGCTGCTCGAGAACACGCTCGTGGTCATGATGGGCGAATTCGGCCGGACGCCGAAGAACTTGCTCCATGACCGCCGTCGAGTTCCGACGAGTTGTCCGGGTTCGCTGAGAGGCCACGGGGCTAGCTCCGTTCATCTGGCCGGCAAGGCCCTGGAATGTGATTCGATTCGTCGAAAACCGCGAAGTCAGGATCGCGCAGGTCTTGATTGGCATGGCGTGCCCACGCGATCCCTCAATGATCAGTGATCAGGCGGGCAGATGCAACTCCATGGCTCAACGCGGCGTTGCCGTCTTCTCTTGCGAGCCGCCGCTCTTGGACATGCTCCGGCATGCCTGCTCGCATTCACGGCACCTGGTCGCGCAGTCTTTCATGATCTCGCCGTGTCCCTTCGCGCACTCGTCGGCGCAACAGCGGCATGCCTCGGCGCAGGCTTGGTGGGCGTGAAGGGCCAGGGGGCTGGAGCGGGCCGTCAAGGTCGCGGCAAGGACGCAGAATGCCTGGCAATCCATGGTCAATTCGTGGGCTTTGGCATGGTGCTCTTGATTTTCGCCGCCTTCCTTCTTGAGGTGCTCGAGGCAATGATGGGCCGCCTCGTTACACGCCCTGATACACTCTCCCAGGATCTTCAGGTGCTCGTCGTGCTTGTGGCCCTCGTGCTCGTGCTCCCGTGCCTGGGCCTCGTTGCTGCTGGCCACGAATAATCCGGCCGCGCCCATCCCCATCCAGCCCAAGAGTTCTCGACGGTCCATGCTGGTCTCCTGGTGCACGACACCAGAGGGTCATTTCGTCCACCACATGGGAATTCGCATGCCCAGCACCCGGCGATGGGCTGCCTGATCCGCGCAGGCCGATCTCGGTGCGATCCACTCGTACAGAGGACTGAAGGCCTCGACATTAAACGTGGTAGTATTCGGAAGGAAAGAGGGGTACGATGCCCTGGCCGAGCCATCTGTCATTGATACAGGTCACGGAGGGCAGAGTCGAGATGTTTTCTTGGTCGCCAGAACTGAAGCATCTGGGAATTCGACTGGCATGCTGGGCGCTTTTGATCGTGCTGTCGGTGTTGCTAACCCAGAACGCCATGAAGCGCACGAACATGCTGATCGAGGATCGCGTGAAGCTGCCGCGGTATCTGCACGGAACCGCGCATCGGCCGTTCATCTACCGGGTGCTGGTGCCCGGGATGATCCACGTGCTGACGGCCACGATCCCTGACTCGGTCGTAAGGCCGATCGCCCATCGTGTGATGGGCCCCCTGCTTCCGCAGTCGATGGACAGTTCAGCCGACAGGGTCGCGCACTTCCACCTTGCCGCAATCCTAGTCCTGTCCCTGGTCGGGTATGCCTTGATGGCCGGGCGGCTCTACAACCGGCTCTTTCCTGGATCTCGTCATGCCGAGGTCATCCCGGTCGGCTTTCTGGCGCTCCTGCTCCCGTTCGCAGCCGGCAACGTTGCGCACATTTACGACTTCACCGGGCTGCTGTTGATGGCGGCCCTCCTGTACGCCATTGCAAGCCACCGGCATTGGTTGTTCCTGGTGCTGTTCACGGTTTCCTGCTTCAACAAGGAAACGACGGTCTTCGCGGCGATCGCTTATGCTTGCTACTTCGTGGACCGGATGCCGTATCAGGCTTTCCTACCGATGGTGCTTGCGCAGGGAGTGGTCTTCTCCTTCATTTACTTCGGTCTGCACCATCATTACGCCGGCAATCCCGGGAAGGGACTCGAGAATTGGACGGCGGAACAACTGGCATTCCTGGGCAGGAGATCGTTCGCGGACTATCTCTCCTGGCTGGGAGGAATTCTCCTGGTGGCCTACCACTGGCCGGACAAGCCCCTGGTGATGCGTCGCAGCATCTGGATGCTGGTCCCCAATGTCTGCCTGGCGTTGACTTTCGCCTATCCGGGAGAAGTTCGAAACCTTTACGAGAGCGTTCCCCTCGTGAGCCTCTTCGTCGTTCGGAACATTCAGGAACTTGTTGGCGGGCCGGATCTCTCTCAGCGGGCCTGAGGGTGCCAGGAGATTGCCCTTCTCGTTCGCGGCGTGTCATGATGAGCCTTGCGGGGCCGAGTACGGGCCTCGCGTGATCGAGGGTCGTGCAGCCCGAACAGCTCGAGAGTCTCAATGTCATGGCAACACCATCCGGGTCGCAGCGCCCGAGCCTGGAAGCGGTTCTTGATTCGCCCGAACTGGTCTGGGGCGACGTGAAGACGAAGGCGGACGGACCGGCGGGGGCACTGCCACTGACCGACGAGATGCTCAGGCACTGGCCCTCCGGGGACCTCTTCTCGTTGAGCCAAAACGCCGGGATGGGCTGGGAAGTCCACGCGGTCGCCCGCGATCCGTTCTTGATACTGAGTACGCAGGGGGGCTTGCGGGCGCCTGATGGGACGCCGATTGCCCTGGGCTGCCACACCGGACACTGGGAGATCGGCCTGCTGGTCCAGGAGGCGGCCCAGGAGCTGAAACGGCAGGGTGTCGTTCCGTTCGCGGGCATGGTCTCCGACCCTTGCGACGGCCGCACGCAGGGGACGGCAGGGATGATGGACTCTCTTCCCTACCGCAACGATGCCGCCATCGTCTTTCGGCGCCTGATCCGTTCGCTGCCGCGGCGCAAAGGGGTTCTTGGCATTGCCACCTGCGACAAGGGCTTGCCGGCGATGGCGATGGCCCTGGCGGGGTCACTCGAACTGGCGAGCGTGCTCGTGCCCGGTGGCGTGACACTGCCGCCGCGCGAGGGCGAAGACGCCGGCAAGGTCCAGTCGATTGGCGCCCGCTACTCTCATGGTGAGCTGAGCCTGGAAGAGGCCGCGGAGCTGGGCTGCCGGGCGTGTGCCAGCCCGGGGGGCGGCTGCCAGTTCCTGGGCACGGCAGCCACCTCGCAGGTTGTCGTCGAGGCCCTGGGGATGACCCTGCCGCATGCGGCACTCGTGCCCTCTGGCCAGCCGATCTGGCTCGACATGGCCCGCCGCCCGGCCCGGGCGCTCGTCAGCCTCGCCGCGCGCGGGATCACGTCCCGCCAGATTCTCACGGATGCCGCGATCCGCAACGCCATGTGCGTGCACGCGGCCTTCGGTGGTTCCACGAACCTGCTGCTGCACATCCCGGCCATCGCTTTCACCGCCGGACTGCGCCGGCCCACGGTCGATGACTGGCACGCCGTCAACCTCGAGGTTCCCCGGCTGGTCAGCGTCCTGCCCAACGGGCCGTACTACCACCCCACGGTCCGGGCATACCTGGCCGGAGGAGTTCCCGAGGTCATGCTTCACCTCCGAGCCCTCGGCTTGCTCGACCTATCGGTGCTGACCGTGACCGGCGAACCACTCGCCCGAACCCTCGACTGGTGGGAAGCCAGTGACCGCCGCCAGCGACTGCGCGAGCGGCTTTTCGAAGAGGATCAGGTCGTTCCCGACGACGTGATCATGAGCCCGGCGCGCGCCAGGGAGCAGGGGTTGACGAGCACCGTGACCTTTCCCCGCGGGAACCTGGCCCCGGAGGGGTCCGTCATCAAGAGCACTGCGATCGACCCCAGCGTGGTCGATGCCGACTGAGTCTACCGCAAGACCGGTCCGGCGCGGGTCTGCACCCGGGAGAAAGAGGCCATCGCGGCGATCAAGGGGCAGGGCGATCAACCGATCAAGCCCGGCGACGTGCTCGTGCTGATGGGTCGCGGGCCGATGGGTGCCGGTATGGAAGAGATCTACCAGATCACCGCGTCGTTGCGTCATCTCTCGTTCGGCAAGCACGTCGCGGTTTTGACCGACGCCCGTTTCTCAGGCGTCTCGACGGGCGCCTGCATCGGCCACTTCAGCCCCGAGGCCCTGGCCGGCGGTCCGCTGGGAAAGGTCCGCGCCGGCGACCTGGTCCGGATCGAGGTCGATCGGCTCAACCTCCGGGGCTCGCTCGGCCTGGTCGGAGCCGAGGGGCGCGAGTTTGGATCGGCAGAGGGTTCTCGAGTCCTCGCCGGCCGCGGCTCCCACCCGCAGCTCTCGCCCGATCCCGAGATCCCCGACGATACCCGCCTCTGGGTGGCCTTGCAGGCAGTCGCCGGCGGCACCTGGGGCGGCTGCGTCTACGACCCCGACGCCATCATCGCGGCCCTGCGGGGCCGCGCCTGAGCAGACCGTGAAGGCCGGGTCGGTTATTCGCTCCGGCGGCGCGGGTTCCCCCTTTGTTCTCTGAATCACCGCCTTGGGAGCAGGTCCGCCACGGCGATCTGGGCGACCGCCTGGCCATCAATGATCAGATCGACAAGCTCGTTCTTCTTGAGAATCGTAAGCGAAGTGTAGGTGCCGTTGGCCGGCCTGGCATAGACCTCGAGTTGGCGGTGAACCAGATTGACGATCCAGTAGATGGGGATTCCCCCGCCTTCATAGGTCTCGGCGAGCTTGCGGTCTTCGGCCAGGCTCGACTTCGCGATTTCGACGATCAGGGCGACGTCCGCAGGGTCGGGGTGTCTGTCCTCGTAGTCGTCGAACTCGCCCCGGACCACGGCGAGATCCGGCTCAGGTTCGCTATCCCGCGACGGGATGCGTACAGGCCCCTCGACGCAAGCGTGCCAGCCAGACGGCAAGACGCTCTCGATCGCCCGCCGTGCTCGACCCGAGGAGCTCATGTGATCCGGTTTCTTGGTCATCTTCGCCACCAATCGCCCTTCGATCAGTTCGATGGGGTCATCTTCACGGATGGTCCCGTCCTCGATCATTCGCTCGAACTCGTCGACCGTGATGGCCGCGGCTTTCGTGCTTGCCGTCGTCATGTCATGCTCTCCGCCGGGTCCCCCCTGCTCGCCTGTCCTCGCTTCAATCTACGCTTCAATGGGACCAAGGTCCACGTCTCCAGTGTCATTGGCCCGCAGCTGTACGTTGGTAACGTTGGGGCCACCGGTAACGTTGGGGCCACCCAAGTTTCTCGTAACGTTGGGGCCACCCAAGTTTCTCGGGTGCTTGAAAGTGGGTGGCCCTCTCCGCTTCCAAGGGGCGGGACGACTGTGCCGCACCGCTGCGACGCGGCGATCACTTACGGGTTGGATGAGCAAGTCCGTAGCTCACAGCGTTGGCGGGTCGTGCCATTCACGGTTAAGATGACGAGGTTGAAAAGTCCTATTCCCGAGGGGATGTCCATAGTGAAGGCCGTCGTGAGTCGTGGCGAAATCCGTCCGCTCGAGCCGTTGCCGGCCGATTGGCAAGAAGGCCAGCCTCTGCAAGTCGAAAAGGCGGATGGCGACGAGACGCCGGTGGAGGAAATCGACCGCGATTTTGCTGTCCTGGCGAGTCTGTGCGCGGCGAGCGAACCGGCGAACGAGGATCAGTTGGAGCGGGCGCTGCGCGAGGCGCGCCGCCAGGCCAAGGAGCAGGTTCGTCGGCAAATGGGGCTTGCCTGATGCCGGACTACCTGCTCGACTGCAACCACCTATCCGCTTCGTTGCGCAGGGTTTCGCCGGTGCGGGAGCGGATCCACCAAGGTCGCAGGGCCGGGCATCGTTTCATTTCTTGCTACCCGGTTCTCTGCGAGCTGGAAGTTGGAATTCAACAGACCCCGAATCCCGACGACAATCGTCGCCGGCTGGCCCAACTTTTGCGCCACGTGCGGCTATGGCCCCTGGATACCGAGACCACCCGGCTCTACGGCGCAGTGTACCTCGAGTTGCGCCGACAGGGCCGCGTTTTGGCGCAGGTAGACATCATGCTAGCAGCCCTTGCGAGACAGCATAAGCTCATCGTCCTGACTACCGATCGGGATTTTGAAGCTCTTACCGATTTGGCCGTCGAGAATTGGGCAGTCTAGCCTCGGGTTTGATCGCACCGGGATCGAGGCGTGATCCCGGCACATTTGCGAATGCTGGCGTCAATGGCGAAGCGATGCTCAACGTGCTCGAAGCCGGGCGGACGTTGGGGCCGCCCACGTTTCTCGGGTGCTAGAACGTGGGTGGCCCCCTGCGCTCATCCAGATTTGGTGGCGGTCGGCTTTCACATGCCCGGATATGATCCTCCAGATTTGGTGGCTGTCACCTTTCACCTCCGAGTGGCTGTCACCTTTCACGTCCCCTTCGATCGCTACCTGTGAATGAGTATCCGTTTATGGCGCTAACCGCCCGGGATAGCTTCGAGCAGGGCGCGAACGTATGCAGCCGCGACCATCGCAGCGTAGGGCTTCCAGGCGTCGGTCTGCGTAGCCTTAGTCCGGACATCGCAATAGTCGCAGACACCTCGAACGACAAGATAGCCCGCCCTTTCGTATTCCCAAGTCGCATCTGCAACTCCCGACCCCTCCATCTCGACCGCATTGACCTTGTACTTGTCTCGAAGTCGGTCCCGCTTCTTGAAATCGCCCTGAACCACATTTGCCGAAGCAATCGGACCGAGGTGGATTCTCGGCTTCGGACCGGGCAGTGTGGGGTGGGCAACTGGTCTGCCAGCCTCGTCGAGGATCACATCAGTCGATATGTCGGGCTGCGTTAGAGACCGGTGTCTCAAGCCATTAGCAAGGTGTTCATCCCAAGGCCTCTTCGCGGTTAGCCGGTCCTGTTCAAGAATCTGCACGGCCTCAAGCAACCTCGCGCTAGGAGGGCGAGGGGAGTGGCGATGCTCAAACACTTCGCCGCTCTCTTTCCCAAAATCATATTGGACTACACCCAGCCGGTCCGAGATGACAACGTCTCCGAGCCGGACGTGTTCGTGGGGCTTCTCCGGATTGGGAACGCCACCTGAAATTCCACACATGATAATCGAATCAATTCCGTCGAACGCCTCCAACATCTTCGAAACGCGGATGGCCGCCGAGTCGTTCCCCATGCTCATCGTCTGCGCGATAATGATCCGGTGTATCCCTCCGCGGACTGAGGGAATGTCTCCCATTAGGTATTCCCGGCTTCCACCCGATCCGCTCGCACGATGGCGGCGTTCGTTGTCTATCATCAGTCGGATCGCGTCGTACTCCTCCGTTAGGGCAACAATGATACCGGTGGTCGGCAGCGTCATCCTCATGTCCCGATGTCCAGGTGGTGCTGGTAGAAAATCCGCGATAACCGCCCGGCCGTCGCCACCGTTGTGGCTTATCTGCAGATTGAATCTGCTTACCAATTCCTCAGGAGTGCATCCAGCGGCGACTGCCATCGCGGTTATTCGGCCAACAAGATCCTCAGAGAATTGGTGATCGGGCCTTATCTCGGCTTCAAGCGCCGCTTGCTGGAGGGCGAGCAAACCTGAATACACCCCATCTTTTCCGTATTTCTTCTCGTGATTCCGCACGACTTCTGTGAGGCTATCTCGCCCGACCTTTCTCGCCAAGACTGGCCCGAGCCGGGGTTTCAAGATTCGATCAGCCAGATTGCTGAACGCCTGAATGGATTGCTCGTTGCCCGCAAGCGACGTGGGCAGGTACCGGATTATGCCGTAACATTCCGCGAGAGACACGACGGATCGATCGAAATTCGTCCACCTAGAGGCTTGCGCTGCCTCCCCAGCCGCGGCTTCGAGAGCCGAGGAGATCGCAACGCACCGATCCGCGACTTGTGACGAAGCCGGGCTCCGGTCCATCTGAAAGATAAGCCCAACGAGCCGGCTCCCCACGTCACGAAGTCGGCCGGCCAGGTCGCGTATGCGAATAGCGGCGGCCGTTCGGTCACGCTCAAGGTCTTCGAACTGAAGGACCGCATCTATAAGCAGCCGGAAAAGAGTGGCATCCGGCCTGGATTCCTCGGACAGTTCCGTAGTGCTGAAAGCCTCTCTCGCGGCGGTCAATGATGCAATCAAACCGGGGTTGCTGTCGGCGAGCAATGCATCGGCAAATCTCAACAAAGCGTATTGATAAAGGCATTCGGCCCGGACGGCGGGATCATCGCTTCTCGCGTGAGCGATCAGCTTGGATCGAAGGTCCGGTACGTTTTCGCGGTCGCATAGGAGCCCACTGACCTTGGCGCCCGCCAGGAGCAGTGGCCTGGGTTCACCGAGCTTCAATCGCAGCAAGAAACGAATGGCGCCAGCCCGGGCGATGGGGTTGCGGAGCGCCAGGAGGCCGAGTGCCGCCAGCAGGGTCGATGCGAGAAAGGAGTCGCTGCGGCGACATTCGAACGCTCGCTCCAAGTGATCAACTACATCCGCATCGTCGTCACCGGCCGAGTACGCAACGGCAGTGGCGGCGGACCGATAGCTGAGGGCTGATCGAGCCGAGTCCAATGCCTTTATTGCGGCGGCTGTGGCTGATCGATCGGGTGGCGAACTGAGAATAAGTTCCGTCAATTCGTCAACGAGATCGTCTGCCTCGTCCTGGGTGGCCCGCTGCAGCCTCGCCATCCAGAGTTCCCAGTCTGGCATGTCCCATCCCACTCTGACCCGGCCTTCTCAGAAGGCGTACTTCTTCCTATTCTCGGCGGTGATCCGGTGTCCGTACACCTTGTCAGCGACCGTAGCCTCACGGAACTCCGGTCTGGCGGTGAAGCATATGATCTGAACCCGTTCGGAGAACTCCTCCTCGATCCTTCTGAGGGCCGCCGCCGAGGCTTGCAAGTCCTCCGGAACCATTTCGGCCCCCCCCAGTTGGTCAAGCATGAGGAACCCCGGGTGCTTGCCGATTCCCGCCTCGCACCCGAGCCGCATCATTGCGAGAAAGAGCGCGAGCTTCGCCCGGTATCGTTCGCCCGGGTTCATGATCTTCGTGAATGCGATATTCTCTCCATTCTTGGTTAGCTTCACTACGCCGGTGGGGTAACATTTGATGCCCGAAATCTGGTCGGCTCGCAGCGCCTTCACGACATCCTGAGCTAGCTCGTTCAGCCTCGCCTCGATCTCCTTGTTCCTCTCATCGGCTTCCTCCTTCAGCACTACACGCACCTGCTCGATGATCTTCGACCTCTTCTCGCGGTCTTTCGGACTGGATGCTCTGCCAGGGTTCTGTTCGAGCGTCTTGATCTCATAGTTGATCTCGCCGATTTCTTCGTGCAACCGCCCACGGCGGTCGGCTTCGTCAGGCGTCGGCAGTCCCTTAGCAGCACCCTCGTTGATCCTCGCCCGTAGCGATTCCGCCTTTAAAATGAGTTCGTGGCTCTTCCTTTGTGCCGCAGTGAGATTGCGCTTCACTTGCTCAAATTGAGCCGTAAGGGCGGCGGCATTCTGGTCATATTCCTTTGCGGCGGCCTCAAGGATTGCCGCCTCGTCTTCGCTGCCCTCCGGGACCGGTCTGATGCAGAGCCGACACTGATGGCTCGACTTCTCACGCTGCACCGCCTCTTGATCGATCGCACGCGCACAGTTCGGGCACATGGTGACCTGGAGACCGGTCAACTCCCTGCTCAGGTCGATCTGCTCGCGGAGCCGGCGCGCTGTGGCATGGCTCTGCCGTACTTGCGTGTTGAGGTTCTGCGCCTGCTCTCCGATCTGCACGACCTCCAAATCGCTCTCGATCAGATCGCCCTGCGTCGCGATGAGCTGGTTGGCCAGGTCGCCGTCCGTCAGCACCTTCAGGCGTCGCGCCTGCACCTCGTCGAGTTCCCCGAGCTCACGTCTCAGATTCGCCCTGCGATCGACCAGCTTCGATTTCCTGTCCGCTACGGCCGTCAATTGCTCATTGCTGAATTCCTTTGCCTTCTTCAGGGAGGCGGCCTCCATGCTGAGGTGATTGAGAGGCTCGCTGAGATGGAGGCCAAGAAATGCGGAAAAGAGAATTTGGTCTTGGTTGGCGAACTCCGGCTTGCAGAGTAGGTAGGTGTGGCTGTCGTCGGGTATCCGCAGCGCCTGGAAATAAGTCTGCCAGCTCGCCTAAGCCATGACTGTGCTTCCGTCCTTCGCGGGGTGGGTCACGTTCCACCCCAGGGTCGCGAGCCCGAACTCGTTGACGAAGAATGATTCCAGCGCCTGCTGTATCTCGTGTTCGCCGCGGATATAAAACCCTCTCGATGCCTGGTGCTTCGGGACCTCTTCGATCGGGCAAGAATGGGCTTCAGACGCGAGCATTCCATGCAGGCCGTCCTCTCGCCTAGCGAGGAGGATCGTATAGATTTGCTCGTCCAAGCTGAATTCGAGCCAGATCTCCTTGATCCAATCGCGAACAGCCTGATCGTACTCATCGTCGTGCCCGGTCAGGCCGAACTTGATAGTTTTCAAGATCGACGACTTACCGACGAGGTTGTCCTCGATGACGAGGGCATTCACTCCCGTGACGAACTCCTGGTCGTAGTCGATGGGCGTGTCTGATCCATCCAGGGTCTTCAAACCCTTGAATCGTAGACGGCGGATCATCAAGCGCGGAACCTTGCGGGTCGGTCGCAGCTTGGCCAGGTTGAGTTCTTCAACGAGCTTTCGCACGTCGTCGCGACAGATTTCCTCCCGCGCCTTCGGCTTGAAGCGGTTATAGGCCCGGTTCGCAATATCGTCGATGCTCAGAGGTGGCTTCGGAGAAGAGCCCGGGGCATCCGCTTTTTTACGGCCTCCGGCCACGTGACACCTCCAGAGGTTCACCGAAGACCTGCTCGAAATTGCCTGCAATCTCCTCCACGGTCAGATCCGGAATAAACTGCTTCAAGTTGGCCTCGCGGTATCGTGCATGTCGATATTGTCTTGTCTTGATATCTGCGGCAGTGAGGTGTCCCATGAATTGGTGGATCTGGTCGATCCGATCGGCATACCACCGGGCATGCGGCACGTTCTCGATCAGGCGACCCGCGACGTCCAGCCCCGCTTGCGTGAGGAAGTAGTGCTTCCACGGCGCGGCCTTCCCTCGAAGCTCAAACTTGATAAAGGCCAGCTCCCTGGCCCACCACCAGGCTTCCACGTCGTCCCGTCGTTCGTACGCGCCTCGCCAGAATTTTCGAAACGGGATGGTCTGGAGTTCGGGTTCTCGGTCCTCGTGTATTTGACGGATAGTAGAAATGACAAGACCCCGATCCGACGCCGAAGCGTCACCGGTTTGGTGAAGTTCGGTCAGTTCGTGGATGAAGTAAGCCGGATAGCGGAGGAGGAAGTCCAATTTTTGAAGATAGTACTCCGAGGCAAAGTGTGCGATGAACGGAGCCGTCGGGGCGCAGGACCTCGGGAACGTCTTCTCGCTGGCCGGTCGCGCGAAGCGAGCGAGGATCAGCAGAAGGCGAGCCGCATCGACTTCGACGAAGCCTTCTGGGCGGATCCCATGGACGAACTGCGGGGCTATCACCTCGAATCCCCCGTTCAGGTCAGTCGCTAACCGAGCGACGAGCCCAAGCCGTTCAGACGCCTCAGCAACGTTCGGTTTGATTCAATCTGAAGGTCGCATGGCTACCTAAGTCTAACCGAGATAGGGGGAAATGTGAAATACCGAGGCCAGCGATTCCCGACCACTTAAGTCTCACTCGTCCAGGTTCAGCCATGTTGACAGTGAGACCATGGAAAGAAAAACGTGTCGGGAACCGAAAAAAGACTTTCCTGCATCACTGTACCCGCAATCGCTTCTTGGCACTTTATGTGCCAGAGTTAGCGGCCGTTTTCATTGCTTCAACTGGTTAGCGATCGCCCCGAACAGCTCCAGTGCCGTCTGGAGATCGTCGGCGATCTCCTGCGCCAGGACGTCGGGTTCGGGCAGGCTGTCGGCGTCCTCCAGGCTCTTGTCCTTGATCCAGAAGATATCGAGGTTGAGCTTGTCACGTTTGGCGAGTTCCTCGTAGGTGAAGCAGCGCCAGCGACCCTCGGGGTTGGTCTCGCTCCAGGTCGGCTTGCGCTCGTGGCGGTTCTCAGGGTGGTAGCACGCCACGAACTCGTCGAGGTCGGAGCGTTTGAGCGGTTTGGTCTTGAGGGTGTGGTGGATGTTCGTGCGGTAGTCGAAGACCCAGAGCTTTTCGGTCCACGGTTTCTCACGGGCGGGCTTGGCGTCAAAGAACAAGACGTTTGCCTTGACGCCTTGGGCGTAGAAGATGCCGGTAGGGAGCCGAAGCAGGGTGTGAACGTCTGCTTGCTCCAGCAACTTGCGGCGCACTATCTCGCCAGCACCGCCCTCGAAGAGAACGTTATCGGGAACGACGATGGCGCAGCGGCCGTTGATCTTGAGCAGGCTCTTGACGTGTTGGAGGAAGTTCAACTGCTTGTTCTTGGTCGAGGTCCAGAAGTCCGGCCGCTCGTAAGACTCGTCCTCCTTCTCCAGGTCGCCTTCTTCGTTCACTATCGCGATGGTCGACTTCTTCCCGAACGGCGGATTCGTCAGCAGCAGGCTCACGCGGTCACCGTCGCCGGGAGGGCTGGCCAGGCTGTCCTTGCCAGAGACGATGGGGCAAGGGTCGGCTTCGATGCCGTGGAGCATCAGGTTCATGATGCAGAGCCGGGCGGTGTTCGGCACGAGTTCCCAGCCCCTCACGAAGCCTCGCTTCAAGTGCTTCTTCTGGTCGGGGTCAAGGTCTCTCCCCTGGTGTCGCACCACGTAATCATGGGCGTTCAGAAGAAAACCCCCCGTGCCGCAGGCGGGGTCGCAGAGCGTATCTGCCGCTGTCGGTCGGGCGCAATCCACGATCGCCTTGATGAGTTCTCGGGGCGTAAAATACTGCCCCGCACCCTTCGGGCTTTCGGCGGCGCTCTTGGAGAGCAGCCCCTCGTAGATGTCACCTTTGACATCCGACTGCATCGACATCCACTTTTCGGGCTCGATCAGATCCACGATCAGGCGACGGAGCGTGACGGGGTTTTGGATTTCCGGCTTTGCCTTCTTGAAAACCTCTCCGAGCATCCCCGACTGCGATCCGAGCTTTTCGAGGATGTGGCGATACTGTGCCTCAAGAGCATCGCCTTCCTTGCTCAGCAGGCTCGCCCAGTCATAGCTGGCTGGGACGATGGGCTTCCGGTTGTAGGGAGGCTTCGTTTGCTCGTCGGCCATCTTCAGGAAGAGTAGGAAGGTGATCTGTTCCACATAGGCCATATAGCTCAACCCATCGTCCCGGAGGACGTGGGCGAAGTTCCAGGCTTTGCTGACGACTTGCTGGGTGTCGGTGCTCATTTCGTTTCCGATCCAGTTTCCCTTGACTAACTGTCGTCGCCCTGTCCGAGCAGGGTCTGGAGAAGGAATACTACATAACCGACTGTCAACATATTAATCACTGTGACAAGCTGTCGACTGATTACATTTATTGGGTATATGTCTCCAAACCCGACCGTGGTGAACGTGGTCGTGGCGAAGTAGAAGAACTCCAGCCATAGGTAGAAACGCTGAAGTGCCCACGCAAAGCCGGAACTGGAAGTGAGTTCGGTAGACAAACCCTTGAAACCACCACACCTGATGAAATACGCAGTACATACAGAAGCGATAACAGGAGCCTCGGGGTCAGACCGATTTAGAATTTCTTCT
>JBEKTN010000023.1:0-40933 GCA_049516015.1 Isosphaeraceae bacterium | reverse complement strand
CCACCGGGCCCCCGGAGGGGTGGGCGGCTGTCGGCTTTGTCAGCCCAGCCTCTTTCAACAGGGGGTTGTGGGCGCGTTTGCTTAGGGTTTTGGGTTCTTGACCTCTGATTTTGGGGTCGGAATGGGTCAGGATCTGGGTTGTTGACCGTTTCTGACCCTGGCTTGATCAGGTGCCAGAATCGGCTTGCCGATGGCCACAAGTCTTTGATACCCGAGCGATTAGATTGCGTCCCATGACCTTGTTCAACCCCGTTTTTAATTGCCTGACGCCTAAAGGCATAAAACGATCAAAAACGCAGGCTGATGAGGGACTGACTACAGCCGACGAAGCTGGCTATGTCTTTCTGCGTCAGCCCTCAGCCAGCAAGCTTGCGAACCTGTTCAGGTTCGATGTTCGGGACCACCCTGGTCCAACCCCGCCATCGGCTGGGCCCCTTGGTGATCGAAACCGATCGTGTACAATGCCAGACTCGCGCCGCGTGGAGCTTGGGGGCTCGCACGGGCCCTCGGCGAGTTCTCGCAGGGTGAGATTTTTCATGGCATTTGATCCGGCGATTCAGCGGAAGATCATGGGACAGTTCGCGACCGGTGTCACCGTCGTGACAACCGGCGGCAAGGCCGGTTTGCACGGTCTGACGGCCAACGCGGTTGCCTCGCTGTCGCTTGACCCGCCCCTGGTGCTGGTGGCCGTAGAGAAGAAGTCGCACTCGCTGGACTTTCTCAAGGTCAATCGCTGCTTCGCGGTGAACATTCTCCGGCTCGACCAGGAGGACATCTCGCGGCGGTTCGCGAAGCCCGGGCCGAAGATTTTCACGGGCCTGTCGATCCTGAGCATTGTGACCGGGGCCCCGATCCTGGCCAATTGCCTGGCCTATGTTGATTGCCGGGTGGTCGAGATCCTTCCAGGTGGAGACCACGAGATCTTTGTCGGCGAGATCGTCGCCGGAGAACTGCAAGGCGGCCAGCCACTCCTGTACCATGCGGGCAAGTACCGCCGGCTTGCCGATTGAACGCGGTCTTCACCACGGCCGGCCAATCAGTCGGTCTTCAGCTTGTCCTCGAAGAATTCCTCGATGGACTCGTCCCGGCGCTCGGCGAGAACGTGATTGGCCAGACGCTGGATGAACCCTTCGGAGAGGGCTTGGGCCGCGGCACTGAAGATGGTCTTCATGGCCTCGGCTTCCTCGGGGGTCAGGTCGCGGCCCAGGACATTGCGGCCGATCGCTGTCGAACAGGCCTCCACGACCTGGTCGGTGGTCTGTTGAGGTTGAGGCTGAGGCTGGGGATCAGGCATGGTGGCATTCCTGACTGGGGAGGCAGTTTCGCTGTCCGACACCTGTCAACTCGTAGAGTAGCCTTGCAGCCACCCGGCGGGCAACATCGAGGCTGGTCTCCTGGTGCAATCCATCGCGCTGAGACGATCATCATGAGGTTGTTTCCTTCAGTTGCCGAGGTTTCTTCGGAATCAATTGGGGTGTCGATTCCGGCGAGTTCGCGTGGAGGAATTGACGAGCGGTTCAAGGGGTGCGCACGATCCGCGAGTCCTGGTGAATTGTCCAGGTTTGTCTGGTGCCACCTTCGGGCGTGAAGGTGATGGCCGCCTCGAAACCATCCGGTGTTGCCCGGATGGTGATCGCCGGCTCGGGAGAGCCTGCCGGCCAGGCAGGGAGATCGAGCGCGGAGATCCGGTCGGCCCATCGCTTGTACTTGTCGTGGAACCGCTTCTGGGCGTGATAGACCTCGATCAAGCGATCCCGGACCGGGCCGGCGGGATCGGGATGAAAGGAGACGCTGCCCGGGGCCGCGGTCGAGAACTGCACGATGCCCCAGGACTCGGGGCGATGCATATCGATGACCCCCTGAGGCGACCAGACCCAGTTGTCCTCGCGAGTGCTGGGAATCTTCCGGTACTTGCCATCCCTCACCTCGTGCTGCCACTCGACCCGAGAGAAGTTGATGCGCCACTGGTCGCCCTCGCGCGGAGGCGCGGGGCGATGGGCGTACTCGGCAAGAACTTTCCACGGAATGGCGAATTCGACGGACCAGAACTGGTCCTTGTCGCTGGGGTCGTTGAGCGTTCCCTCGACATGAACGGCCGTCTTGAGTCCGGGGATCTCCCATGCGTTGACGGCCGTGGCGTCGGTCCACGGGGCGGCTTGCCAGGTCTGCTCATCGAGTTTGCCGTCGATCGTGATCGGCTCGGCCGCCCGGTAAGCGACGTAGCCCCTGGGAAGAGACAGGCCCACCTCCGAGCGCGGCTTGTCCGCGATCGGCTTGAGGATCTGGGCCAGCAGGTCGGGCTTCGATTCATCCCGGACAAGTACGAGGTACCTGGGCCCGTCGGCGTAGTCGAGGACGATGGTCCTGAAGCGGTCGCCTTCCAGCAAGAGCAATTCGATCTTGCGGAGAGCGATGCTGTCGGCCAGCGCATCCTGGAGCCGTCGAGAGCTGAACAACCGGCCGTTGATTCCCATGACCCTCATGCCGGGGGCCAGTTGGGCTTTATCGCCGGCCATGCCAGGAACGATGTCAATGATGTGGCCGTCGCCGCTGAAGGTCAGGCCAAGGGAATGCTGGGCCGAGATGCCGCCGCGAGCGCGGTCGCCGTCTTGGTTCAATGGACTGGGGGCGTACTGAAGGCGATAGCCAATACGGCCAACCAGGTCGAGCGGCAGCGCATCGAGGGGACGGCTGATCCGCTCGGTCAGGAACCGCTCCCAGTCGAAATCGGCCGTCGCCTTGAGGAGTCTGACGATCTCGCTAACGTCATAGGGTACAGTGTCATCGCCCGAGGAATTCCGGCCCAGGAATTTCCGGCAAAAATCATCGAGGCTGCGAGCTCCGTCGGTTCGTTGCCGGATGATGGCGTCGGCTTCCATCCACAAGAGCGCGCCCTCGGAATAATAATCCTGGTCGCGGCGCAGCTCGTTCCAGTTCGGGCTGCCGGCGCGGAGGAGATGGGATGCCACCGCCGTGTCTTCGAGCGAGCGCCATTTTCGGCCGGTCCGGAGCATCAGCCCGCCGATCGTCGAGGTCAACGTTTCGCGGTAATCCTTCAGGTTCACCAGTCCGCTGCGGACCATGATCACTTCGCCGAGATACTCGGTCAAACCCTCGTAAACCCAGAGCAGTGAAGTTCGCTCCGGCGAGTGAAAATCGGCGGTGCACTGGCCGATGGGCCGGCGATACTTGCCGCACCAGGAGTGGACGTATTCATGGGGAATCAAGTTGGCGATCCAGCCTTTGCGGCTGGCACTGTCGATGAGATCCCGCTCGCGCACGCCATTGAGGCTCGAGGAGAGATGCTCCAGTCCCAGCTGGCCCAGCTCGTCGCTGCAGGTGATCAGGAAATGAAACTCGGAGTAATGGCAAGTCCCGAACAGGGCACCGGCCTCCCGGACCATCCGGCTGTAGAGCTCGACAACCTCGGGTGCGAGCTGGAGAGCCGCCGGCGCTTCAGATGCGAGGTGGAAAAACGCGGGTGGATTGGGCCCGGCAGCTAGTGGGATGGTTCGCATGTGCTCGCCCGCGATCAGCGGCGAATCGGCCAGCGTGGAGAGCGGAACGGGTTGGAACGCGATCAGTCCCTCCTTCTGCTCGCTCGGCTTCAAAGCCGTGGCGTATTTCCATCGGTCTGGCAGTCGCAGCGCGAGGTGAACGCGGGTCTGCCGCGCGGTCGGCCCCTCGGGGTAAAGCAGGCAGGTCGGCCAGTTGATGATGCCCACCGACCCGTTTCCAAAGCTCAGGTGCCCGCTGGCATCGACGGCCGGCGCGTTGCAGATGGTGTCGAGCTGAACGTGGATCGTGCGGGTGCTTTCCGGGACGACGCAGTTCAGGCGATAGAGCTCCACCTGGTCTCGGTGCCACGGGATGGCCTTACCGTCATCAGTCGTCAGTCTCAGGCCTCCCACCGTGTCCACCGGCCCGCAGGGCGCGTGCGTGCCGGGAATCCACTTTGGGTACCAGAGAGTGAGCGGGCCCGGTTCGCAAGCGATCCGCAGGTTCGTGTGGAGCAGCCGCCGGGGCAGGTCGCGCGCGTCGACCTCGATCCGCAGTACCGACTCCGCGGCCCGTGCGGTCGTCAGCAACACGCAGGAGCCCGTGAGCCAGCACACGAACATGAGCAGCGCGGCAAGTCGATTTCTCCCGCAAGACCGACGGGATGGCATTCGGGAAACCCTCGGGACATCGGTGACCAGGATTGACGACGGAGCATCCTCGGAGAGTTTCTATCGTAGTGGGCGGGCAATGAGCTTACCAGGCGGCTCATGGGAGTGATGGCAAGGAGGAATCGGCAACAGATGACGGGTTAAGGAAGCGCTGTTCAATGACGTCCATTTTCCCCTTCCCGTGCCGTCTCTCTTACCCCGGTGGCCCCGAAGAGTGCAGATGACTGTTGCTTCCTCTTCGGTTTTAGCCTCCACCTGCCGTTACAGGTTCGGCGATCACATTGGTCGTTTCGAGGCTGCAGAGTTCATACATTCGAGCTTGCGCTGGCCGGGTCACCCCGAACCAACGTCGAATATGACTACGTGGGTAAACAGTCAATTCCCACGACCGGACTTTCACCGGCAAGTCCAACGGCATTATGGGCTGCAGTACAGGTGACGCGCCATCGGTCGGGGACTGGGAGACCGTCGGTCGAAGAGGACGGGCGGGTCAGGAGACCCCGCCCAAACCAGCGCAACAAATCCGATGGGAAAGAGGCTACGCCTACTTCCCCTTCGGCGGTGGTCCGAGGATTTGCATTGGCAACAACTTCGCCCTGCTGGAGTCGTCCCTGCTGCTGGCGACGATCGCCCGGCGATTCCGCCTCCGTCTCGCCCCCGACGCCGTCGTCACGCCCCTTCCCAGCATGACCCTTCGCCCCGCCCACGGGGTCAAGGTGGTCGTGACGCAACGGCGATGAGCATGCTATGCTGGAAAAGTTATCGATCGTCTGTCCACGGCCTGAATTCATGAACGTCTCCGAGGCGCCTCTCTCACATGTCTCCAAGTCTTGGCCCCTTCTCGCTGGAACGAATGGTGCGTGCGGTGGAAAAAGTTCGCGAACGGCTTTTGCGGGCGACGGCTGCTCTGGAAAACGCGTCCATCCCCTATGCGGTGTGTGGAGGAAATGCTGTTGCCGTCTGGGTCACGCGAGTGGATGAATCGGCGGTTCGCAACACACGCGACGTCGACATCCTGATTCGCCGGTCGGACCTCGATGCGGTGAAGACTGCCTTGTTGGCGGCCGGCTTCGACTACAAGCACACCGCTGGTCTTGACCTGTTTCTCGACGGCCCCAGTGCCACAGCTCGTGATGCCGTGCACATCATTTTCGCTGGTGAAAAGGTACGTCCCGAGGAGCTGTCGCCCAACCCCGATGTGACCGAATCCGTTCCATCGGATCAGTTTCGCGTGCTCGATCTCGAAGCTCTTGTGCGGATCAAGCTGACCTCGTATCGCGACAAGGATCGGACACACCTTCGCGACTTGCTCGACGTGGGGCTGATTGACGGGAACTGGTGCTGGCGATACCCGGCCGAGCTGGCTGCGCGCTTGCAGTCACTGATCGACACGCCTGATGGCTGATCGCTCGACGAACTCTTCGAAGGGCGAAGTCAATCGTCCGTCGTGAACCTCCCACCGCGGCCATCTGGCTGCACGAGCTTCTCTCCGCTCTCGAGCCGCTGGAGCTCGACCATGTCGTGGTAATGGCCGCCCGAGGTCATCAGCTCCTGGTGGGAGCCGATCTCGGCGATGGCTCCGCCATCGAGAACGAGGATGCGATCGGCATGGCGAATCGTGCTCAAACGGTGGGCGATGACAAACGAGGTGCGGCCGTGGAGCAGTCTGGCCAGGCTCTGCTGGATCAGGCGCTCGCTCTCGGTGTCGAGATTACTGGTGGCCTCGTCGAGGATGAAGATGCGCGGATCGGCCAGCACGGCCCGGGCGATGGCCAGGCGCTGGCGCTGACCGCCGCTGAGCCGCACGCCCCGCTCGCCGATCAGGGTCTCGTAACGGTCGGGCAAACGCTCGATGAACTCGGCGGCGTTGGCGGCGCTCGCGGCCTGGGCGATCCGCGACTCGGTTGCCCAGCGATCGCCATAGGCGATGTTCTCGGCGATCGTGCCGTCGAAGAGGAAGACATCCTGCTCGACGATGCCCAGCAGTCGGCGATAGCTCTCGACCTCGATATCGCGCAGGCTGGTTCCATCAAGGCGGATCACGCCCGTGGTGGGATCGTAGAATCGCGCGATCAGATTGCACAGGGTTGTCTTGCCGGAGCCGCTGCGGCCCACCAGGGCAATTGTCTCGCCGGGCTCGACGTCCAGATCGATGTCGCGCAGCACCCGGCGACTGGTTCCCGGGTAGGCGAAGCCAACTTTCTCCATGGTGAGCCTGCCGGTAACCGAGGCCTTGCGGACAGGTCGATGCCCGGGGCAATCGGCCATCTCGCGCGACTCTTCCAGAAGGTCGAGTACCCGGTCGAAGCCCGACAGGTTGTTCTGGAACTGGGAGACGCTGGTGGCCAGCACCGCCATCGGTTCCAGCAGCATGGTGAGGTACACCAGGAACATCATCAGGTCGCCCAGGGAGAGCCGGCCCTCGAGGACTTGAAGCCCGCCATAGAGAAGGAGGACCACCGTGGCCATCGGCAGCACGAACTCCCAGAGCAACTCGATGAGCCGTGACAGCCACCAGACATGGAGCTCCAGCCGGCTCATCAAGTGGTTCTCGCCCATGAACCGGGCCGACTCGCTTTTTTGACGGCCGAAGGCCCGGACGACCCGCATGCCACCGAAGACCTCGGTGGTCTCGCTGTCGATCTCCTGGCGTTGCTTGCGGACGTCGCGAAAGAGCGGCCGGATTCGCCGGTTCCAGAGCAGGTCGGAATAATAGACCCCGGGCACCAGGCAGAGTGCGCCCAGCAGCAGCCGCCAGTCAACCCAGGCCAGAACCACAAGGCCGCCGACGAACTGAACCACGGCGCGCCAGGGGTTGAAAAGCATGGAGAAAACCAGCTCGCCCACGCCCCCGGCGTCCTCGCGTAAGAGACTGGAGGCGCCCCCGGACTTGAGCTGGTAGACCCGGTGCAGGGGAAGCCGCATCGCGTGCTCATAAACCCTGCGCCGGACGGCCACCTGCACCCGCTTGGTGGTGCGCGTCGCCAGCCAGCGGCTCCAGAGTCCGAACAGGGTGCCCAGGATCGTGATCGCTGTCACCACGGCCACCAGGATGGGCAGGCGTAGCCTGGGCGAATCTGGAATCGGAAATGGGCACCATTCTTGAATGACCGCGGGCAGCGGGCGTGCCATCAGCACGTAATCGATCACGACCTTGGTCGCCGCGGGAGGAACAAGCTTCAGCAGCGTCGCCACCGACAGGCCCAGAAGCGCCAGTGCGATCGTCCGCCGATGTCCCCTCAAGGACAGGTACAGCTCTCGGTAAAGAACCGGCAGCGACCGGTGCTTGCCTGCGGCCAAGGGTTCACCTGGCGTACTCTTGTCGGCATCAGCCAGGAGTTCCACGCCCGGCTCCCGCTCCGGCTCCCGTCCGCGTTGCCGCTCTGGCGTCTTGCTCTTGATTCGACTCCGGTAGGCTCGCAGGTAGTCCAGGAAGCGCTGGCGGCTGCCGATCCGTCGGTGAAGTGACAAGGCAACGTCCTCTCGCGTTGTTTCGGTTCCGGACCGCGATGGCACACGGAAAACGACTTTCGGCTCCGGCAACGGCCCCGCGCGTTGCTCAAGATTCCTCGTCTTTGATCTTGCGGACCAGATCGGTCGTGCTCAGTCCCTCCAGGCGTGGGCAGATTGCGACCTTGCCGCCGTAGGACTCGACGACATCGCGGCCCACCACGGTTTCCGGCGTGTAGTCGCCCCCCTTGACCAGGACGTCGGGTCGGATGGCTTCGATCAGATTCAGCGGGGTGTCTTCGTCGAAGAAGACGATCAGGTCGATGAAGGGGTAGAGCGAAAGCATGTAGGCCCGCTGCTCCTCAGAGACATAGGGCCGGGAGGGTCCCTTGAAGCGGTGGACCGAGGAGTCGGTATTCAGTCCCAGGACGAGGAAATCACCCTGGCTGCGGGCGAACTGCAAGAGGTAGGCATGCCCATAGTGAAGAATGTCGAAGCAGCCGTTGGTGAAGACGACCTTGCCCCCGGCCTGCTTCACCTCGCGAGCGCGCTGCCGTGCCGAGGCGAGGTCGGCGAGCTTGACCATCCGGTCGGCCGACCCGCTGTTCGCCTCGGCGATCAGGTGAGCGGGCGAGATGGTGCCCACGCCGAACTGGCGAACGACGGCGCGGCCCGCAAGATTCGCCAGGGCGCAGGCGTCAACCATCTCGGTTCCGGCGGCCAGGGCGATGGCCAGGGTCGCCGCCACCGCATCACCGGCGCCGGTGACATCGAAGACGGCCACGGGAACAGTTGGCACGTGAGTGTGCACAATCAGGCCGTCGGCCTGCTGGCGGCGAAAGAGCGAGATGCCTTCCGCCTCGCGGGTGATGGCCATGGCCCCGCCGGTCTGCTCGACGAGCAGGCGGCCGGCCGCCTCGAGACTTTCCATGTCCGTGATTGGCCGCTCGGCGGCTAGCGAGGCCTCCTTGAGGTTGGGCGTCAGCACGGTCGACCCGGCGTAGCGGCGGTAATCACGCCCCGCCGGGTCGACGACGACCGGCGCTCCCTGCCGCCTGGCGCCTTCCAGGGCGGCGGCAATGACCTCGGGACAGAGCACGCCCTTGCCGTAATCTTCCAGGATCACGGCCTCGGCCTCGGCTGCGGCGTCCCGGGCGGCCTCCGCCAGTTTGGCCCGGACCTCCTCCCCCGGGATTACCCGCCGCTCGCGGTCCACCCGAAGGAGCTGCTGGTTGTGCGCGATGAACCGGGTCTTGACCGTGGTGGATCGGCTTGAGTCCGCGACCAGACTGTCGCGGACGTGAGGATGAGTCGCCAGCAGCGCCTGCAAGTCGGCGGCGGCCTGATCGGCGCCGATCAGGCCGACCATCCGAACCTTGGACTCCAGGCCGACGACCTTCATGGCCACGTTGGCAGCGCCGCCGGGCATCTGGAACTCGTCGGTCACGTCGAGAACCTGAATGGGTGCCTCGGGGCTGAGCCGATCGGCATTACCCTTGACGTAGTGGTCGAGCATCACGTCGCCGATAACCGCGATCTGGCACGGCCGCAGTCCCCGGATCAGCCCCTCGAACTTTCTGTTGACCGCGCTCATGGCGAAATCATGTCTCCTTCCCTGATTGTTCGGTAAGCTGGCGAATACCATCCTCCAGGGAGGTCGCCGCCCGGTCATAGCCGGCGGCGCGCAAGCGCGTGATGTCGGACTCGGTGAAGCTCTGGTACTTGCCGCGTAACGAGTCGGGGAACGGGATGTACTGGATCTCACCCCGGCCCAATAGCCCGATCAGGATGCGGGCGATGTCGTTGAAGCTGCGGCTCATTCCCGTGCCGACATTGAAAATCCCTTGCTTGGGCGGAGCCGTGGCGAAGTACAGGTTGACCGCGACGGCATCGCCAACGAAGACGAAGTCGCGCCTCTGCTCGCCAGCGTCGAAACCATCGGTCCCCTCGAACAACCTCGCGACGCCCGTGGTCTTCAGTTGCTGGTAAAGCTGCCAGACCATCGAGGCCATGCGGCCCTTGTGGGCCTCGCGCGGGCCATAGACATTGAAGTAGCGCAAGCCGACGACCGTGGTGGAGATCTGCGGAATCAACCGCCGCACATAGTTGTCGAATAGCAGCTTCGAGTAGGCATACACGTTCAGAGGATCTTCGTGATCGGGCGTCTCTGCACAGTGGCGCGATGAACCGTACACCGACGCGCTGGAGGCGTAAACCAAGGGCACGCGGCGGTCCAGAGCCCAGTGGAGCAGCTCTTTCGAATAAGTGAAGTTGTTGTCGAGCATGTAACGGCCGTCCTGCTCGGTCGTATCGGCGCAGGCCCCCTGGTGCAATACCGCCGCCGGCTTCATCCCGGGGGCGCCGTGGCCGACAAAATCGCGAAACTCGGCGCGGTCCATGTAGTCGGCGATCTCACAGTCGCGCAGGTTGCGAAACTTGTCTCCCTGGGTCAGGTCGTCAACGGCCAGGATGTTTCGGACCTCGCGCTCGTTAAGCGCGCGGATCAGGTTGCTCCCGACGAATCCAGCAGCTCCTGTAACGATATACATGCTCGGAATATCCTGGAGTGAATCAAGTGCGGTCGGTCCGGTTCGAGGGGTCATCGGCCGGCCCTGGGCCTGACGGGCGAGATGACCGTGACCAGCAACTTACCGTAGGGGATCGGGAACATTCTCCAGTCCAGGCCGGGAGGAGTGAAACGAGGAACCAAAGAGAGCGGCCAATGTCCGCAGGGGATGCGGGTGCCGCGTGAACGGGTGGGCGATGTCGTTTTGATTCATCATCTTCAAGCGGCGTCCTACCTGGACGTTCTACTCTAGTACCTGTTTCGATACTCGGATCCCGCTTCAGTGGCCGAACGAGACCGCGTGCGCGGCCCTGGAAGGGAGCGAGCTGGGGCCCATCAGCCACCGCGACCGCGAGTCCAGGATGGAAGCCAAGATAACGAGTTCATCATCCGGCCGCAACAGCCGGTAGGGCCTCGACCCTGTGATCATGTGATCAGAATTGCCTGGCCCTCAGGGACATTGAGCCAGCACGTTGTTGCGTCAGTTTGAGCGGGGGTTCCAGATCCTTCAACGCGAGCTTCCCTGAGCATGCTCTGAGGCGTCGGCCGTCGTGACACCGGACCGCTTGGCGAGCTGCGCATTTTGCGTTCCGACGGCCATGATGATCGCATCGACGAGCGCATTCCGCAGGCGGTGCTTGGGGCGAGCCGCAGGGAAGCGGCGGGTCAGGTCTGTGTGGCCGACGTCGAGAACCGCGAGGACGGTGCCCAGGCCTGGCAGCGACTGGTCCTCCAGGGCGACCAGTCCATCGTTCGGCCCGTAATAGGTGCCCAGGTACCACCCCGTCACGCGCTGGAAAAGCGGATGATGCGACGGACTGGTCCGGCTCGTCACGTAGAACGTCTTGGCGGCGACGCTCGGAACTGCCGCGCGGTGCGTCCGCAACATCTCGTTCCAAAAGCTCTCCGAATCCCGGCGGTTCAACGAGGCGATGGCTTCGTGCTTGCCATCTCCCAGAAGGCCTGACTCGAGGCGTCCGATGGCCTGCCCCATGACCCGGTATCCGGTGGGCATCCGCCCGTCCATGGGTCTTCCCTCGCCGGCCACGTAGTCTGCCACCGGGGTCCCGCCGAAAGGCCCCTGGATCAAGAACAGGGCGCGGATGTGCTCCTTGACAAACTCCGGGTTTTGGAGGGCGAACGCGAGGGCGTCGCAGGCTCCACGGCTATGGCCGATCAGGACCAGCCGCTCGGGTCCCTGCGCGGCGATCGCCTTCAACTCGGTGCGAACCGATTCGGCGTTGCCATCGACCGTCTGCTGCGAATCTGGCTTGACGAGGTGGATCGACGTTCGCGGCACGCCCCTGGCGCGGAGCTCCTTGACATTCTGCAAGAAGTATCCGGGCATTTGCTCGTTAAAGAGGCCGCCTATGAAGACATAGCGGTAGCTGCACGCGTTTCGACCGACCTCGTCCGGAATCTCCAGCCTGCCCTGGCGCGCGGCGTCGAACCAGGCGCGGAATTGCTCGGGCGTGACGCTCGAAGTGGTCTCGGCCTGAACGGGCGGGACGAAGAGCAAGGCGAGGAGCGTCAAGAACCCAAGCACGGCAAGCTCCTTCAAGGAAAGGTAAGATCGACGGGTCGAAGGTCTCGACCGTCGCGTCTGCCTCCTGCATTCATCCCTGACCTTACCCTGATTCGTCCGCCGCGGCAAGCGACCTCGGCCCGCTCTCCAGGGGGTTTCCCCTCGGCTCAACTTGCCGAATTGGCTTTGTTTCCGCCCCGCCGGCCCGGTCTTTTCTCATTTAAGTTCATGCGATTCCAAGTCTTGCGTCGATTTCAAATTGGCTTCGTTTGGCGCTTTTTGTGGCATCTTCACGCCGCCAGGGAGGCTCTGCCGGACGCCGTCGCTCTGGCCCGGTCGATCTGCCGCGTCCGTTCCCTCCGTGGGACAAGATTCCAATCTTGTGGTTCGTCGAATTCTCAATGACACGATGGGAATCTTGTTCCACGACCCGACCCAGTCTCAACTCTGGCATCGGCTGGCTGCTTTCACCTTCGTGGCAGCCACCCGACTTCACCTCGCACAGGTCAACCACCATGTGCCATTTGCCATACCCCACTCCAAGTTCCGCGATCCGGAATTGGGTTCGTTTTGCATAAATAAAGTCGAACCCATCGGACGTAGTTCTTTGAAGGAAAATGGTTTGCGGCCGATCTCCATTGGCTTCGTTTTGCACTTTCTTGACGACCGCCTGGCCCGAGCCACCTGCTGTTCGGTCAATCCGGGGTAAACCTGTCATCGCTGCGAACCGTCAAGCTTTCGCCAGCCCTCCCTATCTGGCCTTTCCGCAAGAGTTGCACGATCCGCAGATCAGGCGGGTTGGTTTCTGCGTGTCAAAGAACGCGCGCCGCCTTTCCGCTTGGGCGACGCGCGGGCCTGCTTCTCACACCGAATTGGCAAAGACCCTCCGCACGATCGCGACATACTGAGCTTACGACAAGATTATGACAAAGATCAGGGTTCAGAGTACGAGTCAGACCAGGACTCAATACGCCGCGCTGCCTTGAGCTCTTTGTCCTGATCTTGATCCTGATCCTGGTCGTGATCTGTTCCCCCTCCCACCTCTTCTTCTTCCTCTTCGTACAAGACTCAAGTGGAGCGGATTACGAGCGGATAGGTCACCCACGTGTTGGAACACGGGAAACGCGGATGGCCCTTTTCGTCCCTCCCATGGCAACGGCACATGGAAATCCTTCGGGCGTCACGTCCAGCCGCCGAGTCTCTACCGGGCGCAACTCGCTGAGCGGACGAGAAAGCAGACTGACTGACCGTGGGCAGGGCTGCGGGGGGCTTGGAGTCTGACCCCAACGGCAAGGGTGCATCAAACCCCTGATGGTGAAAGCAACAGGGGGCCATTTCCTTGGACTCAAATTCGGAAAGAGCCTCACAACGTCCCACACGGTTTGCAGAAGAGCCCAAGAATAAAACGGCCGCTGATCCGTCTCAGGGCCAACGGCCCTGATCAGCCCCCATTTTTCGAGCACTGCCTGCGAGCTCAATGGCATCAGCCCTGCTCATCCTCGATCGGACCAGGCCTGCCCACGGCTTACATGAACCGTCCCGGCGTCCAGCGTCGCTTGATCCGATCGGACCGGCCGAGCAAGACCCGGTAACCTCCCACGGCAAGTGCCGCGGCGCCCGCGAGCGTCGACACGCTTCGGTCAGACAGGGTCTCGGTCGCCTGCTCCATATCGCTGGTTGGCCCGGACGGCACTTCGAGACGTCGGGCCGCCATGCTCAGGCTGATTCGTGCAAGTGCCTCGTCAAAAAGACTCGTCGCGGGATCGTCCACCGGCTCGTCCGGGGCGGGGGCCTGTGGAAGAGCGGGTGCCGCGTCCGCCGGCATCTGGCCGGGTGCCGGTGCCGCTTTCTGGTCGGGTGCTGGTGCCGTCTGCTGCGCGGCTGCTGGCGATGGCACGGCTCTGGCATCCTCGATAAGCCATTTCGGCTCGGTCGTTTCGTCGATTGCCAGGCTTGGCGACAAATTCTGAGGTTGTTGGGGCAAACTCTGCCCCAGCGAAGGCGACGCAGCGGTGCTCTGGTTGACCGGAGTGACGACTGTGGCTTGCTGGGTGGCCGGTTGCGCCTGGGTCGAGCTGACCTGCGTCACCAGTGCTTGCACTCCGAAGGTGCCCGAGGTCGTGGTAATGCCCGCAAGCCCAGTGCTCGAGAGTCCAGCGATACTCGATGCTCCGCTGCTACTTCCCGTTCCACTTGTGGATGATGACGTCACGTCAAACCGCGAGGTTGTTGCGCGAACGAGGTGGGTTGGGGCCGCCCCGGTTACCGGCGTCGTGGCAGACCCCTCGGACACGCCGTTGGCGTTCAGAATGCCGGCGATCACGAGATTGGCCTTGGGCGACCCCAGGCCGGTGACCAGATCGTAGCCAGGCGTCGCGGAGTAGCCGTTGAACCCAGTCGTGATGTCATGGAAGTCGGAACTGGGAAGGGCATAGAGATCCGTCTGCGCCTGTGTGTTGGAAAGAGCCCCCTTTTTTCCCGTGGCCAGGCCCTGATCTGCGATCGCGACCAGCCCGGCCCATGCTGGCGTGGCGGCGCTGGTGCCGCCGACCTGGAACCACCCGGACTGGCCGCTGTAGGGAACCGAGTCGTAGACGGCCACGCCGGTGTTCGGATCGGCGTTGAACGACACGTCCGGGCTTGTCCGGACGCCGTAGCTCAATCCGACGGCCTGCAAGGTCGCGGTCTGGTACGAGGGTTCGGACTCGTAAGTCCACCAGTTGCTGTCGAGCCCGCTGAATCCGCCGGTGCTGTCGCTCCACCCCGTTTCGGAGCCGTAAGTGCTGCCCGCGGCAAGGGTCAACGTGGTGCCTCCGACGGCCAGGACATTGGGCGAGACCGAGGGGTACATCGGCCCGTACCAGGCTCCCGAGTCGCCCGACGCGGCCACGAAAGTCACGTCGGTATGCTCCGGCGGTGTCGTGAAGAGGCTATCATAGCTGGACTCTCCCCAAAATTCAGTCGTTCCCCAGCTCATTGAGACCACGCTGACGCCCGGTCGATCGCGGGCGGTATTGACTGCATCGAACAAGTCGGAAAGGCTGTCCGAAGAAGCTTCGACCAGAACGATATTGGCTTTGGGAGCTACGGCGTGGGCCCACTCGACGTCGAGCGACTCCTCGAGCTCCCAACCGCCAGTCGGATCACTGGCCGGCAAACTCGTCCCGCCGTACTCGTTGACCCGCGTGACCGTCGTGGCGGGCAGCCCGAACTGGGTATCGAACATGTTCAGATTGGCCTGGATGTTCGGGTCGTTGTAGGCATCGACGATGGCGATGGTCTGTCCCGCACCGTTGCCAGCAACCGTTCCGCCCGAGAACGTGATCTGGTTCACTCCGTAAGCGTTCTGGATCTGCTGCGGGGTGTAGCCGGCCGGCGTTGAAGCGACCCGCGTAAGGACCTGCAGGTTTTGCTGCGCCGCGATCTGGCTCAGGTCCGGGGTCGAAGTCAGCGCCGCGGTCGTCGAGAGCAGTTGCCGGCTCTCCAGGGCTTCGCAAACCAGCTCGAGGCGGGTGCGCCTTGGGGCGCGAAACTGGGTGACCGCGCCGGGACGAAATGGGGCGGCAGATTTCAAGTCACTCATGGTGAACCTCATCGAGATGTTGAGTCCGAGGTGCCGAGGAAGTTGCCCGGTGCCTGTCGAGGTTGATCATCTTGAGGGATCTCGAATGCTTCGATCCCCCAAAAAGAACACGCAACCGCAGACCGAATGCGCGCGCGAATTGCCGGCTCGATCTTGCAGAGGATATGCATGCAACCTGTAGGTGGCGACGGTCAATAGGTGCGACCGTGGACGCCAGCCGTCCTCATGATAAGATCGTGAAACCTGATCACAACCTGAACGGGTACTGCTTGCGAGATTCACGCGATGGACGAGGCGAAGCGTGGCAGATGGCAATTCTCGGTGCGAACGCTTCTGCTCGTCACCGCGGCGGTGGCCCTGCTGCTCGTGCCGGTGGCGTGGGTGGCTCGCGAGCGCCAGCAGATGATGCGGGCCCAGCAGGAAATCTTGCTGGCGCGTGAGGTTGCCCTGCGATCCCTCGTTCGCGAGCAACAGCGACTGCTCAGTAAAGCGGCATCGCCTCGGGAAGACGTCGCTCCGCAGCTCGCTTCGAGCCCGGACCGCAATCTGCCCCTCGCGGAGAAGTTGCCCGCGATCGAGCAACTGCGGCACGAGAATGCGGATCTCAGGCAACAGCTCGAACAGCTTCGCCGCGAGGTGGAGATGCTCGAGAACCCCGCGAAGTCCACAAGCAAGCCGGGACGATGAGGAGACCGTGCTCTCCGATCAGATCCTGTCGCTAGGCGGTTGTACGATGTTTGCAAGCGGTGCTCCTTCCGGGTGTAGCATCCGATGAGGGTCGAGGGTAGATTATTCAATGTCGGTTAAACAGGGCCAAACCGCGGATAGATCGAGCAAGGAGAGGTTACCATTCAAGGATTCCAGGGTGGGTCGAGCGACTCGCGGCCCACGGGACGCCCTCGCCCTCAATATCAAGGAGATCCCGCCGTGACTGATCGACCTCAAGCGATCTCTCCCGCCACCTCGTCACCATCTCCCGTATCTGAATCCGCACCCGCCTCGCGGCGCGGCTTCCTCAAGGGGTCGACAGTGGCGGGAGCAGCCGTGGTCTCCGGCAGTCTCTTTGTCCCCATGGTGCACGCGGGGGGCAGCGGCACGATCAAGGTCGGGCTGGTCGGCTGTGGCGGTCGCGGCACGGGGGCGGCCGAGCAGGCGCTGACGGCTGATAGCGGCACCCGGCTGGTCGCCATGGCCGAAGTCTTCGCCGATCGGCTCCAGGAGAGCTTATCCGCCCTCAAGGGCTCGAGCGTCGGTCCTCGGGTCGATGTCCCCAAGGACCGCCAGTATAGCGGCTTCGACGCCTACAAGCAGGTGATCGACCAGGTTGATGTGGTGCTCTTGACCACGCCCCCCCACTTCCGGCCAATTCATCTGGCCTACGCCGTCGAGAAGGGCGTGAACAGTTTCGTCGAGAAGCCGATGGCGGTGGACGGACCCGGCCTGCGCAAGTTTATCCAGGCGTGTAAGGACGCCAAGGCCAAGAACCTGTCGCTGGTCAACGGCTTCTGCTGGCGTTACAACGAACCCCGGCGCCAGACCATGAAGCAGGTCTTCGACGGCAAGATCGGCAAGGTCGTCGCCATCGAGACCACCTATAATTCACAGGGCGTTTGGGAACTTCGGAAGACGCGCCAGGAGTGCGCTTCGGAGATGGAGTACCAGTTGCGTAACTGGTATTACTATAGCTGGCTCTCGGGCGATCACATTGTCGAGCAGGCCATCCACGGTATCGACACGATGAACTGGGTGATGGGCGACAAACCGCCGGTCCGCTGCTGGGGCGTGGGCGGCCGGCAGTCGCGCACCGATCCCAAGTACGGCAACATCTGGGACCACTTCGCGATCGTTTACGAGTATCCCGAGAACGTTCGCGGCTATCATCACTGCCGCCACTGGGTGAACACTCCCAACCAGGTGAAGGACTATATCCTTGGCGCCCAGGGCACGGCTGACGTCTTTGGCAGCGCCATCACGGGCGAGAACAAATGGCGGTATCGCAATTCCACGGTCCGTGCAGGGGAAGCCGGCAGTGAGCACCCCAATATGTACCAGGTCGAGCACAACGAGATGTTCGCCGCCCTTCGCGCCGGCAAGCCGATCAACAACGGCGAGCAGGCCGCCGTCAGCACGCTGCTGGCGATCATGGGCCGCGAGGCCGCTTACACGGGCCGGATCATCACACCCGAACAGGTGCTGAACTCCAAGCTCGACCTGAGCCCCGCGAACTACACGTTTGGCCCGAATCCTGTTCCCCCCGTGCCCGTTCCCGGAGTGAACAAGTTCGCCTGAGGCAGCGAATCTGGAAAACGGCGATTGAGCCCTCGACGTTCTTACGCGAATGGTGAGGCAGAATCCGCGACTGATACTCGCGGGTTCGGGCAGGGTCGGGTTCGGGCAGGGTCTCCTAACCCGGTTGTTGCCCCCGACCAGGTACGCCTGGGTCACGCACCGCTCTGGATCTGAGATCAGTTGCTGATACGATCCTACGGTGATCGATGCCTCGAAGATACTTCCCTCGATCGCCCGGAGCGCCTGCTCCGGCGTGGTGTTGGCGACGAGCCGGCCCCGGCGGATGATCGCGAAACGAGGGCAAAGCTGGGCGACATCCTCGACGATGTGTGTCGAGAGCAGGACAATTCGCTCCTCCGCGGGGTACTGACGTCATCGTCCTGGATCTTACAGGGGCATTCGACCCGCGCCTGCGATTATTGCGATCTCCGGGATCGACCGCCAGAGCGACGTGGCCGCGTCAAAGCCGGCGCCTGGGCGCGTCGGAAAGGAACCCCTTGGGGCTCTCTTGCCCCTTCCTTTTTGAGGATTCTTCGAGGAAGATTTGATGACGTGAAGCGAACATTCCCATGGTTTGAGATCGAAACCTATGGCCAGCTACGATCCCGAGTTCGATCATGCGCCGAAGTTCTCGCCCGAGTATGACGATTCACGCCCCAGGCAGCGCGGCTGCTTCTTCTACGGCTGCGTGATCGCCAGTGTCCTGGCCGTGCTGCTGATCATTGCGCTGGCGGTGCTGGCCTTCGTCGGCATGCGCTTCTTCTCCGGTCTGGTCGAGGAATGGACCTCGCCCGCACCGGCAGAATTGCCCCGGGTCCAGGTTTCCGACGAAGAGCGCAAGTCGGTGCGGGAGCGGGTGGACGCTTTCAGAAAAGCCCTGGAAGAAGGAACGGCGGCCGATCCCCTGGTACTCACCAGCGACAATCTTAACGCGCTCATCGAGGAGAACCCGGATTTCAGGGGCACGGTGTTCGCCCGGGTGGAAGGCGACAAGCTCAAGGCGCAGATCAGCATTCCCCTCGACAAGCTGAAGATCGGCATGCTCAAGGGACGCTACTTGAACGGCGAGGCCGAGCTCAAAGCCTCGCTAAGAGACGGCATTCTGGTGGTCACGCTGGAGACGCTCGAGGTCAACGGCAAGCGCCCGCCGGAGAAGTTTCTGGCGGAGCTGCGCAAGCAGAATCTGGCCAAGGACGCCTATGACAACCCCAAGAACGCCGAGATGATCCGCCGGTTCGAGAGCCTGGAGATCAAGGACGGGACGATCATCCTCAAGCCGCGCATCCATGCGAAGACCCCGGCGGGCGCTGACGGTCCGCGGGCGCCGACATCTCTTCCGCCATCTTCCAAGCCCAAGCTTCCGCAGGCCGAAGCTACCGAGCGCGAGACCCAGACGCCAACACCAAAGGCAAAGTAACCGAGTCCGCAATCCTGAGGTTCGATGATGTCCAGATGTGCTGAGGAGCCGGCATGCCAGGCGGGCAAGGCCGCCCTGGCCTGGCCACGATACCGAAATCCGCCCGGTTTCGCATTCCCCGAAATCCAAATTCTGTGATTCTTTCATGGGGAAATCTCATGAGTTTTGCGTTACGTCCATGCGCAGCGTACTGGCTCGCGGCCTTGGTGCTGGGCCTGGCTATCGGGCCAGTCACCGCCGGCGCAGAATCGCCACCGCCCAGCAAGGTCGCCTCGGTCGAGGGTATCACGGAGTATCGCCTGGCCAACGGGCTGCGGGTGTTGCTCTTTCCCGACCCATCACGGCCCAAGGTCACCGTCAACCTGACGGTCTTCGTCGGCTCACGTCATGAGGGTTACGGCGAGACGGGCATGGCGCACCTGCTGGAGCACATGGTGTTCAAGGGAACGCCGGACCATCCCGACATCCCCGCCGCGATGAAAGAGCGGGGAGCTCAGTTCAACGGCTCGACATCGTTGGACCGTACCAACTACTTCGAGACCCTGTCGGCCAGCGACGAGAACCTCGAGTTCGCCATCAAGCTCGAGGCCGACCGGATGGTGAATAGCCCCATCAAGGCCGAAGACCTGGCCACCGAGTTCTCGGTGGTTCGCAACGAATTCGAGATGGGTGAGAACTCACCCGAACGCGTGCTGTCGCAGAGGATGGCGGCCGTGGCCTACGAATGGCACAACTACGGCAAGTCCACCATCGGTAATCGCACGGATATCGAGCGTGTTCCGGTCGACAGCCTGCGGGCTTTCTACAAGCGGTTCTACCAGCCCGACAATGCCATGCTCGTGGTGGCCGGAAAATTCGACGAGCGGAAGGCGCTCGAATATATCAACAAGTACTTTGGCGCCCTGCCTCGCCCGGAGCGCAAGCTGCCCGCCACTTACACCGAAGAGCCTCCCCAGGACGGCCAGAGGGTTGTGACCCTGCGCCGGGTCGGCGATGTCGGACTGTTCGGTCTGCTCTATCATGTACCCTCGGGAGCGCATCCCGAATTCGCGGCAGTGCAGGTGCTGGCCAGCATCCTCGACGCGGAACCCTCGGGTCGGCTGTACAAGGCCCTGGTGGAGACGAAGAAAGCGGCCAGAGTGTCGGCAGAGCCCGAGGCTCTGCACGATCCCGGCATGCTCGAGATCATGGCCGAGGTCAACACCAAGGACCTGAGGACCCTGGAACAAGTTCGGGATGTGATGTATTCGGTCCTCGACGACGTGATCCGCGCGGGCGTCACTCAGGAGGAGGTCGATCGAGCCCGCCAGAAGATGCTCAAGGACCGCGAACTCGCCTCCTCCGACCCCGACCACGTCGCGATCGCGCTGTCCAACTGGGGCTCGCAGGGCGACTGGCGGCTCTACTTCCTCAGCCGCGATCGCCTCGAGGAGGTCACCGCCGCGCAGGTCAAGGAGGTTGCCGCCAAGTATCTGACTTCCAGCAACCGAACCGTCGGCTACTTCATCCCCAGCGCGAAACCCGAACGAACTGCCGTGCCGCCGACGCCCGACGTCGCCAAGCTGGTCGAGAACTACAACGGCCGCAATGTCCAGTCCACGGGCGAGTCGTTTGACGTTTCCCCCCTGGCCATCGAGGCGCGCGTCCAGCGGCCCGACCCGATCGAGGGTCTCAAGCTGGCACTGCTGCCCAAGAAGACCCGGGGTGATGCGGTTCACGTGCACCTGACCCTGCGTTACGGCACGGCAGAGAGCTTGAAGGGAAAGGTCGAGGCGGCCAGTTTCCTGTCGAGCCTGATGCTGCGGGGGACGAAGAACCTCAACCACCAGCAGATCCAGGACGCCCTGGACAAGAACTTCGCCCGGCTGGGCGGCGGCATGGGCTGGATGGGCGGCAGGCGAATGGGCGGAGGCGGGGGCGGCGCCTCGGTTGGGACCGTGTCGTACTCGGTGCAGACCAAGCGGGCCAACCTTCCCGCCGTTCTCGAGATCCTTCGTCAGGTCCTGCGTGAGCCCACCCTGCCGGAGAGCGAGTTCGCGATCATGAAGAACGAACGGCTGGCCGGGCTCGAGCAAGGCCGGTCCGATCCCATGCGCCAGGGCATCAACCACCTCCAGCGGCTGCTGTCCCGCTATCCCGCCACCGACGTCCGGTACGTGCCGACGATCGCGGAGGACATCCAGCGCACCAAGGAAGTCACGGTGAAGGATGTTCGATCGCTCTATCGCGACTATCTGGGAGCCAGCCACGGCGAATTGACCATCGTGGGTGACTTCGAGCCCTCCGAGGCGCTCTCGGTCCTGGCGCGGACATTCGAAGGCTGGAAAAATCCCCAACCCTATGCACGCGTCGAGCGACCGTTCCAGCCCGGTCTGAAGCCCACCCGCGAAACGATCTCGACACCCGACAAGGCAAACGCCAGCTACTTCGCGGGCCTGACGCTGGAGATGAAAGACAGCGATCCGGACTATCCGGCGCTGGTCGCCGGCAACTACATCCTGGGCGGCGGCGCGCTCTCATCGCGCATCGCCGATCGCTTGCGGCAAAAGGGCGGACTCTCGTATACCGCCGCCACGAACTTCGCCGCCAGCCCACTTGATCCCAGGGGCAACTTGCTGATTATGGCCATCTACAATCCGGTCAACGTCGCCAAGGTGGTCTCCGGCGTCGATGAAGAGCTGGCCGGGATACTTCGCGACGGAGTCACGGCGGAGGAGCTCAAACGTGCCAAGGACGGTTACCTCAAGCAACTCGAGATCAGTCGGACCAACGACAACATGCTTGCCTCGTCACTGGCCGAGAACCTGTTCATCGGCCGGACCATGCAGTACGACGCCGATCTCGAAGCCAAGATGAAGGCACTAACCGTCGAGGACGTCAACGCCGCCCTGCGCAAGTACATCCACCCCGAGCAGCTCTCCGTCGTCACGGCGGGAGATTTCAAGGGGCAGTAGTCAGTAGTCAGTAGTCATTTCTGAAGAGCCTTGGTTCCTGTCTCCTCTTCCCTGGCTACTGGCTACTGGCCACTGACTACTGGCCACTGGCCACTGACCACTGACCTGGGTTATGATCCGTACTGGACCAAGCAGGTCCTGGACGGCTTCAAGATTCGCACCCAGCCCGACCGCTGGCCGGCGGGTAAATTCATTCATCCTCACGACGCCTGTTTCGACAAAAATGGGAATATCTTCGTAACCGAATGGGTTGCGATGGGCCAGGTCTCGTTCCTGCGCCATGTCAGTTGAAAGGGTTGCAAACTCGTGCAATTTCGCGCTCGGTTCTCGACAACCGCCGCGCCGCGTGGTTTCATGAGCGTGCGGAGCCGGGTTGCGCTTCGCTCGAAGCCGCGGCAGGGTTCCCTCTCCGGGTTCCTTCCGCGGTATGGCAGTCTCGGGACGACTCTGGTTCACCATGGAATCACTTCAAGGGCAATTGCTGATCGCTTCCCCGACGCTGGCTGACCCCAACTTCGGGCAGACGGTGGTTCTGGTTGCCGTTCACGGTAAAGACGGAGCCCTGGGGCTGATCCTGAACCGTGAGCTGAACGTGCGGCTCGATGACGTCTGGAGTCAGGTCAGCAAGTCGCCCTGCCTGCGTTCCGAGGCGGTGCGGCATGGCGGACCGGTCAGCGGCACTTTGATGGCCCTGCACGACCGCCGGTCGATGGCGAACCTGGTGGTCGCCGACGAAGTCTACGTTGCCACCGAGCTGAATGCCATGGAGTCGCTGGCTGCCACGGACGAGGGACGGGTCGTCTTCTTTCTGGGTCATGCGGGCTGGGGTGCCGGCCAGCTCGAGAACGAGCTGGCTGAAGGGTCCTGGCTGCTCCTGCCCGCCACTTCGGACCACGTTTTCGGAGACCTTGATACTGTCGCCCTGTGGAAGCTGGCCATGACCGACGCAGGCCGCCGTCAACTCCACGCGATCGTTCCCGTCAAGCACGTCCCCGACAACCCTCGGGCCAATTGAGGGAGCCGTGCCGCGGGCGATTACCGCTTCCAGCCATGGCCGGCGGCACATCGAGTCTTCAAGGAGACCTGGGCTTTGGTGGGGTGTGGAGATGCGCGTTGATAACCTGACAACTTCAGCGCCTTGATTTCACGGTGCTCAAGGACGGAAACCTTCGCAGCGGGTCACTGATCCGACCTTGTCTTTTTACGGCCCGCCGCGTATGCTGCTCGTGAAGCGCAGCTCACATCAGCGATTCATAGAGCGTAATCCATTTCAGCAGAAAGAGTTACGGCAAAATCTCGGTCATGTCTCTTTGCTCGCGCCGAAGGTTATCCGACAAAAACGGCAAGACTCGCTCAAAAAGTAGGATCGGGGTGCCGATAGGCTCGACACGTGACTTTCGGGGATGATGAGGTCCGCAGTCTCGTGGCCATTTGAAGGCCTCGGCGCTTTGAGAGTCGGTGGGATCTCGACTCTGATGGAGTGAGGACAGGATGTCAATCTCCTTGTTGCGTCACTGGGCGGCTGGGTTTTTCTCCCGTGGCACTAGCCGAACCGCGCGGCGTCGCGCACAGTCATTTGCCGTCGGGACAATTGAAGGGCTGGAGCAACGGTTGGCGATGAGCGCGACGACCGCCGCGACGCCAGCCATCCAGATGCTCTCAGCCACCACCACCGATTCCAAGAGCGTCACGATCGAGTACCAGGTGAATCAGGCTCCTGACGCCGCGAACCCGATCCAGTTCGGGGTCTATCGCTCCAGCAATGGTCAATTCGACTCGAGCGACTCACTGGTTGACACAATCACGCTGACCTCCCCCGGCTCGGCTTCAGGGCGGAGCGTCATAAGCCTCGACCAGAGTGGCCAGCCCGCCACCGCTGTCGGCGCCCACCAGCTCACCCTCCCCTTGGCCCAGGGCTTGCCGCCATACCCGGAGAAACCCTACGTGCTGGTCGTGGCCGACCCCAACTCACCCTCCGCGACCGCCGACCCCGAGCAAACCGCGTCCTTTCGCGTCTACACCATCGGCATTGTGACCCATGGAGGAATCCAGGACCCGAGCTGGACACACGGGCCTCCCTGGGAGCTCGAAACCGCCTACATGATGAGGCGCGAGGGCTTCGACGGGGTCATCGGCTACAACTGGGCGCTTCAGAGCAGCACTCCCGGTGCGGCGATCAAACAGTCGCCGAGGCTGGCGCGGATAATCCTCGACGTCGCCAGCAACTTTCCAGCCAACGATCCGGTCGACCTCGAATTCATCGGCCATAGCGAAGGGACCGTGGTCAATACGTACGCCATCGTCACCTTGGAAGGCAAGATGACCCCACAGCTCAAATCGGGCTACATCGAGGATATCCTGCTTGATCCTCACGCCGCCAATAACAACGTCCCCGGACAGCAAATGAGCTTTGGCGGCGCACTTGGCGGACTGGCCAGGGCCATCGTCACGAACTACCAGGCCGAGTCGAAAGATCCCCCCGCGTTCATCCCCTCGGTGGTCGATGAGGCCCTGGTTTTCTTTGAGCACTCACAGGCCACGGCCAGCGGGATCTACAACCTTTGGGGCCAGGTGCCCGTCAAGAGCGACGGGCCGGTGGTGCATTACTACAATCTGACAGACATGGGAGTCACCCACTCGGGCAAGACTGGAGTGAATTACTGGTTCAGGGACTTCATCGCTCCGACCCTGGGCAGCCAGGCGCCTCTGGTTCAGGAGCTTCAGTTGAACGGTCAGATCGATAACGCCGTGCCACCCACGACAACTTCAGTCAGCCAGAGCACCCTGGTACAGCAGGCTAACAACGCTCGCGCCGATCGTGTCTACGGACCGGAGCAGGTCGTACAGACGAATCAGCCGGAGTTCTCCGGCACGGCTGCGCCCGGTTCGATCATCCGGCTCGTTCTCAGCCCCGCGGCGAAGCCGATGAACATCACGCTGGCGGGCGTAACCACCGCCAGTAGCACCGGCCAATGGTCGCTCACCACAGGCCACCCGCTCCGGAACGGACAGTACCGCACGCTCGTGACAGCCTTCTCTCGCACATTGACCACCCGACCGGGGTTGGCCATCGTTCCGACCCAGCCACTAGGACGCCTGGTTGTCGACGCACCGCCCGGATCATGAAAGTGGGCCCCACAGGGGCACCTCACGACCTAAACGTATTGCGACGATCCCGAGCCGTCACGGTTCCAGATCGAGCACGATCGTGAGAAGCGGCTCTTCGAGATCAAGGGACCGTGCCCCGACCTCCCTCATGCTAAGAATCAGTGTGTGGATGGGGGGTTCGGCTGAAATGGAATCTCCGTCTGGCTCCAGTCACTGACCCTGGCGGGAATCGCAAAACCTAACCAGGCTTCGGATTCCTTCTGGATCGACCTGCCTCGAGAGATCTGATTCCAGTCGGCATCAATCTCGATGAAGCCGAACCAGCGCGCGAAGCGCACCTGCCTGTAATACGCGTACCAGGCTCTTCGGGCCCGGTCCTTGGTCCGTCGACTTCGATGGGCGTCCATGATCGTTCGTCCTGATCCTCGGTGGGTTGGGAAGGAAAGCGCATCATTGCTTGAGGTGTGGCCGACGTTCTCTCTTCCTGAAATCTAGGTCATGGTTCCAGGGATATGCACTTTTTTTCCATTTAGGAGCGTTCTCGGGATTGCAAGAGGCCGAGCCGGGAAATACTCGATGTGGGCTGGGACAGGATCGATGGGTCCGCCAAGGGAGCTGGAAAGATGGATTGAGCAGGCGAAGGTTCGGCACTGTGCCAGATCAAAGGACTCTTGCAGTGGGGGTCAGCATGCGGGTGGACGGACAGGCAGTTCCTCGAGAAGTTCGCGTCACGTCGCGACGCATCCGCCGAGGCTGCCTTCGCCGCGCTGGTGGCTCGGCATGGGCCCATGGTCCCGGGCGTCGGTCGCGACCAGGTGCGCGATCCGCACCTGGCCGAGGACGCAATTCAGGCCGTCTTCCTCGTACTGGCTCGCAAGGCCCGGTTCATTCGCGACTCCGAGCTGCTGGGCAACTGGCTTTCCGGAGTTGCCGTCCGCACGTCTCGCAAGGCGAGCTACACCGGTGGGACGGCCGCCATCGGCCGTCATCAGGCCTGGCAGCCGAAGGCGGCTGCCCCACATTCAAGGCAATGCATTCGCTGGATTGATCAACTTGATGTTTCGCGGTGCCTTACCTGCTTGCCACGGCGGGAAGCCGCGAAAGTGAAGATGAGGCCGAAACCCTCCGCCAGGCCTGCATCACGAGGCCCGGCGAAAGGCTCGCCCTCCCTTCTCTTGTGATGAGTTCCGCAGTTTCGTCCGTGCTAAAATGGAACCTTAGCCGATGGAAGCGACTGAGCTTTCTGGCACCGATCCCCGCGCCGGATTGCACGGGGCAGATCTCGATGAGGCCAATATGATGAACATAAGATATAGTGTTACCATGTTATGGATCAGGCCGGCGGCGATTTTCCTGGTGCTCAGCTTTTCGCCAGGCTGTGGTGATCGAGGCGCCGCGCTGCCCGCCGTCAATCCGGCCGCCCCAACGATCCGCCTGACCAGCGCGGCTTTCACCGAGGGAGGGATGATCCCCCGGGAGTTCACCTGCGACGGCGCGGACAGGTCCCCGCCCTTGGAATGGTCGGGCGTTCCGCAAACTGCCCGCTCGCTGGTCTTGATCTGCGACGATCCCGATGCACTGGGGGGAACCTGGTCGCACTGGGTACTCTACGACTTGGCGCCCAGCATCACGGCTCTCGACGAGGGAGTCGCGGCGGATCTCGTGGCGACGCTCGAGCCAAGGACCGGCGTCCAGCAGCCAAAGCTCACAGTCAGCCAGGGCAGGAACGATTTCGGCAAGATCGGTTACGGAGGCCCCTGCCCACCGCGGGGAGTCCATCGCTATTTCTTTCGCCTCTACGCGCTCGATCAGCGAACCGAGCTCGCCCCGGGTGCGACCCGTAAGGCGGTGTTCAAGGCCATTGAGGGGCACATCCTGGCCGAGGGGCATTTGATGGGCAAGTACGCCCGGTGATCGTGAACGACGAAGCGGAATCGGAGAGTTGCTCTCGTGAAGCTGCTTTTTCTTCATGGCTGGACGTCGGTGCCGGGCGGCGTGAAGCCGGCCTATCTCGCCGGGTGTGGCCACACGGTCATCAACCCGGCGCTGCCCGATGAAGACTTTGCGGCAGCGGTCAAGATCGCCCAGGCAGAGTTTGACGGGCACCAGCCCGATGCGGTGGTCGGCTCGTCGCGCGGCGGAGCGGTAGCCATGAACATCCAGGCTGGGTCGGCCCGGCTTGTGCTGCTCTGCCCCGCCTGGAAGCGCTGGGGCAGCGCCACGACGGTCAAGCCGGGAACGGTGATCCTGCACTCCGAGGCCGATGACGTGGTGCCGATCGCCGACAGCCGCGAGCTGCTGACCCGCAGCGGCCTGCCGCAGTCGGCGCTCCGCGTGGTCGGGACCGATCACCGCCTGGCCGACCCCGCGCCCCTGGCCGCGATGCTTGCGGCGGTTGAGAGTGTGGGGTCGCAAGGCAGCTCGTCTCAATCGTGACCCTGGGCGATCGCCCGCAGGCTCTCGACGACTCGGTCCACCTCGTTTTCTGTCGTGTAACAGGCACAACCCAGGCGGAGCAGCCCGTCGCGCGCCTGACCGATCCACCAAGATGGCCACCCCGGCGGCTACGCTTCCCCCATAAGCCATCAGGAAATGCCTGGTGTAAGTGGGTCGCCGACTCTTGTGTCCTAGAGTTTCAGGGGGAAATCCGAGTATCCCCGATTGGGTGCACACCTCGTCTTGTATCAGCCTTGGTTTCGCTCATCAGGAACAGGGTCGGCGCAATACGGTGCCGTGTTCCGATTGCCCCCAGGGAGACGGGCACTTTGCCCAAGTCGAATACCTGTTCACGAGACCCGGGCGAAGTCGCGGAAGCCGAGGCTAACGCTCATCTGGGAAATTCCATAGGGGATCATGCAATGCGCCCCTCCATGTATAACGCAAATTGATGTCGGACAAGCACCTGGGAAACGGCGATCACAGCCAGTAGATCGACCGCAACCTTCTTCGGTCCAACGACTTACGGTGCCGTGAACCGAGGCTCCCGAGGGTGCGGCAGTGGCGTCCGCCCGAGGAGCAGGGACGATGAAGAGGGCGATCAGGTTAGCCGCCGTGGCAATTGCCTGGATGATTGGTGGATGCCGTCAAGGAGAATCACATCAGCCGATCAAGGTTGGAATTCTCCATTCCCTCTCGGGAACCATGGCGTTGAGCGAGAGACCCGTATGCGACGGGACGCTGCTGGCGATCGAGGAGATCAATGCCGAAGGGGGAGTCTCCGGTAGGAGAATACAACCCGTGGTCGTGGATGGGAAATCGGATTGGCCGACGTTCGCACGGGAAGTGGAGCGGTTGATCACCCGGGAAGGGGTTAGCGTGGTCTTCGGTTGCTGGACCTCCGCGAGCCGCAGGACCGTCAAGGACATCTTCGAGAAACACAACAACCTCCTGTTCTATCCCGTCCAGTACGAGGGTTTGGAGCAATCGCCCAACATCGTCTACACCGGGGCCGCACCCAACCAGCAGATCGTTCCTGGAGTCATGTGGTGTATCAACAAGGGCTGGAAGCGGTTCTTCTTGGTCGCTTCCGACTATGTGTTTCCGCGCGCAGCCAATGAGATCATGCGGGCCCGGATCACCGCCTTCCACGGGCAGATCGTGGGCGAGCAGTACATCCTTTTAGGATCCAGAGATGTCAAAAAGACTATTTCCAGGATCGTGGACGCCAAGCCCGATGTGATCCTCAACACCATCAATGGGGATACCAATATCGCCTTTTTCACGGAGTTGCGGGCGGCGGGAATCACCCCTCGGTGCATTCCCACGATGTCTTTCAGCATCGCCGAGGAAGAACTGGCCAGCATGGATCCCGGCACCATGGCCGGTGACTATGCGGTATGGAATTACTTTCAAAGCATCAACAGCAAGGAAAACCTGGAGTTCGTGGCACGCTTCAAGAGCCGTCATGGTGCCGACCGTCATACCTCCGATCCGATCGAGGCCGGTTATCTGGGTGTTTACCTGTGGGCCAAGGCGGTGAAGTATGCAGGCACGGCCGATGTGAACGCCGTGCGGAAAGCCCTTGCGGGGCAAACGATGCTTGCCCCGGAGGGAATCGTGGTCGTCGACGCCGCCACGCAACATACCTGGAAAACGGTGCGTATCGGGCAGATCCGGGCAGATGGGCAGTTCGAGACCGTCTGGACCTCACAGCGACCAATGCGCCCCGTTCCCTATCCCCCGAGCAAGTCGAAGCAAGACTGGGATGCCTTCCTGGGCGCATTATTCCAGCGCTGGGGAAACCGGTGGGCCAATCCCGGCGCTCCGCCTTGATCTCGTCCGCTCCCCAGAGAGTTTTCCGTGAAAACACGCCTCTCCACAATCCTGGTCGCTTGCTTCCTGGTCATCTCCCTGGGGCCGTTAGCTCTCGTTGCAGCCTTGAGTTATTCTCAGGCGCAGAGCCGGCTGAGCAGAGAAATCACCAGTCAACTCCGGATCATTGCCGACAACAAAGCGCGGCAACTGGGATCCTACGTCCTGGCGCAAGAGAAACTTGTCACTGCCCTCGCATACTCGCCGACCCTCATGGCGGCGATGGGACGGCTCGAACAGGTATTCAAGAACAAAGGCCTGAATGCTCCCGAATATGCGGAGATCGACCGGAAAATAAGACCCTTCCTGGCCTTTCGAAAAGCGGAGCTGGAATTCCACGACCTGCTCCTGCTCTCGCCCGATGGCCAGGTGATCTTCTCTCTAGCTCGGGAAGATGATCTGGGCACCAACCTCAGAAGCGGTCCGTACAAGGATTCGCCCCTGGCTCAGGCATTTGACAACGCCTCGCTGTTACTCACAGCGGAGATCTCGGATTTCGTTTTCTATCCGCCGAGCAAGAAGGTTGCCGCCTTCATTGCGGTACCCTTGAAGACGGAAGGGACCATCATCGGAGTCCTGGCGGCGCAGCTCGATATCGATCGGATCTCAGCCATTGCCGGTGACTATATGGGCCTCGGCCAGACCGGGGAGATCGTCGTGGGACGGAAAATCGGCGAGGAGGCGGTTTTCCTGACCCCGACCCGTCATGATCCCGAGGCAGCATTCCACCGGCGATATGGCCTGACCAACTCTTCCCGCCAGCCGCTGGCGATTGCCGTGCAAGGGGTCAACGGAGAGGGTGCCGCCAAGGATTACCTTGGCCATGACGTGTGGGCCGTCTGGAGGTACCTGCCCCGGTTTCACTGGGGCATGGTGGTCAAGGTCGACGTGGACGAGGCCTTCGCCCCCCTGGCGCAGATGAGAAACACGGCGCTCTTCATCGCCGGGCTCGCCTCGTGCTTGGTCCTGCTTGCGGCTCTCGGCGTGTCCCGCTGGATCGTCGTTCCCATCGTCGGCCTGAAGGATTCGACCCTCCAACTGGCAGTGGGGAATTTCTCTCATCGGGCGCGCGAATCCAGGATCGTCGAGGTCACCGACCTGGCCCGGGCCTTCAACACCATGGCGGGTCAAATCGAGCAACACACGTCCGAACTTGCCCGAACCCTTCAAGCCTTGAGGGACAACGAAGCACTCCTCGAAACACGAGTATGCGAGAGAACCCAGGAGCTGGAGACCACCACCACCCACTTGCAGAAGGAGATTGCCGAACGGCGCCGCGCCGAGGAGTCACTCCGCCAGACCGAAGATCGTTTCCGCAATGCCTTTGATCATGCTCCGATCGGCATGGCCTTGGTGTCGCCCGAGGGACGCTGGCTCCAGGTCAACCACGCCCTTTGTGAGATCACCGGATACTCCGAGCAGGAATTGCTCGAGAGGACCTTCCAGGACATCACCCATCCCGACGACCTGGAAGCCGACCTCGACTTCGCCCGTGGTATGTTGGCCGGGAATCTTCCCGCTTACTGCATGGAGAAACGCTACCTCCGCAAGGACGGGCAATCCGTCTGGATTCTGCTCAGCGTGTCCCGCTCCCATAACGAGATGGGCAAGCCGTTCCTGTTCGTTACGCAGGTCCAGGACATCAGTGAGCGGAAACTCGCCGAGGGATTGATCAAAGAACGAGCATGCCTGGCCGCGTTGACGGCGGATGTCGGTATCGCCTTGACCCAGCAGGGCAGCCTCCAGGGGCTTTTGCAGCGCTGCACCGAGGCTATCGTGCAGCATCTGGACGCGGCGTTCGCACGCATCTGGACACTTGGCCCCCAGGGGGACGTGCTCGAACTCCAGGCCAGCGCGGGCATGTACACCCACCTGGACGGTGCTCATGCCCGAGTGCCTGTCGGGAAGTTCAAGATCGGGCTGATCGCCCAGGAGCGAAAGCCGCACCTGACCAATCAGGTCATCGGCGACCCACGTGTTCACGGTCAGGAATGGGCCCGCAGGGAGGGGATGGTCGCTTTCGCAGGGCACCCGCTCATCCTGGGAGGCGAGGTGTGCGGGGTCATGGCCCTGTTTGCCAGGAAGCCACTTTCCGATACGACGATCGCGGCATTGGAAGCCATCGCGAACGAGGTCGCCCTGGGGATCGAGCGGAAGAGGGCGGAAGAGGCACTGGCCGATTCAAACGCCCTCTTGAAAGGGGTTCTCGACGGGTCCACTCAACTGGCCATCATGGCCATCGACAGGGATGGCCTCATCACGGTCTTCAATACCGGGGCCGAGCGCATGTTCGGCTATGCCGCCGAGGAAATGATCGGGCGGAGAACCCCGGCCATCTTATGCATCGAAGCCGAGATCACTTCGCGTGGGGAGGAGTTGACGCGAATACTGGGTCGCCCCATCGTGGGCTTGGATGTTTTCCTTGAACCGGCTCGCTTGGGCGACGTGGCGGAGCAGGAATGGACCTGCGTCCGCAAGGACGGGTCTCACCTGATCGCGAGCCTGGTCGTCACCGCGATGCGCGACCCGAACAGGGAGATCATCGGCTTCATGGGCATCATCCGCGACATCACCGAGCCCAAGCGGATCGAGGCCGCCCTCCGCGAAAGCGAGACACGCTTCCGCCGCATCATGACCAACGTGCTGGATTTCGTCGCTCAGGTCACGCTAGAAGGTACTTACGAATATGTTGCGCCCTCATCCCTGACGCTACTGGGGTACTCTCCCGACCAATTGGTGGGAAAGTCCGCCTTCTCCATTGTGCACCCGGATGACTTCGATGAGCTAGAGACCAAATTCACAAAGGAGATCCAACATGGGGTTCCCGTGCGCGGAGAATTTCGCTTCCGTCATGCCGACGGGCGATACCTCTGGTTGGAAAGGGTGGGCAATCCTCTCCTGGATGAACAGGGCCAGGTCTGCGGCGTCATCATCAACTCGCGAGACATCAGCGACCGCAAACGCAATGAGGAGGAACTGCGGGCCAGCGAGGAGACGCTGCGGGTCATCAGCGACACCGCGCTCGATGCAGTGATCTTGATGGACTCGGCGGGCCAGGTCGGGCACTGGAACTCTGCCGCGGAGCAGATGTTCGGCTACACGCGTGAGGAGATCCTGGGCCGCGACCTGCACCAGCTTCTGGCACCCCCGCACGATCGCGAGCTATACGAGAAAGCGCGGCCCCATTTCCTCAGGACTGGCCAGGGGGCCGCGATTGGAAAGGTGCTCGAACTGGAGGCTGTGCACAAGGACGGCAACCGCTTCCCCGTCGAGGTTTCCGTGGCCGCCGTTCGACTCCGGGGCGACTGGAGCGCGGTCGGCATCGTTCGCGACATCACCGAGCGCAAGCAAGTGGAGGAGACTCTCCGGGAAAGCGAGAACCGCTTTCGACGGATCACGACCAACATGATCGACCTGATCGTCGAGACGGATGCGGAAGGGACCATCGTCTATGTCACGCCCTCGACCCTGGCCGTGACGGGATACACGGCGGCGGAAATGCTGGGCAAGCCCGTACTCGACTTCGTTCAGCCGGATGATTTTAGACGGGCGGAAGCCTCGCTCCAGTGTGTGTATGGAACTCAAAAAGCCCACGGAATCGAGTTTCGCTGCCGGAAAGCCGATGGAAACGACCTCTGGTTGGAATGGATGGCCAACCCCCTGCTCGACGAGAACCACGGCGTTCGGGGCGCCCTGATCGCCTGCCGGAACATCAGCCTCCGCAAGCAAGTGGAGGAGGAACTTCTCAAGGCCAAAGTGGCTGCGGAGGCTGCCAATCGTGCCAAGAGCGAGTTCCTCGCCAACATGAGTCATGAGATCAGAACTCCGATGAACGGGGTGATGGGCATGCTCGAGCTGGCCCTGGAATCGGACCTGACTGGGTCGCAAAGACACTACGTGGAGATGGCCAAGATCTCGGCCGACTCGCTCCTGGGGATCATCAACGACATCCTGGATTTTTCCAAGATCGAATCCGGCAAGCTGGAATTGGAGTCGACTGGATTCGACCTCCGGGAAACCGTCGGCGATACGGTCAAGACCCTGGCGGCGCGGGCTCAGAAGAAAGGGCTCGAGCTGATCCTCCACGTCCACCCTGATGTCCCCTCCGCGGTGGTCGGCGACCCTCTGCGCTTGAGCCAAGTGATCGTGAACCTGGTGGGTAACGCGATCAAGTTCACGGAGCACGGAGAGGTGGTCGTCCAGATCACGACCGAGCCGTGCGACGATGGCCAGGTGGGCCTGCATTTCCGTGTCACCGACACGGGCTGCGGTATCCCACCCGACAAGCAGCAGCTCATCTTTGACGCCTTCAGCCAGGCGGACAGCTCCACATCGCGTCTGTTCGGGGGTACCGGGCTGGGGCTTGCCATCTGCACCCGCCTGGTGGACCTCATGGGTGGAACGATCGGGGTCAAGAGCGAAGTGGGAAAAGGTTGCAGTTTTCATTTCACAGCGCGGTTCGGCCGGCAGCTCCGAACCATCGTCGAAGAACACGCGGAGCCGATCGCTCTCGAGGGCCTGCTCGCACTGGTGGTCGACGACAATGCAACGAACCTGGCTGTCCTGGAAGAGCTGCTTTCCAACTGGAGGATGAGGCCAAAAGGGGTGAACGGAGGGCGGGAAGCTCTGGCGGAAATGGAAGCCGCCGCAGCCAAGGGCGCCCCCTACCGGCTGGTGCTCCTCGATTCCCAGATGCCGGACCTGGAGGGCTTCGACGTTGCCCGCGAAATTCGCCAGCGACACGATCTCCCCGAAGTGATCCTCATACTGCTCTCGTCCGACGACAAGCCCGGCGACATGGCCCGCTGCCAGGAATTTGGCATCTCCGCCTTCTTGCGGAAGCCGATCAAGCAGTCCGAGCTGCTGGACGCCATTTTGAACGTACTGCACCAGGCACCCAGGAAAACCAGGTACGTCACCGCGCCTCGACCCTCTGCCGCAAGTCAGCACGGCGCCCTCCACATCCTCCTTGCCGAGGACAACGAGGTCAACCAGGAGTATGCGATTGAGTTGCTCCAGAGGCGGGGGCACACCGTCGTGGTCGCGAACAACGGCCAGGAGGCCCTGGCCGAGTGGGAGATGGGGGCGTTCGACATCATCTTGATGGACGTCCAGATGCCCCGGATGGACGGCTTTGCCGCCACGGCAACCATCCGCCAAAGGGAGAATGCCACCGGCAGGCATACGCCGATCATCGCCCTTACTGCTCACGTCATGAAGGGTGACCGGGAGCGCTGTCTGTCGGCAGGCATGGATGCCTACGCCTCCAAGCCGCTTCGTTCGCAAGAACTCTTCGCCGCGATTGACGGCCTGCTGCCGGGAGGGAAGACGGCTCCGAGAATCGCGGCCGCCAGTCGTGAAACTCCGGAGACCGTTTGGGACCCGACGACCACCCTTGCCGAAGTCGAAGGCGATCGGAAAGTCCTGCTGAAGCTGATCGGGCGCTTTCTCGACCAGTACCCCAAGGTACTCTCCGAGATCCGGTCATCCGTCAGTCAACGAGACAGCGCGATGCTCGAGCGCAGTTCTCACAAGCTCAAGGGCTCTGTGAGTCATTTTGGTGCCCGCAATGCTTACGAGGCGGCCCGGAGGCTGGAGGAGATGGGACGCAATGGCGACCTGGTGGGCGCGGAGCAGGCGACAGTAGTGCTGGAGACAGAGATCTGCCGTCTCCAGGACGATCTGGCCGAATTCTCGAAGGGTGGGACCTCATGAGAATCTTGATCGCCGATGACGACGAGGTTTCAAGCTGCAAGCTGGAAGCCTTGCTGAGCAAGTGGGGATACGAAGTGATCTCCGTGGAAGATGGAATCTCGGCCTGGGAGGCCCTCCAGCAGGAAAATGCCCCCCGCTTGACCATCCTTGACTGGATGATGCCAGGGATGGATGGATCTGAGATTTGCCGGCAGCTCCGCCAGTCGAGAAAAGGGGCCTACGTCTATGTACTGCTTCTCACCTCGAGAGTCGGCAAGGAGGACATCGTCGCAGGTATGGAAGCCGGCGCGGACGATTACCTGAGTAAGCCCTTCGACGCTCAGGAACTGAAAGTCCGCCTTCGCGCCGGGAAGCGGATCGTCGATCTCGAAGAAGCCTTGCGCGTGCAGGCCACCCATGACGCCCTCACCGGGGTCTGGAACCACGGGGCGATCATCGACATGCTGCAGCGGGAACTGGTCCGCGCAGAGCGTGAAGGGACCTCGACCGGCACGATCCTGGTGGATCTGGACCACTTCAAACGAGTCAATGACACGTACGGACACCTCACCGGGGATGCCGTGCTCCAGGAGGCAGCGCAGCGGATGACCCGCGTGTTGAGGCGGTCCGATGTGCTGGGCCGCTACGGCGGGGAAGAGTTCCTCGTCGTACTGCCCGGGTGCGAGGCGCCGGACGCGCAGGCACTTGCGGAACGCCTACGTCAATGCATCGCTTGCGGCCCCGCGGCGACCTGCATGGGGAAGGTTTCGTTCACCATCAGTCTCGGGGTCGCCACCACCGGCAAAGGTGAAACGCTGGGGGCTGCCGCCGTACTCCAGCGTGCCGACGAGGCCTTGTATCAAGCGAAACGGGAAGGTCGTAACCGGGTTGTGGTGGTGACTGGCCGCGAGGGGGCCCCCCGCGAGATTTTTCCTCAGAGCTGGCCTGATCCACAATGATAGCCTGGCGGCCGTGCCTGGACGTTCTCGTCCGGGCCAGAGAATTCTCGGGTCCTCTGGGAGTCCTCGTCGAGTTCTCGCTGTTGCTGGGGGGATCACGGATGCAGGTTCGGGTCTTCGATGGGCAGTCCTTCGGCAGCGGCGGCGGCGTTTAGCTCCTGGTCGGCAGAAACCAGCGTGAAGATTCCAATGCCAGTGGCGACCCATTGGGCGTTCAGGTCAACGGCAGCGGCGAGCTGCACGGCGTCGTAGGCCCGCAGCACATGCTTATCGGCGAGCTGTGCCGCCTGCCGAAGCAAGGGTATGGTGATCCCCGCGATGCGGTATTCCTGGGCGAAATCTTGGGCGCAGCGGTTCAGTGCGGCCCCGGCCTGGGCGATGCTCAGGCTGCCCAGGCGACGCCGCCTGGCGATTGCCGCCGTCATCTCGACGTCCGTGATGCGGGCGACATAAAGGAAATGCCCGGCCGCCGGGTTGGTGAGATTCCTGATCCACCAGGAGCCTGTCTCCTGGACATAACGTTTGACGGCCGCACTGGTGTCCAGGAAATAGACCGCCACCGTTAACGCCGCTCGCGGATGATGGTTTCGGACAGCGGCTCACCATCGATCGGAATTGGCGTGAAAGGCTCGCGTGGGGGCATGAACCGTGGTGGTGGCTTGATTTCGCTCAGCAGGCCGGCCGCGACCAGTCGGCGTTGCAGTTCCTGTTCGGCCAATTCTTCAGGAGTTAGATCGAGTTGACCGGTGGATGCAGAAGCGAGTTTGCTGTCCAGTTCGTCGCGTAGCTGACGCTTCTGCTCCAGCGACAGCGCGTTCACACTGTCCAAAAGATGATGAAATTCGTTATGTGACATTTCCTGCGTCCATTCGCTGGTCGTACCATTATTGATTTGGCAAAGGGGACACTCCTAATTTTCTTGGTAAGTTGAACGATCCAGACAAACCGCCTCTCCGCAGACTGGGCATCTTGCCGCAACAATTATGAATGTCCCCTTTGTTCGTTCGTGCCTTTGTTCGTGATGTCGGATTCAGTCGCATGCCGACTCGATTGAGAGGGAGAAGCGGCTTGACGTAACCCCTTGGCCTTGACGGCTGCTGGCGGAAATGCCCCCCGTAGGACTCGAACCTACAACCCGCTGATTAAGAGTCAGCAAACCGAAAACAGCAAGATGCATCCCGCCAAGGGGTTGTGTCTCGCCCATGGGTCTCCTGCCCACCATTTGCCCACCGACACCTGTCAAACCGACCCCGATTTGGCCGCCGTCGTGGCCGCATGGCCGGAACTCCCAGAGGCCCTGAAGTCTGGCATCGTCGCGATGGCCAGATCGGCATTGCTAACCAATGGATGACGACAATGAGTGCGGTCCAATACGTTGCGTGTCAACAGCGACGCGACGCCAAGCTTAGGGCACAGGCACGACTGGAGGTGAAGGTTGCTTTGGTATTGGTTGCACCACCGCCCCCCCCTTTGGGTAACGGTTCAACCCATGACCTTGGGGGAGCAATTGAACGGCAAGATGCTCGAACCCATAAAGATAACCATCCAACAGCTTTGATCGAACGTCAGTGGCGGGGAGATAATCAGCAAAGCACGCGAAACCTTGCTCTGTTTGGTTGTCGGCAAGGTATCGAGCGACATATGAGGCACTTGACATCGCTCTGTAAGGTCGCCACAAACCGGCGTAATGTCGATGCTTTTTAATATGAAAGTCTCTCTCGGCATGGCTGTGAAAATGTGCCTTCTCTCGGTGGTAAAAAACCGCTTCGAGAACGTGGAGAGACTTGTAAAATGCCGTGATCGCGATTGTCTCGGCGCATAGACCAGCGTCGCACAGGAGGTATTCGAGTACTGCTTGGTTCCGGTTTGCCAACTCGATGTGTTCTTCCATTCTCGGCATGGGATGCAAGCCTGAGGTCAGCTAATTCTCGCCACCCAAGCCCTCGAAAGATCGAGGAATGAATCTACGGTTTCGTCGGGTGAGTAAGGGAGAGCGATCACTCTTATGCGAATCATGTTCAATGCATCATCATTGGAAATATTTAGGTCCAAGTCGGAAAGAGTGTCCTCAAACGTCGGATCGAATTCTTTGCCCTTCCTGACAACTGCGAAGATGACACCATCGGCATCAAGGCTGAGATAAGCCCGATCTATCTCCTCAGAGCGTGCCAGAATCCACTGATGAAGCTGTTGCATCAAGGACTGGAATTGCTCGGCGAACGCCTCTAGTTTTTCGGCGTCTCGGCACGCTCTTATGGCATCTTGCACGGGGAGGACGAAACGGTCTCCATCTTTGTCGGTAATGAGGACGCTAGACCCTGCCTTATGATGTAGATGCTGCCATTGCCCTCTCTGGATGGCGGCTGGCATGGGTAATGCTCCTATCGAATTGAAAGCTATGCGAGGCAGCACGGAATCACGTCTTTCCATCGACGGTCGGGGCAAGACAATCTTAGAACAATCAGAGAATCGGCAGAAGAGTTTAACTCTTGCCGAGCGAGTCTATCTCAAACTCCTGCTTGTCCTTCGTACCAGAACCGCGCGGCACTGTAAACATCTCGGGCGATTCCTGTCATCATCCAGGTTCGCAGGCAGAAAACCCGGTCATCGCAAAGCATTAATGACGAAGACTTTGCGTTCGTCTGCCCATACAGACTTCTAGAACTCGAATTTCTCGGCAGGACCGCACCCACCCAGAGGCATCCGGACGGCCGCACGCTACGAACCAAGTCATTGTATGTCGCCCGAGGGGAAAGAGAAGGAGGCGGGTCTATCAGCTCCCTCGGACAACTCATTCCGACGACAGATAGCATGCTGCAACTTTCCTTCCCCGTTTCTCCACTTCAGGAACTCTCGTCCGGACCGAGCAATTCCCGAGTGATAGAATGCGCTCCGCTCACTGCGAACGCAAGCGTTCAGCGAAGCGTTACCATTATTATACGTTCCAGAAGAGGTGGTGTCCCAGAAGAATTGAATGGACGTCGTAAACCCTTGTGGGTGAGCGGGTTCGCCTGATCGGCCCCAAAGTCTGTAAGTCTCAATTTCTCAATAGGTTAAGGCCCTTCATGCAATTCTTCTGGGACATCACCGCCGAACTGAGCGATCCGCCTCGTAAGAGCACTTCCTGGATCTCTGCGTGCTGTACGCGATGCTTGCCGGCTGCGCCACTCTGATCTTCGTCCTCGTCCTGGCCGTTCCTCGCGCGGCCGAGGCCCGTCGCCTGGCACGCCTCTTTCGGGCGCAGGAGGAGTGGGCCGAGATGACGGACCCCGGCCGAAGGACTTGAGTTTTCGCCTGACTTTAACGCATGATCGCTCTACAAGGTTCAGTTGAACCTTGTAGACAGGTCCTCTGTTTTAGAGGGTTTCCGCCACGCGTAACCTCGTCGGCAATGTCCCCTGGCGGGCCCGTGGCGCGGCCCGCGCGATGGGGACGACCGTGGCCGCCTAGCCCGCGCTGCCCGAGTCGCTTCGTGCCAGCATCCTGGCGACGGTTAAAGCGTCATGTGAAAAGGTGGCCCATAGAGGCTGTTAAACGTGGAAGGCAGATCGGATTTCTTTGGCGGCACTATCTAGATCCCCGAACAGCGTTGCCCCGGTTGTTGTAGGCCGCTGATAATTGGGGATTGAGCCGGATCGCTTCGCTGTAGTCGCCGTTCGCCTTGTCGTACTCCTTCTTGACGCACCAGACGTCGCCCCGATTGCAGTAGGCTTTGGCATCCGTGGGATCGAGCCTTATGGCCTCGCTGTAGTCGGCAATGGCCTTGTCGTAGTCCTTCTTGTCATCCCAGGCATTGCCCCGGTTGTTGTAGGCGGGGGCAAGCTTGGGATCGAGCCGGATGGCCTGGTTATAGTCGCCGATGGCCTTGTCGAAGTCCTTCTTGTTGAGCCAGGCGTTGCCCCGGTTGCAGTAGGCGTCGGCATCCGTGGGATTGAGCCTTATGGCCTCGCTGTAGTCGGCGATGGCCTGGTCGTAGTCCTTCTTGCCATTCCAAGCGGTGCCCCGGTTGAAGTAGGCGAGAGCATTCTTAGGGTTGAGCCGAATTGCCTCATTGTAGTCGCCGATGGCCTTGTCGAACTCTTTCTTGTCGCTCCAGGCGTTGCCCCGGTTGCAGTAGGCGTAGGCCGTGGGATTGAGCCGTATGGCCTCGTTATAGTCGGCAATCGCTATGTCGTACTCCTTCTTGTCGTACCAGGCGATGCCCCGGGTTAAGTAGGCGTAGGCCGTGGGATTGAGCCGTATGGCCTCGTTATAGTCGGCAATCGCTATGTCGTACTCCTTCTTGTTGAGCCAGGCGTTGCCCCGGTTGCAGTAGGCGTGGGCATCCGTGGGATTGAGCCGGATTGCTTCGTTATAGTCGGCAATCGCATTGTCGTACTCCTTTTTGTACTCCCAAGTCAATCCCCGGTTGAAGTAAGCTTTGGCATCCGTGGGATTGAGCCGGATTGCTTCGTTGAAGTCGGCGATGTCCTTGTCGAAATCTACCTTGTAGTTGACGATGTCCTTGGCGAAATCTCCCTTCCGGTTCGATGCAGTGCCGGAATTGAGAATCGCCAACATGACACCGAGTGCCCCAAAGAATGTCACGAGGAAGAGAGCTAAAGCAGCCGAATTGCCTGTCGAAGCGGAATCAGTCGTAATGCTATTGGCTATGGTTGGTGTCGCCTGTTCGACGGGGGGGATAGACCTGTCGTTGACTCTGGTCGGTGAACTACCATCCGGTTTGACGAGCAGGCTGTCGGGGTTGGTGGTGGGGACAGGGCTTACGCACCACTTTTCCCTGGGGTTTCTGGGGTTTTCATGGAAAATATAACAGAATCATATAATGTAACTTAAATAGCAAGTCGCTGTATTGGTCACAACACTATTGAAAAGTCGCAAAACTGAAGGGCAAAAGTCTGGGTTTGC
>JBEKTN010000022.1:0-58428 GCA_049516015.1 Isosphaeraceae bacterium | reverse complement strand
GCGCGGCCGTGGCATTCATGATGGGGGTGACCGACGCCGAGACCAACGTCAACAGCAACGCCTTGATCGACTCGACCGGCGGGAGCGTCACGCTCGGTTCGACGGCCAACACGACGGCCACCAGCACCGCGCGCGTCAGCCAGAACATCGGCGGTGCCCCGGCCAATCCGGACAGCATCGCGGTCTCCCTCGCCATCGGCGTCGTCAATCAGACGGCGCAGGCCACGGTCTCCCCGGGTGCCACCGTCATGGCCGCGGGCGACGTCAACCTCACCGCGACCGGCACCGGAGCGAACACGTCGATCCCCACGACCGGCACCTATGTCAGCGGGTTGGCCGGGGCCGCCGTGGGCGTTGACGTCACCGAGAACACCATCAAGGCCAATGCCGACGGCACCTTGATCTCGGACGCCAGCGCTACCTCGCCGACCTTGAGCCTGGACCCCGACACCGACGTCGACTTCGCCAACAGCGCCTTCGAGGTGTCACCTGGGGCGTTCGCCAGCCTTCAGACAGGCCAGCCCTACACCTACTCCAGCGGCAACAACGGCGCTATCGGGGGGCTCACGTCCGGCACCGTCTACTACATCATCGTCCCCACCAACCTGACCGATGAGATCCGGCTCGCGGCGACCCTCCACGATGCCGAGCAGGGGAACTTCATCCCGTTCCAGCAGTACCCCACCCTGACCGGCGGCTCGACCTCGGTGCCGATCTCCGACGTCGACGAGACCGACGGCACGATCACCTTCGATTCCGACCCCGGCTTCACCGACGGCGAGGCGCTGACCTACCACGCCGTCGCTGGCCAGTTGATCGGCGGGCTGACCGGCGGGACCACCTATTACGCGATCGTCAACCCGGCCAGCCCCGACACCCTCCAGCTCTCGGCGAGTGCACCCAGCGGCGGGGTCGACGGCCCCGCGATCCCGTTGAACCTCGACCCCGTCTTCCAGGGTTTTCGGCAGGCCCTGCCCGTGACCATCAACCCGAGCGGCGACCTGCCCAACTCGATCCAGTTCGGGTTCGACGCCGGGTTTCAGCTCGGCGCCAGCTTGATCTACCAGGGGTCCGGAATCAGCGGCCTGACCGACGGCGTCCGCTACTGGGCCATCCCCGACCCCAAAGACTCGACCGTCAACTCGACTGTCATTCAACTCGCCGACTCGTACGCCGACGCCCAGGCGGGAACGGCGCTGGCGATCGGCTCCAACGCGCCGGGGGGCCAGAACGGGAACACGCTGACCTTCGACCCCTCGGTCTCGATCGACTCGCAGACCAACACCATCGACCTCGGCTTCAACTACGCCCTGGCCAACACACTCCCCAGCGGCACGCCACTGGTCTACTACGGGGCGCTGGGCTCGGCCGTCGCCAACCTGACCGACGGCACGACGTATTACGTGATCCAGGACTCCGCCAACCCCAGCCTGATGCGGCTGACCACCGCGGGCGCCGCCCAGGCCATCGCCGCCGCCACAGCCGGAACGGACAACTATAACACCCAGTACCAGACCGCCTACAACGCGGCGTATCAGGCTTACGTCAGCAATAACCCCACCGACCCCCACCTGGTCCAGGATGCGACCAATGCCGGCAATGCGGCCGCCCAGGCGGCGGCGGCCCAGGCGGACAACGGCGAGGACTGGACCGCCGCCGCCATCGACAGCGCTCGAATCGGCAATCCGCCCCCGGTCGGCACCTTCCCCGTGACGGTCGACCCGGTGGGGCAGACCGTCGACTTCGGGTTCAACGCCGGGTTCGTCAAGAACCAGCCGCTGGTCTACGAAGGACCCGCCACTGGAAGTGCGGGGATCATCGGCCTGACGCCGGGCGACACCTATTACGTCACCCTGCCCGATCGGGTGAACAACCCCGGCCTGGTCCAGTTCACGGACGACAGCGGCAACGTCGTGCCGGTGTCGCTCGCCTCGGGGACGACCACCAGCGTGATGTTCGGCGCGCCGACCAGCGACAATGTGTCGGTCTCCTCGAACCAGCTCACGTTCAACAACCCGGACGAACCGACCACGCCGTTTGATCCCGGTTTCAACCTGGGCGACCCCATGGTTTACCTTGGTCCGGTGTCGCTTTCCAACGGCGATGTCGGGATCACGGGACTCGTCCCCGGCACCGTCTATTATGTGATCACGACCTCGACCCCCGGCGTGATCCAGCTCGCCGACTCGTACGCCAACGCCGAGCTGGGAACGGCGCTGACGATCAGCCTGCCGTCGGGTTCGACGGCGACCAACATCAACTACACCGTCCCGTTCACGCCGGCGGACACCCGCCCACTGGTGGTCACCCAGTTCGGCAGCATCGACACCGCGACGATGTCGTTCACGATGCCCTTCACGGCCTCGCCCACCACGCTGACCCCCGTGGGCATGGCGGGCGTCAACGTCACTGCGACCTTGACCGACTCCGAGAGCTCGTTCACCGCCAGCGGGATCGGCGGCGAGCCCTCGGTGGCCGACAAGATCCTCAAGCCGGAGCTGGTGGCCCCGCAGACCAACAGCGCGATCCAGAATGCGTGGTCGAAACAGTTCAATTCCGGCTCGCCGTCCGCCGCGACCACCGTCACTCAGAATGCCCCGGGTGCCACGGGCCAAGGTCCCGACCTCTCGCTGGCCGGCGCCGTCTTCATCCAGGTCGTGCCGGTGGACATCGTCACGGCCGAGGTCGCGAGCACGGCCGTGATCGAATCCGCGTCGAACGTCACGGTCGCCGCCAGCCTGACACAGACGGTCGACACCTCGGTGACGGCCTCGTTCACCGGCCAGTCGGGCCCCTCCGCGAGCGGCAATTCGGGCCTGGCGGGTGCCCTGGCGCTGGGCATCGGGTATTACACCCCGACGGTCCACGCGACGATCGACAGCGGCGCCCAGGTCGACGCCGCCGGGACGCTCGCGGTCACCGCGACCACGCAGATCCCATTCGAGGTCCCGACGACAGTCAACGGCGTGGAGGGCGACATCGTCTACAACCCGGACAATCCCAACTACAACCCGCTCAACTTCGTCACCAGCTTCGTCACCGATGGCATGCTCGGGCTCGGCACGGACATCCTCAACAACTCGGCCAGCGCCAAGGTCGATCCCAAGGACGAGGACCTGACGTCGATCGGGGGCAACATCCAGGTCTTCGTCTATGTCAACGACACCGAGGCCACCATCGGCGATGCCCAGATCAACCAGAAAGTCAGCGACCCTAACGCGCTGGGGACGGGCCAGGGCATCTCGTTCCAGAACGCATCGCAATCGGTCACCGTCCAGGCCTCGACCACGTACGAGAATGCGGCCGAAGCGGGTCAGTTCGAGTTGAACGTCGCCCCGTACGAATTGCTCAAGGCGATCCGCGACGACCCGGATGACCCAACCTCAGCGGGCTTCAACCCCTTCGGCGACGTCTCCGGCACGAACGCCATCGGGGCCTCGGTGTTCGTCGGCGTGCTCGACAACACCACGCTCGCCACGATCGACAGCGGCGCGCAGATCGGGGTCGGCTCCTCGGGCACACTCGACGTCCAAGCCGATCAGCAGATCATCGCCGTCTCGCTGGTGCAGTCGGGCGACGCCGGCGGCAACATCGGCGTCGCTGGCATGCTCGCCTGGTTCAACGTGACGAGCCACACCCAGGCGCAGATCCAGGACGGGGTCACGGTCAACGGCGGCTACGACGCTAACGGCAATCCGGTCCAGGGCGGGGCGGTGAATGTCGACGCTGCCGACAACACGATCATCGTGGGGGTCACGGGGGGCGCGGTCAAGTCGAACGCCACCGGGGTCGGGTTCGCGATGGCGGTCAACAACGTCAACCGCACGACCCTGGCCTTGATCGGCAGCACGTCGACGCCGACTGAGCCGGGGAGCTATGACATCTCCGCGCTGGACGTCAACGCCACCGACCAGGGGCTGGTCGCCACCGTCACCTACGCCGCGGTGAGTGTCTCGCCGAGTGAGGGTCAGGTCAAGAGCAATGACGACCCCGTGGATCCGGATATCGGGGGCTTGAGCTTCTCGGATCTGGGCAGCTCGAACCCGTTGACGCAGCAGAGCGGTTACGGCATCGCCGGCGCCGTGTCGGCCAACGTAATGCAAAGCGACACCGAGGCCTACGTCAACGACAAGGGGACGTTCCAGACCGCGAGCTCGTCGCCGCTCGACCCGACCGCGCAGCCGACCACGGTGATCAACCTCAGCCAGCCGCCCAACCTTCCGACCGGGACTCCGGTGGTCTACACGTCGGCGTCGCCGATCGGCGGGCTGACCAGCGGCCAGACCTATTACGTGATCGCGACCGACCCGTACGATCTCGAGCTGGCCGCGACGGCCGCCGACGCGGCGGCGGGCACGGCGATCGCGCTTGACCCCACGAATGCGACCGGAACGCAGACCCTGACGCCGGCCAATGGCTCGGCGCTGACGTTTACCCCCTCGGCGGTCGAGGCGACCGTGCTGGACTTCGCCAATCCGCACGGACTCCAGACCGGGCAGGCGCTCGAGTACGTGGCCGGCTCGGGCGCGATCGGCGGGCTGACCAGCGGCCAGACGTATTACGCCATCGTCGTCGATCCCAACCGGATCGAGCTGGCCAACTCCTTTGCCAACGCCCAAGCGGGCGTCGCCCTCGCCTTGGACTTCGCCCAGGCCTCGGGCGCCCAGACCTTCGTCCCCGACACGTTCAGCATCCACGCGGCAACGCGGACGATCGTCGTGAGCGTGGCCGGGGGCTTGGCCATGTCGAACCAACAGATCGGGTCGACCTCCAGCAGCAACGCGATCGCCGGTGCGCTCAGCACCGACGACGTCATCGACACCACCAAGGCGTATCTTGAGAACGCCACCGTCACGACGGCTGATCTCGACGTGACGGCCGACCACGGCGGTTACATCGGCTCGCTGACCGCCGGCGCCGCCGGGGCCTCGGGCTCGCAGGTATTTCTCGAGAGCGGGTCGAGCAACGCCGTGGCCGGCTCGGTCTCGATCGACGTCGACCTGCCCGATACCGAGGCCTATGTCCAGAACGCCACGCTGACGCTCGGGGGAGACTCGTGGGTCACGGCGAACGAGAGCGCTGAGATCGTGGCGATCGCCGGCAGCGGCGCTTATGGCGGCAGCAAGGGCTTCGGCGTCGCGATCGCCATCAACCTGATCGGCTTCGACCTGGCCGGAACGAGCGAGCCCGCCAACACGCTGGCCTATATCACGGACTCGACCGTGACGCTCGACGCCGGCACGCTGTCGATCACGGCGACCGACGCCGGCCCGACGATCCAGCCCCAGATCATTGCGATCACCGGCGCCGGGGGCGTCGGCGCCGGGGATGACAGCATCGGCGGCGGCGGCATGATCGCGGTCAACGACATCCAGGACGAGACCAACGCCTACGTCGAGGGCTCGACCATCACTCAGCCCTCCGGCGCCTCGGCGCTGGCCAACCTCGACGTCGAGGCGACCGACAGCTCGGGGATCATCGCCATCGGCGGGGCGCTCGGTGTCGGCGGCGAGGCCGGGTTGGGCGCGGCGATCGGCTTCAACGTGATCGCCGCCACCACCAGCGCGTACCTCGACAGCTCGACCATCGACGTCAACGGCACGGTGACGGTGACGGCCACCGACACGGCCTTGATCGGCAGCGCGACGATCGGCGTCGGCGTCACCACCGGCTCCGGCGGGCTCGCCGGGGCCGGCTCGGTCTCGATCAACGAGATTACCGACACCACCGATGCCCACATCTCCAACATGCTCAATACCAGCTCGAGCGTCACCTCCGGCGGCTCGACGACCGTCAAGGCGACCGACCACTCGACGATCGGCTCGGTAGCCGGCGGCGTCGCCGGAGCCTCGGAGGGCGCGGCGATCGGCGCGGCGATCAGCTACAACCTGATCCAGAACTCGATTCTGGCCTACGTCGACGACTCCACCGTGACGACCGGGGGCGACCTCGATCTCTCGGGCACGTCCAGCCCCATTCTGGTCGCCATTGCCGTCGGCGCGGCCGGGAGCGGCGAGGGATTCGCGCTGGGCGGCTCGATCACCGTCAACTCGATCGCCAACGACGTCGACACTCACATCAGCGACTCGACGGTCGACGCCTCGAGCGGCTCGGTCAACCTGCAGGCGGTCGAGTCGGCGGTGATGGTGGTGCTTGCCGGTGGGATCGCCATCAGTCTGGGCGGCGCCGCCTTCGGCGCGTCGATCGCCTACAACTACATTGGCGGCAGCTTCGACCCGGCCAACCCGAACGCGATCAGCAAGCCGAGCACGACCACGAACCACCAGATCAGCGCCACCATCACCAACTCCAAGGTGACCGCGGGCCAGAACGTCAGCGTCGAGGCCAGCTTTGGCCCTCCCCCCGATCTGCCGGGCTCGAACGACTCGCTCGATTTCGGATATACGAGCGTGACGATCCCCGTCGACATCAACTCGATGCTCGTCAGCGTGACTGTCGGCGGCGCGGGGGCTGACGGGTTCGCGCTGGGGGGTTCGGTCAACCTGAACTTCCTCCGCGAAAGCGTCAACGCCTCGATCAGCAGCGACACGCCCGCCGACGGCAACGTCCAGGCCGGCGGGGTCGTCACCGTTTCGGCCACCGACAGCTCAACCCTCGGGGCCGGGGCCGGCGCGCTGGCGATCTCGCCGACGGCGGGGGCCGTCGGCGCGGCGATCTCGACCAACGACGTCGCCAACTCCATCGCGGCCGGGATCTCGGGGGCGACCGTCACCGCCGCCTCGGTGTACGTGATCAGCGGCGAGTCCGCCACGATCATCAACGTCACGGTAGCCGGCTCGGGGGCCGCGGACTTCGCGGTGGGCGGCTCGGTTTCCGTGAACCTGATCGCCAACAACGTCAGTGCCTCGATCTCCGGCGGCGCCGATGTCACCGCCACGTCGACGGTCGCCGTCACGGCGTCCGACACGTCGACGATCGACTCGTTCTCCGGCCAGGGTTCGTTCGCCGCGTCAGGCGTGGGCGCGGGGGTGGCCGTGGGGTTCAACGACGTCGCCGACACCGTCGACGCGTACATCAGCGGCGCCACGACGTCCGTGACCTCCTCCGGGTCCAATGTCTTGATCCAGGCCGATTCCACCCCCACGATCATGACGTTCACCGGAGGGCTCGCCATCGGGACAGTCGCGGGACTCGCCGGCTCGGTGTCGATCGACATCATGGGTTGTGACACCGAGGCCTACATCGACGCCGCGACCGTGACGGCCGACGGCAGCGTCTACCTGCTGGCCGATACCGCGGACACGGTTCTCACCTACGCCGGCACGATCAGCGGGTCGGCCGGTGTCGGCGTGGGCGGGACGGTGGCCGTCAACGACCTGCACAACACGACCAAGGCCCGGATTGACGACGGCGCCAACGTCGTATCGAAGGACCTGGACAACTCCACAATCGGCGTCCCCCAGTGGGCGACCGACGCGAACGGAACGGAGAGCACCCAGCAGGTCGAGGGCGTGGTCGTCATCGCCACCGACACCGAGACACTCGGCGACCTCGCCATCACGGGGGCTGTCGGCGTCGGCGCGGCCGGGATCGGCCTCAACATCGAGGTCGACGTGTTCAACGACACTACCGACGCCCACATCGCCGGCTCGACGGTCACCAGCGGCGTCGCGTCGGGTGGGGCGGTGATCGTGAGGGCGCACCGGTCGACGGGCATCACCAGCGCCGGTGGCGTGCTGGGGGTGGGGGCTGCAGGGGCGGGCATCGGGGCGGTCGTGGCCGCAGACATCGACAGCAGCACGACGGTCGCTTCGATCAACGCCGCAACCGTCTCGGCAGGGAGCGGGGGTGTCGAAGTCAGCGCGCTCACCCGCGAGACCGTCGGTACGACCACGGTCGGCCTGGGGGTCGGGCTCTACGCCGGAGTGGCCGGCGGTGCGTCCGCCGCCGACGTCACCACCGCGACCGAGGCCTACATCACCGATGGCTCGACGGTCGACTCCGACGGCAACCTGACCGTCCTGGCCAACTCCGGCGTGACCGTCACCCCCAGCGACGGCGTCCTCGGGGCCGGGGCCGTCGGGGGCGGCGGCGGAATCGCGGTCGGCCTGATCGGCCAGACCACCCTCGCCCAGATCGACGCATCGACCACCAACGCCTCGGGCTTGACCGACGTCGAGGCCGACAGTACCGAGACCGTGAACTCGACAGCCGTCGCGGCGGGCGGCGGCATCGTCGGGATCGCCGGCGCGATCGCCGTCGTCAGCCTCTCGTCCGCCACCTCGGCGTCCATCGTCGACTCGAACGTGAACCAGGACTCCTCCTACGCCGTATCCGGCCAGAATGTCGAGGTCCTCGCCAACGACACCGCCAGCGTCACCGACAAGATCGGCAGCGCCGCTATCGGGGCCGTCGCCGCCGGCGCGGGGATCGACGTCATCAGTGTCGAGAACACCGTCGACGCCAACATCTCCGGTAGCTCGAAAGTCAGCGCGATGGGCAGCGTCCAGGTGCTGGCCACCGCCACCGAGAACGTCAGCTCCACCGCGTTCTCGTTCGCCGTCAGCGGCGGCGTCTCGCTCAACGGCACGGTCTCGGTCATCGGGATCGGCTCGGGCCTCGACTCCAAGGGCCTCTCGCAGCTCAATAGCATCCAGACGACCGTTGACAGCAGTATCTCGCTGAGCGGAGGGGTGCCGGGCGTCAGCCAGACCAGCCTCCCCGGCCCCGACCCGTCGGACCCGGGCCAGGACGCCACGACGGCGACCAACACCCAGGCCCTGAACGTCGACGGCGTGCTGGTGGCGAACACTCCGCCGGCCGCGACCCAAGCCTACATCGGCGGCACGGCCGTGATCGATGCGGGCGGCGGGGTCACGGTGTCGGCCACCGAGACTCTCCCCAGCGTCACCGCGCTGGTGGGCCAGGGGAGCGGCGGGATCGTGAGCGTCGGGGGCTCGGTAGCCACCATCACGGTAGCCCCGGCCGTGCTGGCCTTCCTCGGCGACGGTGTCAGTGTCACCGCCGGCGGCGCCGTCGACGTCTCCGCGACGTTCTCCGATAACGTGACCGGTAAGACCTACGCGGGAACGGTCGGCTACATCGGCCTCGGCGCGCAAGTGACGTTGATCACCGACAACGCCACGGAAGACGCTTTCATCGGCGGGGCGAGCGTCGACGGCGCGAGCAGCGTCAGCGTCACGGCCACCGCCACGCGGAACGACGACGCCGAGGCGGCCGGGGGCACGTTCGGCTTGGTGGCGGCGGGCGCGGCGATCGCTCAGACGACGCTCGGCGGGTCGACCACCGCGGCGATCGGCACCGCCACGTCGGGCGCCCAGATCGGCACCCAGGCCGGTTCGCCCGTCGGCGCGGTCACGGTCCAGGCGACGTCGACGGATACCGCGACGGCCAACACGTTGGCGGTCGCCGCCGGCATCGGCGCCGGCACGGCCAACGTGGCCGATTCCGAAATCAGCCCCACGATCCAGGCCTCCATCGGCGCAAACTCCCAGGTGCTGGTTGGGCAAAACGTGATGGTCGATGCCGAATCCCACGACGAGGCGAGTGCCACCGATTTCGGAGTCCAGGCGGGCGCGGTAGCGGTCGGGGTGTCCCTGGCCGATGCGAACATGTCGCCAATCGTCAAAGCCTTCATCGACAGCGGCGCGCAGGTTGCCGCGACCAACGGGGCCATCACAGTTCAGGCCACGCAGGATACCACGAAAGGCGCCCAGGCCTCCGGCAGTTCCAGCGGCGTTTCGGCCGGGACCGGCGAAGGAGCGAACATCACCGCCACGGCCGCGGCGCAGGTCGATAGCTATATCGGCAGCGGCGCGACCCTCCATGCCGGCGGGACCGTCACGGTCGATGCCGCCGGCGCCAACATTGCCAGCGCTACCGCCAGCACCCTTTCGGTCGGCGTCGTTTTGAACGTGGCAGCGATCTTTGCGACCGCCACGGCGAGCGGCGATGTCAACGCCTACCTGGGCACCGGGGCCGTGGTGGGAACGGCGGCGCAGCCGGCCGGGGGCCTGGACGTGGAAGCGGCCGGCGCGGACCAGTCCACGGCCGTTGTGAATCTGAGCGGCGGCGGCGCTTTCAGCGGCTCGGGCGGCAATGCCACGGCCAAAACCAGCCCGGCTCTGAGCGCCTACCTCGGCAACGGTTCCTCGGTGGATGTGACCGGCAACGTCACTGTCGAGTCCACGTCCACGACCGAGGGGCATGCGAACACGACGGGGGCCAATGGCGGTATTGTCAACGTCAATGAATCCCTGGCCAACGTCTTCGTGACCCCCACGATCAACACCTACATCGGCAGCAACGCGACCATCGTGGCGGGCGGCAGCATCACCGTGGAATCGGTCCACGGCACCACGCCGGTCCCGGTGTCCAACGGCTCGTTCACCCCGTCCCAGGTCAGCAACAACGAGATCACCTTCACGCTGCCCGATGGCCTCCAGACCGGCGATACCGTCACCTACGCCCAGAACGGCAACCCGCCCATCGGCGGACTCACCGACGGGAGCGTCTATCCCGTCATCGCCGTCAACCCCTACACGCTCGAGCTCGGGCCCTCGTTCGATGCCGCGCAGGTGAACACGACCAATGACACGATCGTCTTCGCCAGCCCCGATGACCTGCAAACCGGTGACGAGGTCGTCTACGAGGACAACGGCGGCACGCCGATCGGCGGCCTGACGTCCGGGGACCCTTACCTGGTCCGCGTGATCGATCCGGAAACCATCAAGCTCGTGGACCCGACGCAGGGCTTGTTGACCCCGACCTCCTTCGACCCCGCCACGACGGTCAGCAACAACACGATCAACCTCCCGGGCTTCAGCAACGGCCAGGCGGTTACCTACACGGCGCCGGCCCCGCTGGAGTTCGCCCCGCAACAGGTCAGTAATTCGATCATCGACCTGGGAGACGACTCCAGCGGCAAACCCATCCCCGACAATTTCAGCAACGGCCAGGCCGTGGTCTACAGCCTCGGGTCGGGGGCGGCGGCCATTGGCGGCCTGTCGCCAGGAAGCACCTATTACGTGATCACCGACGGCACCAACCAGTTCGAACTGTCCGCGACCGTCGGCAGTCAGGGCAATCCCGGCGCCGCCATCACCCTCGACCCCACCAGCGCGAACGGCCTACAAATCCTCACGGCGGCGAACGAGCAGCCGATCGGCGGCCTGGTGAGCGGCAACACCTACTACGTCGTCAACGCCACCGCGACGCCGACGCCCAGCTTCCAACTGGCGGCGACCCTGGGCGGCAGCGCCCTCACCCTGAACGCGAGCAACAGCTTCGGGACGCACACTATCGGCGTGGAAGGACTCGTCTTCACGTCGGCGGGGACGGGCACCCAAGACCTGGTCATCCCGCTGAACACGACGGGTGCCAGCGGGACGTACCAACTCATCGGCGTCGGAGGCGCCAGCAGCCTCCTGAACGCCCCGACGGGCGACGGCGAGGCGAACGCGGGGGCGATCGGTTCGGGCGGTGGCGCGGTCCAGATCGGCGGCTCGGATGCCAACGTCACCTCCAGCCCGACTGTCGCTACGTCCGTGGGCAGTAGTGCGAACCTCAAGGCCGGCGGCGATATCGAGATCACGTCCACGTCCTATGCCAACACGTCCGCGGATGGCACCAACAGCGGCGGCGGCTTTGTCGCGGTGGGCGGTGGTACCGCGAACATCTCCACCACCAACACCAACAGCGCGACCGTCGGCGACAGCGCCGTCATCGCCACGCAGGGCAACTTCACCCTCCAGGCCCTGTCCTACAACAACGTGGATGGCTCGTCCGACTCATCCGGCGGAGGGGTCGTTTCGATCGCCAGTGCCGGCACGACCGCCAACGTCAATTTCAACACCCAGGCTTCCGTGGGCCAGGACGCCCAGGTCACGGCCCTGTCCGCCCTCCTGGTCGAATCCCAGAGCAACACCGCGGCAAACGTCAACGCCACCGCCGATGGCGGCGGGTTGGGAGTCAATTCGAACGCCGACGCCGAGCTGTACATCGGCAGTCATGCCGACGACTCCAACGTGGCCACCACGCAGACCACGATCGGCACGGGTGCCGCACTGATGGCGGAGAACACGACCATCGACGCCGTGACATCGTACAGCCTCCTGGCCAATTCGAACTCCACCGCGAAGGCCTTCGCCGCGGATTCCACGGCCACTGCGAAGGCGGACGCCAACGACACCGCGCACGTGACGATCCTGACCGGTGCGAACATCACCGGGACCAACTCGGTCGATATCGAGGCTCGGCACGATAATCTCCAGGACCTCGCCACCGCCGTTTCCAATTGCGATGCCGCGTTCGGCTCGGCCACGGCGAACACCGAAGTCGATCTCTTCGGCCCCTCGCGTTACGACTCGACGCAGCCCGACTTCTCGCAGGTCGATGCCGCGGCCGGCGCCACCATCAAGACCGCGGCCCTCACGGTGAAGGCCCTCGCCACCTTCATTGAAGCCATCCAAGACCCCTCCGCCGGCGGGGGCTTCATTGTCGGCCACTACAACAATACATCGGGCCAGGTCGTGGCCAACCGCACGATCCACTGGAACGCCGACGTGATCAGTCTGAGCGGGCCGAGCCCCCTCCTGATCGTGGACGCCAACGGTACGGTGGACCCGTCCAGCACCATTACCCCGACAATCAGCGCGACACAGATCACCGTCCCCAATATCAGCAACTCCGCCACCGGCACCATCACGTTCGTGGCCAACCAGTCCTTCGGCGGCACGATCGACAACAACAACTCCGCCGACGGCCTGATCGACGGCAGCCAGGCCACTTTCCACTATCAGGCAACGTCTGACAAGGTCCAACTCCTGAACAACTCCACACTGGACATGGAAGTCAACAACATCGACTTCCTCAGTTCCAGCACCGCGACTCACGATGTGGACATCAACGTCCAGAACGACACCAATTCCAATGACGCCTTCGCGTTCAACGTCGTCTACTCGTACGCGCCGACGCTTGTGGACATCGAGAACCGAAGCACGACCGGCAGCCCCAACATCATCCTCAACGGCCTCATCAATAATCCGATCGGCACCACGGAGATATTGAACGCCAGCGGCAACATCGAATCCACCGGACCGCAAGCGGTCGTGGTCACCAACATCCTCGATGTCAAGGCGGCGAACGGTCAGATCGGCTCGTCCGCGAACCCACTCAACGCCGAGTTGGTGCAGAGCGAGGACCTGAACCATAAGGAGCGGCCGATTCAACTCACCGTGCTGGCCAGCGGCAGCGCCTACTTCAATTTCACGGGCATCCTGCGCGACCCGGATTTCAATATCAACCAGACCCCGTTCATCGTGCCCTTGAACTCCATCCAGGTCGGCGGCGACTTCGACGCCCAGCTCGAGGAAAGCGAGCAGGATTCGGCGCCGGGGCCCGCGGACTTCGGCATCACCGTGTATGAAGACTATACGGGCTTGACGACGGCCGTCACCACGTATTTCCGGCCGGGGACCGGCAACGGGCCGTCGGAGGCGATCGACCCGGGATTCTACGACGGCGGTGCCTCGCTGATCGACAGCACCTACAGCTTCGCCGACCTGACAGCCGGAGGCAACATCGAGCTGACGGGCGTGCCGGCGTCCACCCCGATCATCACCATCACGGGCTTCACCAACATCAACCCCAACGGCCCGGGCACCGGCCAGATCGATGCGTCCACCAACGGCAACATCACGCTCACCGAAACCAGCGGCGCCATGCGAGTGGGCACCATCACCTCGACCGCCGGCAACGTCGCGCTGACAGTCCCGGACGATAACCCGTCGGGCGACGACTTGCTGCTGGCCAACAGCTCGAGCATCAGCGCCGGCGGCTCGGTGACGCTGCTGGTCGCCGACAACATCAGCATCGCCGCGGGCGCCACGATCACGGCCGGGGCCCCGGTGCTGATCCAGGACGACTACGGCAAGTCGGGCCCCGGCATCGGCAGCACGATCACCGTGGCCGGTGTCATCTACGCCCCGAGCGCTACCATCCAGGGCGGCGACGAGAACGACACGTTCAACCTGACCAACGTGGCCTCCGGCACCGTGACACTGGTCGATACCGGCGGCGGCGTCAACGTCGTCAACCTCGGCAGCCTGGTCCCGCTGACCGGCGGCATCATCGACCTGATTAAGGGACCGCTGACAGTCCAGGGCAGTGGAGCCGACACGATGAACGTGGACGATACGGGGAGCACGGCCTCCAAGAGCGGTACCCTGACCTCCACCACCCTGACCGGCCTGAACATGGGCCCCAGCGGCATCACTTACAGCGGCCTGGCCAACCTGAACATCGACCTGGGCTCCGGCGGCAACACCTTCCTCATCAGCAACACCGCGGCCGGCACGACGACCTTCCTCAATAGCGGCACTGGCGCCGATACGGTGAACGTCCAAGCCACCAGCAGCGCGACGACGGTGAACACGGGCGGCGGCTCCAACCACAACATCGTCAACGTGGGCAGCCTGGAGCCGGCTTCCGACGGCATCGTAAACAACATCCAGGGGGCCCTGACTGTCGCCGGCAATGGCGCCGACACGATGAATGTGGATGATACCGGCAGCACGATCGCCAAGACCGGTACCCTGACCTCTTCCGCCCTGACCGGCCTGAACATGGGCCCCAGCGGCATCACCTACAGCGGCCTGGCCAACCTGAACATCAAGTTGGGCTCCGGCGGCAACACGTTCTTCATCAACAGCACGGCCGTACCCACCAGCACCTTCCTGAACAGCGGCACGGGCGCCGATACGGTCAATGTGCGGACGACCGGGGGGCCGACGACGGTGAATACCGGCGGGGCCTCGAACGTGAATGTCGTCAACGTGGGCAGCAAGGAGCCCACGACGGGCGGCATCGTGGACAACATCCAGGGGGCCCTGACTGTCATCGGCAACAGCGCCGATACGATGAACGTGGATGATACCGGCAGCACGATCTCCAAGACTGGTACCCTGACCGCTTCCACCCTGACCGGCCTGAACATGGGTCCCAGCGGCATCACCTACAGCGGGCTGGCCAACTTGAACATCGACCTGGGCTCCGGCGGCAACACCTTCTTCATCAACAGCACAGCCGTGCCCACGACCACCTTCCTGAACAGCGGCACCGGCGCCGACACCGTGAATGTCCTGGGGACCGGCGGGCCGACCACGGTGAATACCGGCGGCGGCTCCAACGTGAACACCGTGAACGTGGGCAGCACCCAGCCGCCCGTGCCCAACTACGCCCCCACGCCCAACAACGGCAACGTGAACAACATCCAGGGGGCGCTGACCGTCATCGGCAATCTGGCCGATACCATGAACGTGGACGACAGCGGCAGCCGAATCGCCAAGGTCGGCACGCTGACTCCGACCACGCTCACCGGCATGGACATGGGCCCCAGCGGCATCACTTACAGCGGGCTGGCCAACCTGAACATCCGCTTCGGATCCACCGCAACCCTCACCTCCCCGCTCTCCGGCAACACGTTCTACATCAACGGCATCGACCCGCTCACCCATACGGCGGCGGACGGGGGGACGGACATCGTCGCGGACGACGACGAGGTGCACGTCGCGAACGCGGCCAATTCCGCCGATTTCAATGGCACGCTCGATTTGACTCGATGGGAGAGCGCGAGCCTGACGGTCACCGGCACCGTCAACGGCACGGTCAACATCGATAAGGACCCGAACGACCCGGACGCGCCGGCGATCGTCAACCCGGTGACGATCGGCTCCCTTGGACCCACCGGCGTCATCAATATCACCGGTAATGTCCCCACCATGACGGTGCGCGGGAACCTGGGGGGCGGGCTGACGGTGACCGGCACCATCGGCAGCATCACAGTGGGTGGCGGCACGCCGGGCACGATCGTGGCTGGGCAGATCGGCACGATCGCCGTCCTCGGGGGCTTCGGTCCGGTGGTGGCCGACATTACCGAGGGCGGCATCACGCGGGAGATCGAAGAAACGACGCCCGCGAATCCCTGTTGTGGCGTGCTCCCGAATCCGTATGCCCTGGCATCCACGTCCCCGTATGCCAAATTGAGCCCCTCGGGCACTCTGGAGTACATCAACATCCAGTACTTCTATGAGGGCCTGGACAGCCCGTCGGTCGAGGGCCTTACCCCCTCCACGAACCTGGCCAACCCGCAGCTCACCGCCCGCATCACCAACACCGTCAGCACGGCCCCCGATCAGTACGACCTGAGCCTGGAGACGTTCAATGACGTGGCCAAGTTCAACCTGGCCCGCCTGGATGCCGTCGGCATCTCCGGTGTGCGGAACGTGGACGTCGAGGGGAACATCCTGACCAAGGTAACCTCGGCGGCTTCAACCTTCTTCGCGCCCGATTCCGCGCCGGCCGGAATCTATCTGCCCCTGGACAACGTGGCGGGTGTCGGCGTTCGGGATTACGTACCGGACCACTCCATCGCCGCCAAGAGCATCCAGGCGGTGGCGTTCGGGTCCATGACGAGTTACTGCGGCCAGATCGAGACGGGGGCGGTGGCCTCCAGCAATGATGCGGCCAACCTCCTCGCGCCCTGCACCGCGATTGTTCAAGCAGGCTCCATTAACAATTCGACCGTGGAGACCTTCCGGGTCCCATTCGCGGATCTAGCCACTCAGCAGGTCGGTTTCTTCATGGACGATAGTCCGTCGTCGTGCGGCCGGGGCCAATTCGACAACAACAACGTCGTGCTGGTGGTCCAGGGGGTAAGCACCGCCAACAGCAGCGGCACCGCCAACATCGTTACACCCAGCAACGTCGCTCGCGGAGCCGTGGTCGCCCTCATCACGGTCGCCGAGACCTTCAATTCGTGCAACCAGCTCGACGGGTCTTTCATCGAAAACATCAGTCTGTGCGGCGACGGCGGCTCGATCCAGACCCAACTGAACGTCGGCAGTCCCGAAGACTGCAGCCTGCCGAAAACGGCCTTCACGCCGGCCATCACCAGCACCGGGCCACTGGGCGACGTAATCATCGGGGGTTCCTTGCCCAACGTGACCGCCCCGAGCATCTTCGGCTCGATCATCCCCTGCGGCCCGATTCCCTCCACCAGCACCATCCAGACGACCGGGATCCGGACCGATCCGATCACGCAAGCGACTTCGCAAGTGCCCGCGGATATCGGCCGGGTCTATGTCACCTCGACCTGCAAGGGCCCCGTGGTCACCGCCACGACCGTGCAGGCCAACGGCTCTGGGCTCGCGGGGCAAATCATCTGCGGAGGCAACCTCATCAGCCAGGTTGTCGCGAACGGCATCACGGGCGTCATCACGGTCCAGCCGGTCGCGTGGGAGCCGGGCGCCGGAAACCTTGGGGCGACTTTCACGTACCCCGCTCCTTCCAAAAACGTCGTGTACCTCGGCGGCGTCGTTTCCAACGGCTCGATGAGCGGCCCGACCGTGGTCTCCAGTTGCCTGAACAAAAGCACCGTCACTGTCAACGGCCTCGTGCAGGGTGGCTCCATCACCACTTACGGCTCGGTCATCGGCAACATCACCATCAACGGCTCGATGAACGGTCCGATTTTGGCCACCGGCAACAACAGTGGGACGATCGACCTCAATGGCACCGTGCAAGGCGGTTTCATCACCACTTATGGCTCGGTCATCGGCAATATCACCATTTGCGGCCAGGTGAATGGGCCGACCGTATCCGCCGGCAACAACAACACGACCATTAACGTCAACAGCGGCGCCAGTTTAAAGGGCGGCTCCATCACCACCTTGGGCTCGGTCATCGGCAACATCACCATCGGCTCGATGAACGGGCCGACAATCTCGGCCGGCAACAACAGCACGGCCATCAACGTCAACGGCCCTGTGCAGGGCGGCTCCATCACCACCTCCGGCGCGCTGAATGGCAGTATCACGATCGACGGCTCGATCAATGGGCCGATCGTGTCCGCCGGCAACAACAATGGGACCATCGTGCTCAACAGAATCGTACAGGGCGGATCGATCGTCACCTCTGGCTCGGACATCGGCCCCATCTCGATCGGCTACGGGGTGAATGCGCCGATCGTGTCTGAAAGCGGCTGTAACCGCGGGACCATCCAGATCGCCGTGCCCGTGCAGGGCGGCTCCGTCCTCACCGGCGGGACCCTCGGCAACCTGACGGTCGGCGGAGGGATAACCGGGCAGATCGTGTCCATCGGCAACATGACCGGGACTCTCAACGTCGGCGCGCTACAGGGCGGCCTTATCGCCTCGGCAGGCTCGATCAACGGCAACTTGACCATTAATGGGACGTTGACCGGACAGCTCGTGTCCGTGGGCAACATCAACGGCAACGTCACCATCAAGGGGCCTCTCCAGAGCGGACGCATCGCCTCCTTGGGCTCGATCCTCGGCAACCTGACGATCAATGGAGGGATCGACAGCCAGAGCGCCATCGTTTCGGGTGGGTCCATTGGCAACAAGACTACAGGCACGGGCTTGTCTGTCGGCAATGTCAATGGAATTGTGGCCGCGGTGGGGCCGATTAACGTCATCAAGATCGGCAGTACGAGCCAGGCTCTGTACTACAAGTCGAACGACACGCCGGACGCGGCCGCGATCGATGCGATTTTCTCCCAGGGCCTGTTGTCGCCACTGAGCCCCACCGACCTGTTCGATCATGCAACCCTTCTGGATCTGGAAAACCTCGCCCTGATCCAGACCAACCTGAATTCCTTGACCGTCAAGAGCGGCAAACTCCAGATTTGATTGCCTGGACCGTCCACAGCCAAGCGGAGGGGATTCGCCGATGAGGACCATCCTGGTGACGGGGTCGAACGGCCTCATCGGGTTGACCGTGGCCGGTCGCTTTCATACCAGTATTGAGGTGTTCTCAGAAGAGGACCGTGTTATTCTGGGTGAACTCTACTCGCGGATAGGCACGAAGCGTGAGCCCGCCCGATGGCGTGTCATCACGAATTCCAGTGTACCCCGGATCGTTTAGCTCTCCCAATTGCAAGAACCGGTACGTACCTGCCAGGGCGGCGGATCCCGGCTGATTTGCTGCCGTCTCGGAAACGATGACCACCATCGTCGCCCTTGTTTCTGGCTTTGGCTGGCATGTCACCGACCTGCGGCGCGCGGCCGGGGCTCTCGATGTCAGGCTCGAGGCGGTGCCGTTCGCGCAGGTCTCGGCACAGGTCGGCGCGGGGCGACAGACAGTGGAGGCCGGTGGCGTCGCGTTGACCGAAGCCAACGGTGTTCTGGTACGGATGATGCCGCCGGGAAGCCTGGAGCAGGTCGTTTTCCGGATGGATGCGCTGCATCGCGTGGTTGCCTCGGGAGTTCCCGTCTGGAACCCGCCACGGGCCGTCGAGGCAGCGGTCGACAAGTACCTGACATTGGCATTGCTCGATCAGGCCGGACTGCCTGTGCCGCCAACCTGGACGGGTCAGACGGCGAGCGAGGCGCTGGCGGCGTTCGAGAACCTGGGAGGAGACGTGGTGGTCAAGCCTCTCTTCGGCTCGGAGGGGCGGGGCCTGGTCCGGGTGAGCGACCGCGAGCTCGCCTGGCGAACCTTGCACGCGCTCGAGCGGCTGGGCGCGGTCCTCTATCTCCAGCAAACGATCCGCCATCCCGGCCACGACCTGCGGGTCTTCGTCCTGCGGGGGCACGTTCTGGGAGCGATGCGCCGGTTTGCCCCCGCGGGGGAGTGGCGCACCAACGTCTCGCTGGGGGGCCGAGCCGAGCCCGCCGAGATCGACTTCGAGGCGAAACACCTGGCGCTGGCCGCCGCCAAGGCCCTCGGAGCGGAGATTGCCGGCGTGGACCTGGTGGAGGATCTGGACCGGGGGCGGCTGACGATCCTGGAGGTCAACGCAGTCCCTGGGTGGCGTGCGCTCTCGAGGGTCACGGGCATCGACGTGGCGGCGGCGGTGCTCGCTGGGTTGCGGGATGCGAACCGATGAATGAGCCTGACCCTGGCGAGAGAGCAAGGAACGTCACACGTCTCTCCGCGGGACGGCTGGCCCAGGTCGCCTGCCTGCTCGAGGTCACGGCGCGAAAGCCGGGGAATGTCCATCGCTTCTGCGACTTCTCGGACCTTCATTACCTGGACTTCCTGCTCAGTGCAACTGCCATCGGGGGGCCGCTCGACCGTGCCGTGGAGCGGGGAATCGGGGCGACTGTTCTGGCCGCGGTCAAGGCCACGAGGCGGGTGGTCAGCACCAACACGAACCTGGGGATGATCCTCTTGCTCACCCCGCTTGCGGCGGTGCCGCCGGCGATCGACCTGGCCGACGGTGTCGAGCAGGTACTCGCGGGGACGACCAGGGACGACGCCCGACTCGTCTACCAGGCGATTCTCCTGGCATCCCCTGGCGGCATCGGCCGGGTCGACGAGCAGGATGTGGCCGCTGAGCCCACGATGACGCTCCGCGAAGTTATGGCCCTGGCGGCCGATCGCGACCTGATCGCCAGGCAGTATGCCAGCGGCTTCCAGGAGGTCTTTCACGAAGTGCTGCCGATGATCCGTAAAGCCCTGCACGGCGGCCATCTGCTGGAGACGGTGATCATCGCCGCGTTTCTGGGCACGCTGGCCCGGCATCCTGACTCCCTCATCCTTCGCAAGGCCGGTCGAGAGGTGGCTCTGAGCGTGTCCAGGAAGGCTGCCGAGGTCCTGCAAGCGGCGTGGCCCGGCTCCGCCGAAAGTCATTACCGGTTGCAGGAACTGGATGCCTGGCTGCGCTCGCGGGGCAACCAGCTCAATCCGGGCACCACCGCCGACCTCGTGACGGCCGCCTTGTTCGCGGCCCTGCGGGATGGCACAATTCCATTGCCCCGTCCCGCCGGCCCCGCAAGCTGGTCGGTCGCATGAAATGCCAGATGCAACTCCAGGAGTCAAGAGGCCGTGTCGAGCTCGCGCTATAAGGTCAGGGTTACCAAGGATTACCTGGTGTTCTGCTCTGGGCATTTCATCACTTATGAAGGTGATCGCTGTGAGCGGTTGCACGGCCACAACTACCGCACGGCGGTCGAGGTTGCAGGTGATCTCGACGAGAACCACTACGTCGTCGATTTCATCGCGCTCAAGGACATGACCCGCGCGATCACCGACGAGCTCGATCATCGGATGCTTCTGCCCACCCGCAACCACTTGATCGGCTTGCACGAGGAAGGGGCGAATCTCCGCGTGACCTGTGGCGACCGCATGTGGAGCTTCCCGCGCGACGAATGCGTGCTCTTGCCGATCGCCAATACCACGGCCGAGCTGCTGGCGGATCACATTGCCGGCCGGTTGCGGCAGGAGATGGCTGCGCGCGGCTGGACGGTTCCCCGCATCTTGCGGGTCGAGGTCGAGGAGTGCTGCGGTCAATCAGCCGAGGTCGAGTGGCGCGGCGACTCATCGGCCGAGGGGTGAAGATCCACGCGATTGAGTGCGGCTTGACGCGATGACTGGCTCTGGTCGACCAGGCGATCCAGTTGCTTCCGCCCGATTCGCCCGTCGTGCAGCGCCGAGCCGATCAGGGCGGCTGCTGCGCCGGCCGTCCGCACGGCGAAGAGCTCTTCGATTCCCGAGATTCCTCCGCCGACGCTCACCTCCACCAGGGGACGCGATTCGCGGAGCCGCACGAGCAGTTCCCCGGTTCCGGTTCCCCGGCCAGTCCCGACGCGGGCAAGATCGAGCAGCAGCAAGCGGCAGACTCCCAGCTCGAGAACTTGCTGCGAGAGCCCCTCCAGATCGCTCGCGGCCCAGTCCGCGCCCGTCGGCAGGCGCGGCACGCCTGCAAACAGGTCCAGGCTGAGGACGACCCGGTCGGGATCGATTCGATCGAGGATATCCCGCACGGCGTCCGGACCGGCAGCGGTCTCGAGTCCGACCACGATCGTGGTGTGATCGAGATCGATCAGCGCGTCCAGGTCGTCTTCGTTCTTCAACCCGGCATCGATCCAGAGACGCACGTCCTTACTGGCGAGTTTGCGATAGAGCGACAGATCGGGTCGTTGTCCCGAGATGGCATCGAGGTCGGCGAGGTAGAGCTCCCGCAAATCAAGCAGGTCGCGGTAGGCGCGGGCCAGCTCCAGCGGATCGCAAGAGGGATGCAAGATACTTTGCAGGGGCCGATAATGGGAGCGAGTTCCTCCGACGGCATGGACAGCCTGCCCGTTCTTGACGTCAAGCACCGGGATCACGCGAAAGTGGCTCTCGAGCATGGCTTCCTCAGCTCCACTCACAATCCTGGTTCATGAATGGGTTACAGGCGGTGGCCTGGCGGGTTCCACCGTTCGTCCGTCGTGGGCCGCCGAGGGGCTGGCGATGCGGCGGGCCATCGCCGCCGACTGCGCGGCTCTTCCCGGTCCGGGCGCACGGGTGGTGGTAACTGTCGATGCGCGCTGGCCCGATGATCCCGGCCCCTGGACGACGATTCGAATGAATACAGGAGACTCCAATCAATGGCTTGCCGATGTCGCGCGGCAGGCGGATTATACCGTCCTCATCGCCCCCGAGACGATGGGGGTGCTGGCCGGGCTGGCCCTTGGCCTGGAAAGCGCCGGCGCCCGCTCTCTGGGCTGCTCGGCCCGATCGATGGAATTGACCGGGAACAAGGCAAGGCTGGCGGACTGGCTACAGGCGAGAGGCATCGCGACTTCTTCGTGCCGGACCGTCGTGCCCGCGGCAGGGCTTCCCCCGGACGCGCCTTATCCGGCCGTGCTCAAGCCCGTCGATGGAGCGGGCTCGGTCGATACGTACTGGGTGGCCCATGCCGGCGACCTACCGCTCACCGCCCTGGCAATGCCGGTCGCGCTGCTTCAGCCGTTTCATGTAGGGATTCCGATGAGTGCAAGCTTCCTGGTCGCCGAAGATCGTGCCTGGCTGATCGGGAGCGGCCGTCAGAGGACCGCGATCAGGGAAGGGCGATTCGTGTACCTGGGGGGCCTGATCCCCGTGCCATGCGGCCAGGCCGAATCGCTGCTCAGACGAGCCGTCGAGTCGGTGGCGGGCCTGCGCGGGTTCGTCGGCGTCGATTTCTTCTGGGAACCACGGCTCGGTGAGACCATCGTGCTGGAGATCAACCCGCGTGCCACCACGTCGATCGTGGGACTCAGCCGGCTCTTGCCGGCCGGCCGCCTGGCCGCGGCCTGGCTGGCGGCCTGCGGCGTTCCGGGATACACGTGCGACCTGCTGGAGAATCTTGCCGGCCTCGTGCGCCGGCAACCGCCGGTCTGCTTCGATGCCGACGGCACGATCTGGCCGGTCACGCACGAGGCGGTGATCTCATGAGCAGGCGGACAGATCCGGAAGTCTCTCCGACGCGCTGGCTGGCTCTCGACATCGGGGGCGCCAATCTCAAGGCGGCACACAGCGATGGCCCAACGACGACGGAGCCTTTCGAGGTCTGGCGGCGACCGGCCGAGCTGGGCAAGGCAATCGCCAGGCTGGCCGCCGCGCTTCCGCCCTTTGACCGGGCCGCGGTCACGATGACGGCGGAACTTTGCGACTGCTACCCGACCAAGGCCGAGGGAGTGCTGGCCATTCTCGAAGCCGCCACGCAAGCGCTGGGCGGCCGTCCCTTGGCGGTCTGGGGCAGCGACGGCCGCTTTCACGAGCTGGACGGGATCCGGCGGCGGCCGGTCCTGGCGGCCGCGGCCAACTGGCTGGCCCTGGCGACCGCGGCGGCCCGGCTTGTTCCCGCCGATCGCGGCCTGATGATCGATGTCGGCTCGACCACGACCGACATCATTCCGCTCGACAGGGGTAGAGTCGCCGTCCGGGGCCGGACCGACACCGAGCGTCTGCGGACCGGAGAGCTCGTCTACGCCGGAATCCGGCGCACGCCGCTGTGCGCGCTGGCCACCGAGCTTCCGCTCGGGCAAGGACCGCCCATCGGCCTGGCCGCCGAGCTCTTTGCGACCAGTCTCGACGTCTTCTTGACGCTGGGCGACCTCGAGGCGGATCCGACGGACCTGGCAACCGCCGACGGGCGCGGGGCCACCGTCGACGCCGCGCGGGACCGCCTGGCGCGGATGGTCGGCGCGGACCGGGAGGGGTTCTCGGCCGACGATGCCGTGGAGCTTTCCCGATCCGCCGCGGAGTGCCTCTTGCGCAGGCTGGCCCAGGCCGCTCATCGGGTCTGCCAGGCGACGATCGGCAGTCCCGATGTCGCGGTCGCTGCCGGGTCCGGCGAATTCCTGGCGCGGCGGTTGGCGGCGCGAGTTCTCGGACCGGATCGTCCGATCATCAGCCTTGCCGAGGCCTGGGGATGCGCGGCCTCCACCGCGGGTTGTGCCCGCGCCCTGCTCATGCTCGTCATGGAACATGAGAATCCGTTGTGATCGATGCCGATTTGCGAGGAGACGACGATCTCTCCAAGCCTGGCGACGTCAACATCCGGCCTCGTGGTGATCAAGGTGGGGGGCAGCCTGCTTGACTGGCCCGAGCTGCCAGGGCGGCTCGCGGCGTTTCTTGACAACCAGCGCGGTCGCGCAGCCTGCCTCCGCGCGCAGGCTGTCCTGGTTGCCGGTGGGGGACCATTTGCCGACCTGATCCGGACGATGGATCAAACTCACGATCTGGGCGACCAGAAAGCGCACCGCCTGGCGATCAGGTCGCTCGACCTGACGGGCGAGCTGCTCGCAGGCCTCTTACCGGGTTCCGCGGTGGTGCACCGGCCGGAAGACCTGTGGGCGTGCAGGAATGCTGGACAGGTTCCGATCCTGGCTCCCGGCCTGTTTCTGGAGGAAGTTGACGATCGTGGGCCGGACCCGTTGCCGGCAAGCTGGGATGTGACCTCGGACTCGATCGCCGCGCGGATTGCCGTTCTGCTCGGGGCCAGGCGCCTCATCTTGCTCAAGAGCACTGCGCCAACCATAGAAATTAGCCGCGGTGAGGCAGCGCAGGCTGGTCTGGTCGATCCAATGTTCCCGGCTATCGCCAGGCAACTGGAGGTGGTGGAGCTTGTCTGTCTGCGCGACGCCGAACCCCAGCGGCGATTGCTCACGGCCGATCGCGAGGGTTCCGAGACCGGTCGTGGCCGACCCGGCAGTAGGATGGCAGCCCCGGAATCGGTATCCTTAATGGCTGGTGCAGTTTCCGGAATCGCTGTCGCACATGGGAAAACGCGCACCCGTCCGTCATCGAGCTCAAGAGTCATGTCCCAACTGAAGCTGATTTCCGTCGATCATCCTGAAATCCCGGCGCTGGCGATCTCGACCCGCCTGAGGTCGCAGCTCGTCTATTTCATGACGCCGCCCGATACGCCGGGAATTCCTGTGCTGGGCGAGAGCGAGTACTGGCTTTCCCGGAGCGAGGTCACCAAGTGGCTGAGCGACGGGGTCTTGCTGCTCGTCTCTCCCCTCGATACGGAAAACATGACCGAGGTCGAGCTGTCCGAGGAGCAAGAGGTCCTCCTGGGCTGGCTGGACAAGCACCAGGTCCAGCACATCCGAGTGGTCGAATAAGCCGCGGGGCGCCTCGCCCATCTTCCAGGATACGACACGATCGGACCGACCGTCGCGTCAGGCCAGGATCCCTGTGACGACCTCGCCGTGAACGTCGGTCAGGCGCATGTCGCGGCCGCCGAAGCGATGGGTCAGGCGCTTGTGGTCGATGCCCAGGAGATGGAGCATCGTCGCGTGCAGGTCATGGATTTCGGCCTTGTTCTCGACGGGGTGATAGCCGTAGTCATCGGTCGCTCCATGGATCGTTCCTCCCTTGACGCCTCCCCCGGCGAGCCAGACGGTGAAGCCATGGGGGTGGCGGCGGAGCAACCCGGTGAAGGACGGCCTGCACACCATCCTCGACGTCAAGGGCCGCGGCCACTACCTGGGCAACATCCTCCAGGTCCACACCCGGTTCGCCGGCCGAGTGGGGCTTCGTGCTCAAGGGCCGGGTGCGGATCACCGCCGTCGACCAGGATGGTCATGCCTTCCAGGATGATGTGGGTGAGGGCGACCTCTGGAATTTCCCGACCGGCATCCCCCATTCGATCCAAGCACACGAGGGAGATGGATCCGGATCCGAGTTCCTGCTCGTCTTCGACGACGGCAACTTCACAACGAGGACGAGACCTTCCTGCTCACCGACTGGCTGGCCCACGTCCCGAAGGATGTCCTCGCCAAAAATTTCGGCGTGGCCGAAAGCGCCTTCACGAACATCCCCAAGGAGGAGCTCTACATCTTCGAATCGCAAGTGCCCGGCCCGCTCGCCGCGGATCGGGTCGCCGGCGCAGGGCTGGTGCCCGTGAGCTACAGCCACCGGCTGATGGCCCAGGAGCCGATCCAGACGAAGGGGGGCAGGGTCCGCATCGCCGACTCGTCTGTCTTCCCGGGCCGCAACGTGTCGTGAATGTGTTTCAGCGTTCCATCGCGAGTCCACGAGGAAAAGTAATCGTAAACCGTCCCCGAGGGAGGAAAATCATGCGGCAAGTGACGCCATGCGCAGCCCGTCCGCAAAAGGTAAAAGATTGCGTTGATCACCTCCCGAATGTTCGTCTCGCGGGGCCGTCCACCAGGCTTGCCTCCAGGGATGAGTGGCTCGATGATCGCCCACTCGGCATCGGATAAGTCGGTGTCGTAAGGCTTCCGTTCGGTACGATCGTCCATCGCTGGGCTCCGCCCTGATTGAAGTTAGAGTGCCTCCTGCCGGTGATTGTGACTATTTCAGCAATCTTGTCCAGACCACTCAAGTTTCCAAACTCCCTCTAAGGGAAAAAAATCCTGGAAGAATCTTAATAAGGCTATGTTTAGCGGTTGCCAAAGTGGTACACTGCATGGTATAACGCTTGGGATGTCGCACTTTCCAACAAGACGTCTTGCTGTCGCACCGTCCCTTTGAGAGGGGGAAGCGACACGGAGGTCAGGATGGGCTCGTCCGAATCGTTGCGAGCCGGACCACCGGCTGAGAGCCTCGACGTCGCTGAGGCTGTCCGATCAAGCGATGCCCCATTCGTCGTGGTGGGGGTTGGCGCCTCGGCCGGGGGCCTGGAGGCACTCAGCGACCTGCTCGCGAACCTGCCGGCGAACACCGGCATGGCCGTCGTGGTGGTGCAGCACCTCGACCCCCAGCACGAGAGCAAGCTGAGCAACTTGCTGTCCAGGGTCACACACTTGCCCGTCCTGGAGGCGACGCAAGACTTGGCCGTCCAGCCAGACCACGTTTACGTCATTCCCAGGAACACGACGATGACGATCGCCCAGGGCGTGCTGCAACTGGCGCCCCGCGGCGCGGCGCGGGTCTCGCACCTGCCGATCGACCTGTTCCTGAAGTCGCTGGCCGAGGACCGGCAGTCCGCCGCGATCGGCGTGATCCTGTCGGGCACCGGTACCGACGGCACGCTCGGGATGGAGGAAATCAAGGCCGCGGGCGGCATCACCTTCGCCCAGGACGAGGCCTCCGCCAAGTACTCGGGCATGCCTCAGAGCGCGGCCAGAAGCGGCTGTGTCGATCTCGTCCTGCCGCCGGATCAGATCGCCCGCGAACTGACGCGGATCAGCCAGCACTCCTACGTGGCCCCGGACCAGGCCGCCCAGGCGGGTGCCGGGCCGATCGCCGAGGACGACGTCCACTTCAAGAAGATCCTGGCGATCTTGCGGGCCGCGTTCCGCGTCGACTTCAGCGCCTATCGAGAGTCGACCGTCAGGCGGCGGATCCTCCGCCGCATGGTGCTCCAAACCAAGGACAATCTGGCGGACTACATCGAGCATCTGAAGAGGGACCTCCCCGAGGTCGAGGCACTTTATCAGGACATCCTCATCAACGTGACCAGTTTCTTCCGAGAACCGCAGACCTTCGAGGTCCTCAAGGAGCGCGTCTTTCCCGAGATCCTGAGGGCCAAGAGCCAGGACACGCCGATCCGCGTCTGGGTGCCGGGCTGCTCGACGGGCCAGGAAGCCTACTCCCTGGCGATCGCCCTGGTTGAATTCCTGGAGACGCAGCCGGTCGGACCCCCGATCCTGATCTTCGCCACCGACCTCAGCGAGACCGGTTCCCTGGTCAAGGCGCGGGAGGGAGTCTATCCCGTGAACATCGTGGCCGAGGTCTCTCCGGAACGGCTCCGCCGCTTCTTCACGAAAGAGCAGGAAACCTATCGGATCAACAAGTCGATCCGAGACCTGTGCGTCTTCGCCAAGCAGAACGTGGCGGTCGACCCGCCCTTTTCCCACGTCGACCTGATCAGTTGCCGGAACCTGCTGATCTACCTCACCCCGGTACTCCAGAAGCGGGTCATCCCGACTTTCCACTACGCCTTGAACCCGAACGGGTTCCTCGTGCTGGGGGCCTCGGAGACGATCGGCTCGTTCGACAAGCTGTTCGGCGTGGTGGACCCGAAGTCTCGCATCTACGTCAAGAAGACGGCGGGGCTGCGGCGATACCCGCACTTCCACGGCAGGGATGTTTTCACGGGGGAGCCTGCCGACCTCCAGCTCACCGCGCTGACCACCGCGTCGGTGGACTGGCAGCGTGCGGCAGACTCCGTCGTGCTGAAGGAGTACGCCCCGGCCGGCGTGCTGGTCAACGACGACCTCGACATCCTCCAGTTCCGCGGTCAGACCGGAGACTACCTGACGCCTCCTCCGGGGGAGCCGAACCATAACCTCCTCAAGATGGCCCGCGAGGGCCTGGTGCCGCCACTCCGCGACGCTCTGAAAGAGTGCCGGCAGGGGAACGCCCCCGTGCGGCGAACCGGGGTCCGGATCCGTGGTGAGGGGGCGATCCGGGAGACCGACCTTCTCGTCCTTCCGGTGAAGCTACCCGGCACCGGCGAGCGCTGCTGCCTCGTGTTGTTCGATGAGCCCAGGCACGAGCCGACGGCCGTATCGGGGTCTGCCGCCGACGCGACCGGACCCAACAGCCCGGCCCGCTGGCTGCCGCGGTGGTTGCGGCGCCCCTTCCCCCGCGCGACGACCTCCGTCGCTGCCGGGGTGTCCGCGCCCCCGGACGAAGGCGAAGCCGACCGACTGCGGCAGGAACTCGCCGCGATGCGCGACTACCTCCAGTCCGTCATCGAGCAAAAGGAGGCCGTTAACGAGGAGCTGAGATCGGCCAACGAAGAGATCCTCTCCAGCAACGAGGAGCTCCGGAGCACCAACGAGGAGATGGAGACCGCCAAGGAAGAGCTCCAGTCGGTCAACGAAGAGCTGGTGACGGTCAACGAGCAGCTCATGAACCGGAATCTGGAATTGACGCGGGTCAGCGATGACATGACCAACCTGCTCGGCAGTGCGAACGTGCCGATGGTGGCCGTGGGCGTCGATCTCCGCATCCGCTGGTTCACGCCGTCAGCCGGTAAGGTCCTGAGCCTTCTGCCTGCCGACGTCGGACGCCCCATCGGCGAGCTCAGGATGCTCTTCGATCTGTCCGAACTGGGGGCGTTGATCACGGAGGTGATCGACTCCGTTCAGACGGAGGAGCGCGAGGTCCGCGACCGAGACGGCCACTGGTACATGCTCCGCATCCGCCCCTACCGGACCGCCGAGAACAAGATCGACGGCGCCGTGGTCGTTCTGGCTGACATCGACGAGGCCAAGCGTGCCCAGATGCGCCTCAGGGAATCCGGCGAGTACACCCAGAGCATCGTGGACACGGTGCGGGATCCACTTCTGATCCTCACCGACGACTTGCGGGTCAAGTCGGCGAATCAATCCTTCTACCAGACCTTTCAGGTCAAGCCCGAGGAGACGGTGAACCTGCTGCTCTACGACCTGGGGAGAGGACAGTGGGACCTTCCCCCACTGCGGAGGCTGCTGGAAGATGTCCTCCCCAGCAACCGCGCGTTCGAGGAGTTCGAGGTCGAGCACGACTTCCCCGTGATCGGGCACAGGGCGATGCTCCTCAACGCTCGTCGCGTGCTCCCGCGGGACGGCGCCTCGCCACTCATCCTCCTGGCGTTTCAGGATGTGACCGAGCACAGGCAGGCGGAGGCGGCGTTGCGGCAGAGCGGGGAGCGATTCCGCTTCCTGGCCGAATCGATGCCCCAGATCATCTTCACCGCCACGCCCGACGGCGCTGTGGATTACTTCAACCGGCACTGGACCGAGTTCACCGGCCTGTCCTCCGAGTCGATCGAGGGCCTGAACTGGACGCGATTCGTCCACCCCGCCGACCTGGAGGAGAACCTCCGTCACTGGCAGCACTCCATCGACACCGGCGATCCCTTCCAGTTCGAGCACCGCTTCAGGCGCTCCGACGGGGTCTACTGCTGGCACCTCACCCGCGCCCAAGCCCTGCGCGACGCCGGCGGCCACGTGCTGATCTGGACCGGCTCGAGCACCGACATCGACGACCAGAAGCGCTCTGAAGACGCCCTCAAGCAGGCCGACACCCACAAGAATGAATTCCTGGCGATGCTTGCCCACGAGCTTCGCAATCCGCTGGCCGCGCTGGAGTGCGGTCTGGCGCTGGTTAGCGGCGGCGGAGACGAGAGCGACCGCGACTGGGCCTTGACGATGGCCGTGCACCAGGTGCAACTGCTCAGGCACATGATCGACGACCTGATGGACACGTCGCGGATCACGCACGGCACGTTCCTGCTGAGGAAGGAACGGGTGCGGACTGCCGACTTGATCGAGCGAGCCGTTGACACGGTGCGGCACCTCGCCGAGGCCCAAGGGCATCAACTGCACCTCGAGGTGGCCCCAAACCTGCCGCAACTGGAAGCCGACCCGGCTCGGCTCGAGCAGGTCATCTACAACCTCCTGACGAACGCCTTCAAGTTCACGCCGCCGGGCGGACGGGTCGAGTTCTCGGCCGAGGCTGAGAGGGGCGAACTGGTAATGTCGATTCGCGACACCGGGGGCGGGATTGCACCGGGCTTTCTGGCGCACATCTTTGAACCGTTCGCGCAGGCCGAGACAACCCTGGCGCGGGGGCGGAGCGGCCTTGGGATCGGTCTGACGCTGGTCAAAGCGATCGTCGAACTGCACGGCGGCTCGGTCGAGGCGCGGAGCGACGGGTTGAACCGCGGTTGCGAGATCGTCGTTCGACTCCCGACCGTCGGGGCCGACGACGCCAACGGTTCCGGGCCCTTGTCCCTCGAGGATGGGCCGACCCTCGAGAGTGGGCCGACCCCCGGCGTGGACGGGGCGCTGGAGCGAAGGCGGATCCTGATTGTCGAGGACAACCTGGACTATGCCCTCGGCCTCCGCCGGTTGCTGGAGTCCGCCGGGCACCAGGTCCACATCTGCAACGATGGGCTCGGGGCCCTCTCCCAGGCGCCGGCTTTCGCTCCCGATGTGATCCTCCTCGATCTCGGGCTGCCCGGGATGGACGGCTACGAGGTCGCTCGGCAGATGCGAGCAGACGAATCGCTCGCCCGAGCGAGAATCGTCGTCGTCTCGGGCTATGCCTGCGAGGAAGACCGGCGGCGCTCCCGGGAGATCGGCGTCGATGAGCACCTGGCCAAGCCAGTTCGCTTCAGCGAGTTGCTGCGGATTGTTACCGAGACCGGACGTATGCTCAGGACATGAAGGTGAGAGAGGAGATTCTCGCCTTTCCTTTTCGAGAGCTAGCCAGGACCGACAATGCGGATCGTCGCTGTGGCCGAGTAACCGTCTTCCACGACCTGGACGGTGTACGTTCCCGGGGTCAGTGTCTTGATGCCCGACTGGTTGGGCCGACCGGACCAGTTGAGAGCCAGCTTGATGCTTCGCGCGACCAGGGCGGAGGCGATACCACTGGAGCGAAAAACGACGGTCGAGCCTTGCATGACCGTGATGCCGTCGACGCCCGGCTTGGGCGCCACGGTGTCACCAACGATGCGCAGGAGGATCCGTCGTCGTCTCATCCCATGCCCCGCCAGTCATCAGTCGTCAGTTTCTGGTGACGACTGGCAACTGACGACTATGTATCGATTCCGCCCTGAAACACCCTGCTCTGCCGGATATCGTCAGCGTCGATTCGTGCCAGCTCCTCGCGCGGAACCACGCCGCCCTGGCGGATCAGTCGGCCAGCCTGGCGCAGCTTGGCGCGGTCGATGGCGTTGCGGACGCTGCGTGCGTTGGCGAAGTGCGGCTGCTGGACCCGCAGCGTTAAGTACTCGGCGAACACATTCCGCGATTCCGCGTCGAACGAGTACATCTGCCGGCGCAAGATCAGCTCGGCGATCGCCATCAGCTCGTCGAGCGTGTAATCCGGGAACTCGATATGGTGCGCAATCCGCGAGCGAAAACCCGGATTCGACTGGAAGAAGATGTCCATGCGCTCCTTGTAGCCGGCCAGGATCACCACCAGGTCGTCGCGCTGGTTCTCCATCACCTGGAGCAGCATCTCGATCGCCTCCTGGCCGTAGTCGCGCTCGTTCTCGGGGCGGTAGAGGTAGTAAGCCTCGTCAATGAACAGCACGCCGCCCATCGCCTTTTTCAAGATCTCCTTGGTCTTCGGCGCGGTGTGGCCGACGTACTGGCCGACCAGGTCGTCGCGCGTCGCCACCACCAGATGGCCCTTGCGGACGTAGTGGAGGTGATGCAGGATTTTGCCCATCCGGACCGCCACGGTGGTCTTGCCGGTGCCGGGCCGACCGGTGAAGCTCATGTGCAACGTGGGCCCCTCGGAACTCAATCCAGACTGCTCACGGAGCCGCGCGATAAGCAGCAGCGAGGCGATCTCGCGGATGCGCGTCTTGACCGGCACCAGCCCCACTAGCTCGCGGTCTAGATCGTCAAGGATCTGCTGTACGTTCGACTCCCGGTAGACCCCGTCGATGTTGATCAATGTTTCTTCGACAGCCACTTCTTCGGTGCTCATAAGCGTTTTGCTTGCTCTTACTGTTCGGACAAGGAGACAAGGAGCGCGCACGGCTACGCAATCACCCCACGGTTACATCCCAGCATTTCCGCGGCTCCTTGTCCAGGGATCAAGACTCGTAGCGCATCCCCGACGGCCGGTCCGTCGCGTACGCATGGATTGTGTACTTCATCTGCCGGTCTGCGAACTCCTGGCGCTCGACGCGGAAGCCTGGCTCCTCCTTCGGCCGCTGTACGATGAAGCTGAGCGCGGTGGTCTGCCGGCCGTAGCGCCGATCGTAGCCGTTGACACGGATGTAGTGGTTCGGGAACGCCTCGCGGCAGCGGTTCAGCTCGTACATGATCGCAGCCGGGTCGTTCATGTCGAACATCGGCATGCCCCACATGTCCCAATAGACGTTGCGCGGGTGCGGGTCGTCAGTGTACTCGATCGAGAGCGGCCAGTCGTTGTCCAGACAGTACTGCACCTGCGCCGTGATATCGTCATCGGTGAAGTCGGGCAGGTAGGAGAAGGTGCCCTGGGTAATTCTCATCGCATACCTCGCTGAAGGTGAAAGGCAAAAGGAAAAAAGTGAAAAGATCGCCAGCTCACGTTCTAACTCTTGCTTTTTTGCTTTTGCCTCGTCGCAAATCCCTTGGGAGGAAAAAGGCACAAAGTAAACGATAAAGACCGAATCGTCTCACATTTTCGCATTTTGCCTTTTTTCTTCGACCTTGATTCAGAACGTAGGTGTGACAACAGCATCCGGCACGTCCATCGACGTGTAGTCGAACGTAACGTCCTTCCACGTCTCCAGCGCCTTGGCGAGCGCGGGCGACCAGCGGGCGGCGCGGGCCAGGATCTCGGGCCCCTCGCGCAGGAAGTCGCGGCCCGCGTTGCGTGCCTGGATCATCGCCTCCACCGCCACGCGGTTGGCCGTCGCGCCCTCGGCGATGCCGTCGGGGTGGCCGATCGTGCCGCCGCCGAACTGGAGCACGACATCCTCGCCCAGGTAGTGCAGCAACTGGTGCATCTGACCGGCGTGGATGCCGCCCGATGCCACCGGCATCGTCCCCGGCATCGAGGCCCAGTCCTGCTCGAAGTACAGCCCTTGCGTGGGGTTCGGGTCGAGCTTGTTCTCGCGCAGCGTGTTGTAGTAGCCCTGCACGGCGTTCGGGTCACCCTCCAGCTTGCCGACTACCGTGCCGGCGTGGATGTGGTCGACCCCGGCCATGCGCATCCACTTGCTGATCACGCGGAAGTTGACGCCGTGGGTCTTCTGGCGGGTGTAGGTGCCGTGGCCGGCGCGGTGCAGGTGCAGGATCAGGCCATTCTTACGCGCCCACTTCGCCATCGACTGGATCGCCGTGTAGCCGATCGTCAGGTCGATCATGATGATCACGCTGCCCAGCTCCTTGGCGAACTCGGCCCGTTCGTACATCTCCTCCATCGTGCCGGCGGTGACGTTCAGGTAGTGGCCCTTGATCTCGCCGGTGACAGCCACGGCCTTGTTGACCGCCTCCATACAGTACAGGAACCGGTCGCGCCAGCGCATAAACGGCTGCGAGTTGATGTTCTCGTCGTCCTTCACGAAGTCCAGGCCGCCGCGCAGCGCCTCGAAGACCACGCGCCCGTAATTGCGCGCCGAGAGGCCGAGCTTCGGCTTGGTCGTCGCGCCGAGAAGCGGGCGGCCGAATTTGTTTAGGTACTCGCGCTCCATCACGATGCCATGCGGCGGACCAAGAAAGGTCTTAACGTAGTGCGGCGGGATGCGCATGTCCTCCAAGCGCAGGGACTTGAGCGCCTTGAAGCCGAACACGTTGCCGATGATCGACGAGGTCAGGTTGGCGATCGAGCCCTCTTCGAAAAGGTCCAGGTCGTAGGCGATGTAAGCGATGTACTGATCGGTACCTGGCACTGAATCGACGCGGTAGCACTTTGCCTGGTAGTGCTCGTACGCGGTAAGGCGGTCGGTCCAGACCACGGTCCACGTAGCGGTTGAGGACTCGCCCGCCACCGCGGCGGCCGCTTCGATCGGCTCGACACCGTCGTGCGGCACAAGCCGGAACGCGCACAGGATGTCGGTATCCTTTGGCTCGTAGTCGGCGTCGTAGTAGCCCATCTCGGCGTACGGCGTAATGCCGGCGGACCAGCGACTCTTCGGCGCCCCATCGGTCTTCACAACCATTCCCATTGCGGCTCCTCCTTCTTACGACCGAGTGTGCTTGGGAAAAAAGCTGGGATCTCGTAACATAATGCCAATATAGCAGGGGGTGTTCGTGAACAATATATAGGAGAAGGCGGCGACCGAGAACGCGGCTAGAATCGTAGCGAACGCATGACCACTATGACGACGCAAGACTCTGGAGCACGGTCAGTTGCGAGTAGCCTCGTCTTCGGTCGTTTCAGAAAAAAATGTCAAGCCGCCTAACGATGGTCCGCTATTCCGCCGCGATCTCCGGCGAGCTGGGCAACACCACAGGCTGTCGTCGCGGCGAAATAGCGGGCCGTTGGACGAAACCGGTCGCCGCAACCCAGTTGGCGGCGTCCCATGGAAAGCCGAGTCGCTGTCGCGGACCTGGCTTGGGGAAAGGATCGGCAGGTCTTGGAGTTTCTGCGTTGGCTCACCGTGACGCACACGCAACGCTGGCACGCCCAGCGTCAGACATCGGGGACGGGCCATTTGTACCAGGGCCGGTTCAAGTCGTTCCCGGTGGAGTCGGATGAGCACCTGTACACGGTCCTTCGCTACGTCGAGCGCAACCCGGTGCGTGCCAATCTAGTACAAAGGGCTCAGGATTGGCGCTGGTCAAGCGCCTGGCGACGTCATCGGGGCGACGACCAGGCTCGCGGGCTACTGAGCCCTTGGCCGATGACGCGTCCGACCGACTGGTTGCGTCGGGTCAATCGTGCGGAGGGTCGAGGGGAACTCGAGGCGTTACGGCGCTGCGTGCAGCGGGGCCAGCCGTATGGCAGCGAGCCTTGGCGCCTCCGGATCACTGCGCAACTCGGCCTGGAATCGACCTTCCGTCCCCGCGGAAGACCTCGAAAGCCCGAACGATGAGCCCAAAAACGACTCCCGTCCTTTTATCCCCAACAGCTTCTCCCCTTCCTTCCCAGGCCGAGCTCCGGGGGCTGACAGGCGGGATCGTTCAGGCGACATTCTGCCCGGCGGCAGCGAAGCCGAGGGTTGCAAGCCTGTCGAGAACCTGGGCGTAGAGGTCGGGAACGGGAGGACAGATCGAGTCGGGCGTGGGAGTCATCCAGTTCATCTGGCGGAGATGATCGGCGGGCCAGGAGGGCAGGGCGGTGCCGAACGCCTGGGCGGAGGCCACGGAGACCAGGCCGTCGTTTGGCCCTTCCAGCTCGCTCAGCATGGCGTGCAGCCGCTGGAGCGGCCAGGTCACCTCGGTGCTGGGCGGATCACCGGCCAGGCTGAAGCAGGGGATGTCCAGGGGCTGGTCGTGCAGGCGATGGAACCTGCGGGCGGAACGTCGCGTGATGTCGAGGAAGCCCCGGGGATCGAGCCCCATCAAATCGAGCAGGCGATAGACGCGGCCGACCCTTAGCTTGGCGAAATCGGCCAGGTACGTTCCCAGGTGAGGCGTGCCGATGCTGGTCAGGCTGAGCACCCGCTTGCGCCAGAACGGCTCGGCGAGCAGTCGCCGGGCGTCCAGGCCTCCCATGCTGTGACCGATGATGTGAACCGGTTCCTCGGGGAAGGCGCGAAGGATCCGATCGCCCAGTCGCCGGGCGCGGAACTCCACCCCGGCGATCGGATGGACCCGCGTCACCAGAACACGGTTTCCCGCCGCGCGAAGTTCATCCGGAATCCCCCGGAAGTAGGTCGTGAGCGTCAGCGGCCCCAGACCGATCCTTGAGAATCCGAACAACCCGTGGGCCAGAACAATAGGCGCCTGTAGGCGTACAACCATGGGAAGAGGCGATTCGCGGGGATTACGCGGAGACGCGGAAGCCGGTGACCTGCCGTGGTTTGCTATCATGGTGCCGGATCTCAGCGGTCCGTCACGATACGGTATAGTATAGACCATCGGGCAGCGCGATGCGGCCCCGATGATCGGCGAGGGGGGTTGGGATCATGCAGGTTCGGGGAATCGTGCAGAGGGCCGAGCTGGTGGAGAACCCTCCCGGGAGCGATCGGATCGAGATGGTCCTTTGGGGTCAAGGGATCGGCCCCAACAAGCCACGGAGCATTGTCGTGCCGTACGAGCTTCTCTTGCAGGACCCGTCGCTCGACCCTGACCAGGTTCACGGACATGGATTCGAAGCCCGGATCGAGCAGGATGACACCGGCCGGTGGGTCGTCATCGAGATCGGCTTCGCCACGGGCCGGGTGTTGCGATCCGCTGAGGATTGAGCTTCCTCACGCCGGCCAGCGTCCGTCGACCATTGCCTGGTAAAGATCCAGGTAGCGATCGACGACGGCGGCGAGCGAGAATTGCTCGTCGATGCGCCGGCGGGCCGCGGTTCCCAGGCGCCTCGCCTCCTCTGGGCTGCTCAGTAGTTCCAGGAGGGTCGAGGCCCAGGCCTGGGGAGTTGCGTCGGCCACCAGTCGTCCGGTCGCATGATCGGTGACCAGGTCGGAGTTGCCGCCGATGCCGGAGACCACACAGGGGAGCGCGGTGGCCATTGCCTCGAGGAGCGAATTGCTCATCCCTTCGGCCACGCTGGGCAGAACGAAGACATCCGCCGCGCGGAGGTGATCGGCCGGATCGGCCACGGCTCCCACGAATTGAACGCGATCGATGATGCCGAGCTGGGTGGCAAGGCGGCCAAGCGTTTCGCGGTCACTTCCCGGGCCGACCAGGATCAGGTTAGCCGGGATTTGCCGCGTCACTTGCTGCCAGGCTGCGAGCAGGAGCGGCAGGTTTTTTTGGGGGTGCAGCCGGCCCGCTGGCCAGCCGGGCAATCCGACCCCTGGGAACGCCCAGCTCCAACCACTGGCCCTCGATCTCGGCGGAGATTGCCGCCAGGCCTGTATTGCGGAGGATGATGCGGCGCAGCAAGGCAGACCCGCGGGTGCGGCGAAGCTCGTCGGCCTCGCCGTAGTAGCCCGAGCTTGCCGGCTGCACCAGGGTCGGAATGTCCGGCAGCAGGGATCGCGCCAGGCCGGTGGCCACCGCTTCCCAGAGAGCTTGATGGGTATGGATCACATCAACGTGCCCGCGCAGCCGGTGGAGAGCCCGAATCACGCCCGACACGAAGCTGAGCGCGAAGAGGGGGCCGCGATCCGAGGTGCGGACACAGCGATGGATGAAGATTCCTTGATAGTCCTCCTCGTCGATCGGGTAACCCGGCAGGGAGCGGGTGACCACGTGCACGGCATGGCCGCGTCGCACCAACTCGAGCGCCTGGGCCAGCGCCTGGCGCTCGGCCCCGCTGGCAAACGGGTGGAAGTAACTGACAACGAAGCAGACCCGCAACGGCTGCCGCACCGAGTGGGACATGTGGCTTCCGGACCGCGGCCGCGGGTCAGAGATCGGGCTCGTGAACGTTCTTGAGATTTTTGAAATGAGGATACTGAGCGAGGATCTCGCGGGCGACCCTTGCCTGCGAGGAGGGAACGAAGATGACGTGCCCAGACTCGAAGGGGAGGCCGCCGAAGATGGGCGAGGCTGCCGTGGCGTCGCTTCGGGCGGAGATGTCTTCCTCGCGCAAGAGATTGACCACCAGCGCGGCCTCGACCTCGTTGGAGACATCACAGAGGCGGATTTCGGGGACTTCTTCTATCATTTCTTCCATCGTTTGCCTCCTCTGGCGTTTTGTCGCGGGCCATGCCGGTCCGATCGTTCCTGACCGGCAGTGGAACAACGGCCGGCGTGCCGGTAGGGCCGGGCGGAGATTCTGCAAGAGTTACTCCACCCGGCCTCACATCAGGCATCAGCGGGTGATGACCAGGCTGGGGATGTCGCGTCCGATGTCGTCACTGATCAGGCCGTTGCTGACGGTGATCTGGCTCACGGAATAAGCCCGTCCGCTGGGCATCGTGACGTTGACGGTCCAGTCGCCATCAGGGACCTTGACCGCGAAGCGTCCGAACGCGTCGGTGAGCGCCACGCGATCCGCGTAGGCATTCGTCCGGTTGGAGATGGTGACCCGCACGCCTTCCTCCGGCTCGTTGGTGTCGCGGGCCTTGACCCTGCCGAAAAGCACGTTGCGGTACTGCGATCGAACGTCGCGAGGCGTCGAGAGAACGGGCTTTTGAACCACGCGTCGCCCGCCCGAGCCGGCTCCGCTTGTCTCAGCGCCGGGAAACGGCTGCAAGTCATCGCCGCCGGCGGGCGCCGTGGGCAGTTCCACGGCTCCGGGTCTGGGGTTTGCGGTCCTGGGCTGCGCGCTGCCGCCAGGCGATCCTGCCGCGGGTGAGGCCGGCTTGGTCTGGGCTGCCCCGGAGCCGGCAGGAGGGGCCGTGTTCTGCTGACGCATCGGCACGGGGGGCGAGGGAGGCGAGTCGGCCCGGCCCGCGGCCGCACCCGATGCATCCGACCCGGGTGCCGGCTCACGCGCGGGAAGTTCGGGAACGTTCGAGCTGGTCGAATCGTCCTCGGCCGGCACGCTCTGGATTGGCGATGTCCGGGACCGCGTATTACTCCGCGGAGCCGGGGAGGCCGCGACCGGCGCCTGCTCGGAAGGATACATTCGAACTTCGGGCGTGGCGGCGGCAATCATCTCGCCGCCACAGCAGTCACTCGAGCGGGCCGTTGTGTAGCCGGTGGATACGACAGCAGTATCCAGAACCGTGGGCGAATAGAACGTGGTCGGATAGTAAAACGTGGTCGGATAGTAAGTCGGATAGTAATAGGTCGTCGGGTAATAAGCCGTGGTCGGCAGGTAGTAAGCCCGCGTGGTTTCCACGAGGCGGCGGCCAAACAGTCCCCTGCGCCGGAATCGCGTCTCGTAGTACGTGGGACCCACGTACGTCGTCGGCGCCAGCCAGGCCGACTCGGCTACGTAAGCCGTCGCGTAAACCGTGGGGATTGTGTAGGAGGTCGGCACAGCGTAAGTGCCGGCCACAACGTAAGAAGTGGGAAGAGCCAGCACGCTTGCCGTGGGTACCCAGTCCGCGGTTGCCAGATAGAGAACCTGAGCCCGGGTGGGCACGGAGCTCAAGGCCAGCACCAGCACCGCCAGGATCGGCAATCGCAAGCCAATCAACCTCATTGTGTAACTCCTTTAAGTGCGATTGCGGATCCCTGAGAGAAGCTCGGCGTCATGCGTGGGACCCGCCTCTTTTTACGATACCAGAACGGCCCGTGCCAACCAAGGTCCAGCAGGGTGACTTGAGGTTTTCTTCTTGAGCAGCTTCGAGTCGGGGAAAATATGACGATCCTGCCGGATGTATCGACGGCTGCCTTGAAGGTCGGTGCGCCGGGGGCAGACGCAGCGCGGGCAAGGCGGATGGTCGCAACGAGCCGGGCAGGTTCTCGGATCCCTGGGGACCCCTGCCTTCAGGGCGTCTGGCAAGGGGAGATTTGCATCCCGAGACGCCTTGTGGGATGATGAGGGAAAGAGTGGTCCCGGCATGCTTTCCGGCGAATCCCGATTCGCGGCGGGAGACCGAGACGCCTGCTTGCCCGTGGAGGACGACAGACCATGTTGAACCCACGCGAGGCCCTGGAGGTTCTGGATCGGGATTTTCTCGAAACCCGGGGCAAGATTCTGGAGATCGCCGCGGTCCTCGATCGGATCGATCGGGCGCCAGCTCACCACCATCTGCATCCCGACCCGAGGGTCGGCCAGATTCGCCAGGCTCTCGAGGCGCTCTGCGTGCCGGACCCGGGCCGCTCCGAGACGATTCAGTTGATCTTCTCGCTCGAGTACGATCGGGACTGGCGCGACAACCTCAAACTCGGACAGCCGGCCCGGTCGCCGGGCAAGAAGTGATCTGTCGAGCGGTTTTCGGTCCGCATCGTCCGAATCCCGACATAAGCTGGTTGCCGCGCATCTCCGGATGGTTTGCGGGCCATCAACTCGAGCTTCGGCGATTTACCAGCAATCGCTGGCTCTTGCAACCGGAATGTTGCGTCCACCCGAGAACTCGCGTTCGGTGGTTCGCCCGATCGAAGGGGGTTGATCATGCAGTATGTCGATCCGCACATTCACATGGTGTCACGGGTTACAGACGACTACAAACGGATGGCGCTGGCGGGTTGCGTGCTGGTCAGCGAGCCTGCTTTCTGGGCTGGTTTTGACCGCTCGGGTCCGGAAGGGTTTCGCGATTACTTTCGCCAGTTGACCCAGTTCGAGCGCAAGCGAGCCGCCGGCTACGGCATCGAACATCGATGCTGGCTGTGCATCAACGCCAAGGAGGCCGAAAACGTCTCCCTGTCGCGGCAGGTGATCGCGATGATCCCCGAGTTTCTCGATGAGTCCGGGGTCCTCGGCATCGGCGAGATCGGTCTGAACAAGAACACCCGCAACGAGGCGACCGTGTTCCTGGAGCACCTCGACCTGGCGGCGCGGAGGCGGGAACTGGTTCTGGTTCATACGCCTCACCTGGCCGACAAGTACCAGGGAACCCGCATGATCCTGGACATGATCCAGGATGAATCGCGGATCAGCCCCGAGCGGGTCTGCATTGACCACGTCGAGGAGCACACGATCCGGCTGGCACTCCACGCCGGTCACTGGGTGGGGATGACGCTCTATCCGGTCACCAAGTGCACCCCCGCCCGGGCCGCCGACATGATCGAGATGTACGGACCGGAACGGATCATGGTCAACTCGGCCGGCGACTGGGGCCACAGCGACCCGCTGGCGGTCCCTGAGCTGATCTTCGAGATGCGGCGGCGAGGACATGACGACGCACTGATTCGCAAGATCGTCTTCGACAACCCGCTGAGCTTCTTTGACCAGTGCCCAAGGTTCCGCTTCACGCTTCAAAGCGGGACATCGAGCCGCGAATGACATTGACAGGGATCCAGGGCTGCTCGGCCGCCAGCCCGGTAATCTGAACGTCAGAACAAGATTTGCTCTGCTTGGCGGCCTCCACAGTTTTCCTGCGGCATCTGTGGGACGAGTCCTGACTCACCAATCCTGGTCGCTGGATTCGGGAAAAAACAAGGAGGGGCCAAAATGGAAATGCCCCTCCTGTGCGATCTTGATCAAGCGATCTCGCGTCGCGCTCGGTCGCGAGCGTCAGTAGGAGTCGGCACTGATGACTTCGCCGCCGTTGCGGGTGGCGAGGGCCTGGTAAACCTGGGGCAGGGCGGTCCCGATGTAGTTCTCACCGCAGGTCGGGCCGTAGGTGAAGCCGACGGGGTCGCCGGTCGCCGTGTTGTACGGGCCCCAGCTCGCGATCGACTCCTTGATGAACTTGACCGAGCCGTCGCAGAAGGCGAAGTTGGCGCCGCCGGGATGGAAGCTGCTGGCTCCTTCGGCGGGTACCCAGTCTCCGGGGAGGATGTAGAGCACCGGGAAGGTCTGGTAGGGCACCCGCTTGTAGGCGTTGATGGGGTACTCGCAGTCGAACTCGCCCCAATACCAGGAGTCGACCTGCCAAAATCGCAAGTGGAGCTGGTTGAACGGCTCGGCGGATTTGGTCGTGAGGGTTCCGATGGCCGTCTCGCCCAACATGAACGTGTTGCTCGTGCCGTCGGTGATCGAGGCGATCGTGATCTTGTTGTCGCCGACGATCACCCCCTTCTCGGTCGCGGCAAAGGTGGCGTAGCACGGGTCGGCGAGGGTTTGGGGTCCGTTTTGGCCGCTGCTGAGGTAGTCGGAGCAATAGATCCCGCTACAGCCGGCGTAGGTGGTGTGGCCCTGCAAGAATGGGACGGTCGCGGGGACGGGGATCGGGGCTGAGGTGTACCAGGACTGGAGCGGTGTCCTATCCGGGACGGTCTCGCTCGGGCAAATGAGCGAGTCGATCTGGGCGTTGGTGACAGTGATGTTGGGGTACGACCGCCAGGTGATCGAGAAATTGTAGGCGTTATAGATCTGAGACTGTTCCATCTGCGGGCAGATGGCGACCAACCACGAGGGCCCGTTGTTGACCGTGCCGGGGGTCTCGCAGTAGCAGTCGAACCCAGCCGCGGGAAATGCGTTGTTAGCCGACTCGTAGTTCATCACCGCCAGTGCAAGCTGCTTGAGGTTGTTGACGCACTGGGCACGCCGCGCCGCCTCGCGGGCTGACTGCACGGCAGGCAAGAGCAACGAGATCAGAACGGCAATGATGGCAATCACCACCAGCAGTTCGATCAGGGTAAAGGCAGGATGCCGAGAACGGACGGTTCGAGAGATCATGGACGATTGCTCCTCAAGTAAGCTGACCTGGGGAACCGCATGTAAGACGGAATGAAGCGGGACGGAGGGGAGTCCGACCCCGGGAAAGCAAACTCGAAGCACGGCGAAGACGGACGAAGTGGGGCCGGCTCACTCCGGACCCCCGCGGACCCTCGGGTCGACCGCGGGGTTTTGCTTTGTTGCCCCGCGGGGGGCCCGCTTGTTCAAGACCGACTCGGCCCTGTCCTTGCCCCGCTCGACCTTGATCGTCGGGTCAACTTGCGAGCCCTCGCCGCATCCCGCGGCGAGAGTGCCCAGCAATGGCAAGGCCAAGAACGGAGCGAGGCGGACCGCCAAGCGGACGCTGGTCAACAACATGAACATTAACAGGCTACCTCCAGGGCGGGCGATTGAGGTGGACATGGAATTCGTCGAACCGATCACTGGGTCATCGAAAGGAACGGTGCAATCCTCGCCCCACGGTTCGCCCCGCGCTTGCCCTTCAGTGGCGGGTTGTTCTTGGTCGACACGGACCCGGGGGTTGGGACGCTCGCCGCCTCGGGCCCCAACGAGGGTTTGGAGGGCGCCGCCGGGCCACCCGGATTACTGTCGCAACCCACCAAGGCCAGGGTCACAGCCGCCGCTACGAGCATAGTTGCCCACTTACACCGGGCCCTGGAGGTCACGGGGCTCATCGAGCAGACTCCTTCAGTGAGCTTCATATTGATTGAAAACCTCTGCTGTCAACCGAGTCCTCAGCGAGCGACCCGATCCCGCCGGCATCGCGCTGACGCTCACCCCGTACCTTGCCATTCTCAGAAATGGGCTGCGCCCCGCAAGGATGGACTGATTCGGAATCGTTCAGGCTGGACGCGGAGGGTGGACCCAGCCGGAACGAAGCATTTTGGCTGCGGGGGACGCGTGCCGAATTCGGTTCTCCCCATTTGTGGGCCTGCATTCAGAAACGCACCGATCCCAAACAAGGTTGATTCGGTGGGTTGCACCCACGGTCCAGCGCTCAGTAGGCGTCGCTGCTGATCACCTCACCACCGGCTCGCGTGCTCAAGTTGCGATAGACGCCCTTGTTGTTGTTGGCCAGCGTCGAGGAATAGACCGGGTTCCCCATGTCGATCGTCTCCTTGAGGAAGTGGACCGATCCGTCGGCGAAGAGGAAGTTGGCCCCGCCGGGGTGCTGGCTGCGGAAGCCGAACTGCCCCAGCATCAGGGCGTAGGCGCCATTGTTGGAGAAACACCACGAGTCGAAGTCCCCGGTCGGGTGTAACCAGTTGTTCCAGTTGGCATAGGTGGTGGCATTATTTGGCTGGAACGGCGCGTTGATCTTGGGGGCGCTGGAAGCTATGCCTTCAGGCCGAGACGTGGTGGTACTGTAGGCCGACTGGAACAACAGGGCTCGATTCCATTGGTTGTCGTTCTGATCGGGATCATTCTTGAACCGGGCGAATTCGCCCACGGCGATCGTGTTGCTCGTCCCGTCGGTGATGGATCTGAGCCGGACGGCGTAGTCCCTGTAGAAAACGCCATCATTGTTCGGCCAGACGCCTCCCTGGCACGAGGGGATGGTTGCCGCCGGCGGGCAGCCGCACCAAAAATCCCAGATGTCGTAAGTCCCGGACATGCCGGCGTAGGAGCACTGCGCGTAGCCGTTGATGGACGTGGTGCCCGAATAGGTAAAGGGGGTGAAGCCAGTATCAGACGGGCAGACGAAGGAAGCGACCGTGGCCGACATCGCCGTGTAATTGGCCGCGCCTGCATCGACGCCATTATAATTATGCCCGCCCGGCGAGAGGTTGAAGTTGATGGCGTTGTAAATCGACTGCTGTTCCGTGTAGTTGAGGATCTGCTCGAACAGCGACCAGCCGATCAGATAGTCGGTATTGTTGGACGGGTTGCAATCGACGGGATTCAGCCTCTCGTAGACGGAGCCGATCGGCAGGGTATTATTGGTGCTGATGTAATTGTGGATGGCGATGCCGATCTGCTTGAGGTTGTTGACGCACTGGGCGCGTCGCGCGGCCTCGCGCGCCGACTGGACGGCGGGCAGAAGTAGCGCGATCAGAACTGCGATGATCGCGATCACGACCAGCAGCTCGATCAGGGTGAAGCCCCGGGTGGGACGATGGGAGCCTCGATTTGCTCTCATGGGTAAACCCTTTTCCGCGAAATGGCTATCGGGGATGACAAAGATCAATGACAATCAATCAATCCCGTCTTTGCCCAAGCCAACTCTGTGAAGTGTACCCTCTGGATCGAATCGGCTCGACTCATCTTTCTTCAGGATTTGCATTCATGCATAATGGCGCTCTGGCAGATTGCCACCCACAGTTCCATCCCAACATGGATGTCACTGAGAAGCAGAGACACATTTCCTTGGCGGGCGGCATGAGCCAAAGTCTAATTATGCAGACGTTGACGGAATGGCGTCAAGGATTGAGTGTTCTCAATTAAGCCGATTTTGAGTCACGCGAAAACAGGCTCTGTGTGGGAGCAGCAAACGCATTTGCATTAACCGCGGAGCGATCGCGGGCTCAGCAGCGGCCTGAGGAATTGAATCGCGGTGCGAACCGCCTGGGCGGCGGCGTGGCTGTGGCGACTGAGCTCGACGTGGACTCCACGCGAGTAGTTGATCTCATGGAGTGCCTTGAAGACGGCAGGAAAGTCCATGGTTCCCGCGCCGAACATCAGGTGCTCGTGGACGCCGCGTACCATGTCCTCGATGTGCAGGTTGAGGATGCGCGGAGCCCAGCGGAGAAGATGATCGGCGATCGGGCCTTCCTCGATGCAATGGACGTGCCCAAGGTCCACCGTCAGGTGGAAAAGCGGGTGGCTGATCCGGCGATCGAGCTGATCGAAGCGGGCGAATGTAGCGATGAACATGCCGGGTTCGGGCTCGAAGGCCAGGAGCATGCCCGCGAGCTCGGCATGACGCAGAACGGGTTGCAGGGCGTCGGCCAGCCGATCCATGGCTTGGTCCTGGGGGGTCGCGTCCCAGATCTGGCCGGACCAGAGCGAGACGCACTCCGCGTCAAGCGCGCGGGCGATGTCGATGGCCCGGCACAGAAAGTCGGCCCGGATAGCCCGGCGGCCGGGATCCGCGTCCATCAGGGTCGGGTCGTGCTTGAGCCGCGGGTTGAGCAAGTACCGCGCCCCGGTCTCGACAACCCTTGCCAGTCCCCGTCGGTCCAGGCAAGAGCGAACGGCGGCAAGCTGGCGACTGAGGACCCCGTGCTCCTCGTAGGGATCGAGCGCGCCCACGTCCAGGGTGATCGCCACGCTCTGGTAACCCTCGTCAGCCAGCAGGTCGATGGCGTCGGTCAGGCGATGATGGGCCAGGCCGTTGGTGTTATATCCGAGTCGCACGTTGGCATCCGGAAATCGATCATGTGGAGTAAAGCCAGCGGCCCAGGAGGTAGGCGGGAACCCAGAGGCCCGCGATTGCGGCTGCGGCCTGGGGCCCTCGAACGGCGGCCACCAGGCCGACGTCGATCCAGACCAGGGCGAGGATGCCGGTCTTGACCGCACTTTGAATCACGGCCGGCACCGGCTGGTAGATCGCGCGGCTGGCCGCCAGGTTCACGGCCAGGGCCACCAGGGCCAGGACGAGCAAGCCCTCCAGTGGGATCAATGGCCGGCCAGGCAGAGGGCTCGGGTACTTGCCAGGCTGAAGCGCGGCAGCCATCAAGCCAATCAAGGCCAGGTCTTGCACCGTTAAACCCGCGAGCAAGTGTCCGGTCCGGCCCGACTCGGTTTCGGATCGGCTGATCCAGGTGATGCCGCATACGAACAAGCCGTACGTGGCGGCAGCCAGCCAGGCGACGGGTCCACCCAGCGCCTGGGTGTGGGTCAAGCCAAGCAGCAGGTTCAAGCCGCGACACGCACCCATCACCCCGGGGCCCAGGACGGTGCGCTTCAGTCCCGCATCGTAAGCCAGGATGACCGCCGCAAGCACGCCGGCAACGACCAGGCTGGCGGACGAACCGCTCAGCCAGGCCACGAGCGGTCCGACGACCAGACCGATGGCCCCCAACCCGCCGGCAAACGACCGCGAGACCCGTCCGGAGGGGATCGGCCGGCCGGGCCGCTCCTGCCGGTCGATCTCGGTGTCGAACACATCGTTCAGGGCCATGCCCGCGGCGTAGAGGACCATCGAGGCGATCGCCAGCGGGGCCCATCTCCCAGCTTCGCCCAGCGACCCTCCCCCGAGCAGCCAGCCGGCCAGGCTATCCGCCGCGGCGGTCAAAACATTGGGCAGACGGATCAATTGCAGGAGCGGGATCAAAAAAGGGGTCATCGTGTCTCGGGATCAACTAGCTGGCCCGCGCCGGCTGAACCAGGGGTTGCAGGACTTCGAGTGCCTGCCTCGCGGCCGCGTCGGGGTCGTCATGGAAGGGGTAGAGCTCGACGGTGAGCCAACCATTGTAACCGGTCTGGCGAATGGCCGCGACGACCCGGGCGAAGTCGATGGCGCCTGTCCCGGGAACCAGGTGGTGGTGAACTCGCGTGGCCGCGATATCCTCGAGGTGGTAATGGCGGATCTGCGGCGCCAGTTTGGCGATCGCCCGGGCCAGATCCTCGCTCACGCAGTAGGCGTGGCCGACATCGAAATTGAGCCCGATCGATGGGGCGTTCAACCGTTCGGCGACTTCCAGATACTGGTCGGTCGTCTCCAGCAAGAGCCCCGGCTCGGGCTCGATCAAGAGCAGGACTCCGCAGTCGTGGGCGTGCTCGGCCAGCGGCTTCAGCACCTCGACGAACAGGTCGATGGCCTGCCGGCGCGACTGCCCGGGCGCCAGCGGCCCTCCCGGTTCGGTCGTGATGTGCGGCGCCCCGAGCTCGGCGCAGAGCGAAAGCGCGCGCCGGGTGTGGTCGATCCGGACCTGGCGGTAATGAGGATCGGGCTCGACGAACGACGGATGCCAGTACGGCTGGCGATGGTCGGCGATCGCGTTCATCATGAACGCGTTGATGTTGGAAAACTTCAGACCCGAGTGCTCCATCGCCGCCGTGATTGCGCGCTTCTGGCCGTCGAGCAGGCCCGCCGGCCAGGCGTGGGGCACATCGGCCAGCAGCTCCAGGCCCGCGTAACCGATGCCCGCGATCCGCGCAGCCGCCTCTTCGAAGGGGTATTTCAGATAGGCGTTGGTGCTGAAGGCAAGCTGCATTCTTTTCTCGTTTTCTCTCGGCAACGCATTGGCGGCAGAGCTAGACGGAGCGACCCGAAGGGTCGATTTCACCTTCGGGCCAGTAATCGGACTCCTCGTGCATTTCATAGGTGCGGGCGACTTCGGGATCGGTCGAGACCAGGCATGCGTGACCATCAGCGATCAATCGATCCAGGTCCAGCGTGACTCCCTTGGCTCGCATCTGGTCGAGCTGGGATGACATCTCCGGCAGTGCGACCTTCAGATCGTCCCAGGTCGCGATTCGCGGTGTCAGCCGAGGATCGTGCAAGAGCTTGATATAGCGGCGGCGGCTTTGTGCCCAGAGCTCGCGAAATTTGCTTTAAACATAAGGGTTGAGCTCGGCGGCGAAGCTCTCGGGAAGGTTGCGGAGCTTGATGAGCTCCATGACATCGGACAGGTCTCTGATCCGGCCCGGGCTGGTCATGCCGGACGCGAGCTTGAGCTCGATCAGTCGCGGCAGGCTGAGAAAAGTGATGCCCTGGTTGAGCGTACCGGCCGCGGTGGGATCCGGAAAAGCCAGGGGCTTCGGTTTGCCGTCGCCGGGAAAGTCTCCCGTCACCAGGAATTCGACGCGAACGCCATTCTCGGTGTCGCGCAGGTTCTTGCTGCGCGGGAAGGGCGGGAGATAGCCGAGGCCGTCGAGCCTGGCGTGAATCTCCTTGAGTCCTTCCCGCGTCACCAGGATAGCGACGTCCTCGGTGAATCGGCGGTACCCATGCTGAAACAGGGCCATTCCGCCGGCGACACAGTACGGGATGCCCAGCTCGTTCAAGCGGCCGGTGATTCTCAGGAGCGCTTCTTGCACAGCGCCCTTGCCCTCGAAAAACTGGCTTCCCTGGCTCAAGGCCCACCTCGGATCACGATCCAGGAGTTGCTCGAAAGCGGCGATGGCTGACATGGCAAGAGCTCATGGGCATTGCGGTTTAGCGACGTGGTCGATCAGCCGGTCGAACTGCTTGAAGAAGTCGTTTTCCATGACTCCCTCCGGATTCTTGAAGAAGCAGGCCAGATGCCGCATCTGGCCTTTGCCTCCGCGCTGTTTTTCGAGGTCGGTCAGCCGAGCCAGGTCGATGGCAAGGGGGGCTGCCAGCAGGCTGTCGCAACCTTGCCAGGTGAACTGGAGGGTCATCTTGGCGCCGAGAAAGCCCTGGAAGTGGATGTGGTCCCAGGCGGTCTTCCAGTCGCCCATGTCGGGCAGGTACTCGATGGTGACGATCGAGGAGGGCTTGTAGCCGAGAATCTCCGTGATCACCCGGTCCTTGGTTTCCACCTTCGAGGTCTTGCTGGTCTGATCGTCGAGCACCAGGCCGTCGCGGTTGCCGAAGATGTTGTGTCCGACCCAGCTCGAGACCTTCAGGTTGCGGTGCGCGAACATCGGGGCCAGCACGGTTTTCATCAAGGTCTCGCCGGTCTTGCCGTCCTTGCCGGCGTGGAGCGCTCCGGTCGCCTGGGCCAGCTCGTGGATGGCCGGCATCGACGCACCCAGGCTGGGGGTGAAGTTGATGTGGGAATGGCCGCCCTCGATCGCCGCCAGGGCGTAGAGTGCGCTGGAGGGCAACACCTCGCTGGCATCGTCCAGCCGGGGCTTGAGCGTCTTCCAGTGCTGGTGGACGTCGCCGAGCGGGAAAGGGGGCTCGGTGCTGCCGACGTTGAGCACGATCAGGTGGTCGATGGATTCGCTGGCGATGAACGCGCCCAGGTCCGTGGCGATCGCATCCACCGCCTGGCGTGCGGTTCGGGCGGCCCTGGCTTCCGCCCAGTCGGCCAGGCCCGACACCACCGTGCTGAGACCGAGGCGAGGTCCGGGTCTGACCCGGGCCGAGGCCGCGTCAAGCTCTGCGCGGCAGGCGGCGATCCAGGCCGGGTCGAAGACACCCGAGGTCCGGCGGAACTCCTCGGCCGATTCCGCGAAGGTGGTCGAGCGGATCTCATGGCCGCCGACCACGAAGTCACCGGGTTCGGGCAGCGGCAGATCGCGAAACGGGGGCAGGGCCGTGACCAACCCGGTGCGGTCCGCCAGCCCCCGCGCCATTGCCGCCAGGCCGAGCGTGATCGTCGTTCCCACGCCTCCGAACGCTCCGACCAACCAAAGTCCAACCCGGCGACGTGTCATGTTGGCATCAACCTGTGGCTCTGGAGTGCTCGTGAATCCGGGCGCCCGGATTCGGCGGGAAGCGGCAAGCGGCCCGAACTCGAAGGCGGGAAAACAGCCTCGCCATCGTTCTCCCTCCTCGACGCAAGCTCATTATGTGCCTGAGGGCTTCGGCATTCAACCCGATCCGTGAACACGCCCGGTCCCACCCCGGCAGCAAGCTGCTCTGGGATCACCGGTAGGAATTCTGGCCGGCGTTTTCGTTTGGCAACACGAAGTTGCCATCTCGAAGCGCCTCGGTCACCACTCCCGGAACCGGACGTCAAGAGGGTGTAGTGGTCAATCAAGGCCATGAATCGACGCTTCACGTCTCTCTTCATGCGAGGGCTATTCCGTGTATCAGATCGTCTCTCACTTTCGCCAGTTGTTGACCAGTGAAGACGGCCCCGCGGCGGTGGAGTACGCCGTCATGCTGGCGCTGATTTTGGTCGCCTGCATCGCGATCGTCACCACGCTCGGTCAGAGCGCGAGCAGCACCTTCTCCACGGTCAACGGCTCCATGGCCGGTTCTTAAAGGGTGCCAGAGTCGTCAGCAGATCGCGGTGCGCCTCCGGGGCTGGTCCGATGTCCGTCTTCCACAAACTGGGAGACGGCTCGGGCCTGGCCCCGGGAATGCGCGCTCGTCGAGCTGGAAGTTTCGGCTTGAGTCCTGGAGCGCTCTTCCCTCACGGGGCAAACGGCTCATCCGGGAAGGCCAGGTCCATCATGAGCATCTGGAAGTCGGGACGCGATCGCAGGGGATCGAGGTCGGCGTCTCGGCGCATGAACGCCGCATCCTGGAGGCCGGCGGCGACGGCTCGGATCGAGGATGTGGCTTCGCGAAGCACCATCCATGAGTTCTTACTTCTTCTTGTTGCCCGGTTCGGCGGCGGCCGCTTCGAGCCCTTCGGTGTCGGCGGTTCGATAAAGGGGCAGATAGCGGTAATAAACTTCCAGGGTCAGGATCGAGAGCGACGTCTGGAAGAGCCGGCCGGCGACCTCGCCCCAGTGGTCGGGGCTGGGATGCGACGGGTCCCAGCTTCCGCTGGCGCAGGTATCGTCTTTGATCTGCGTCTTGATCAGCTCTTCGCGGACCTGGGGGTTCCAGCGCTCCCAGTCCTTGTTCTTGAGGTTGTGCAGGAGCTGCGTGGCGTAATACCAGTAGTAGATGTTCCGCTGCTTGTTGCTCTCGAGGTGCGCCGCCACTCGGCCCGCGCCCTTGATCAGCGCCGGGTGGTTGCGCGGCCAGCCCAGGAGCTGGCGGCTGACCAGGGCCTCGGCGGTCATGACCGGCGTGAGTTCGCGGCCTGGCAGGTACGAGTACGTGATCTTCTTCGGGTCGGCGGCGGCCAGGTTGAGATAGTCGGAGCAGCCGCGCAAAGTGGTCCGAGGGACGGGCAATCCGGCAAGGTGGTCGCTGCGCAGGGCGAAGATCTGCCAGCCGAAGACCGACGTGTCGCCGGATTGCCCCGGTGAGTAACGCCAGCCGCCGGTCGCGGGGTTCTGTGCCTCGATGATGAATGCAAGCGCCCGCCGCGCAGGCTCTTTGAGATGAGAGTCGCGTGAGATGCCATAGGCCTCGCACAGGGCCATCGTGGCAATCGCATGGCTGTACATGTAAGCCATGCCCGGTGGCCCCGTGAACAGGTCGCCGTTGGGTTGTTGATGCTGGACCAGGGCCTCGAGGCCGCGGCGCACGGCGTCTTGATGACGGCATTTCACGGTATGGATGTAACCCGCACCGAGCAGGGGAAGGAGGGCCAGTCCGGTCGCCGCAGTGTCCGAATCAAGCACATGGTGGGACGGGCAGCTCTGGGCCTGACATTGCTCCTGAAAGTTCAGCGACCAGGACCCGTTTGGCCGCTGGTGCCGCACGATCCAGGCCAGACCCTCCTCCACGGCCTTCTCGGAGTGCACGGTTCCGCCCTCGCGGCGCACGAGCTGCGCCCGGTCCAGTCCCGATCTGCCCGAGAATGGCGCCATGATCTGGTCGGCCAGGCCGGGGAAGTGCGGACCTGCCTTGCCGCCGCCGGAGATCGACAGGTCGGTCAGAAGGGTCGTACCACCTTTCGAGTCGGATCCGGAGGGGCCAGCCAGCTCGGGTCCGAACCTCTGCAGGCCGGGAATCTCGGGTTGGGCCGAGAACTTCAACGTCGGGTCGTTGGTCTCCAGTCCGAGGGAGGGCGGGTCCAGGCTCTGCTCCTTGGTGAACGGGTCGCCCGCCTGGGACGCCTCGACCAGCGACGTCAGATCGTTGAACTCGCCAGGCAGCCGGCTCTCGATCGCCCGGGTCTCCGTGGAGGGACGTCCAACCCGGATCAACAGGGCCAGTATCAAGAGCAGCAGGGCATGGAGCAGAAAACTCAGTCCCCAGGAGGGAACCGAGCGGAGGGTGTCCGGATCGTAATGCCGCCTGGTCAAGGGCGCCAGCCAACGCTGAAGTCGGTCTGTCCTGGGGTCGGCGGGCCGTTGTGCGTCCATGAAAAGTCCCGTCGGCGATGAAAAGCGAGCGCCGCACAGCGATCTGTAGGATCCGGATCTATTCTATGTTCTCGACGCCCTGATCGACTAGAAGGAAGATCGCCGGGTCCGAATTTCTGCTGAGATTTCCTGCATCAGCGCTTGTCTTGGAGCGTTCCCATCCCGGGGGAAGCTCAATCCTCGATGATCTCCAGCTCTGCCCATTCGAGGCGCTTGAGGGGTTCCGCTGCGTCGGCGGCGTCAGCGACAACCACGGCAACCAAGGCGTCGGGGTGGATCTGCCGGTGCAGGGCGGCGTTCAGGGCATCGAGATCGATCCGGGAGAGACGGTCGGGAAAGTCGATGTAATGGTCTGGAGGCAGGCCGTGGATGAAGAGGTTGGCGTACCGGTACACCAGGGCCCCGGGGGTCTCGAAGTGGCGGGTCTGGCCCTCGACCAGGGCGCGCCGAGAGTTGTCCAGCTCGGATTGGGTGGGTGGTCGGCCGCCGCGTAGTGCCAGGAGCTCGCGGTAGATATCATCCAGAGCGTCGGCGAGCTTGTCGGACTGGACGGACGTGGTGATCGAGAACGGGCCGCGGCCCAGGCGACAGTCGAAGTGGCTGCGCACCCCGTATGTGTATCCTCGCTCCTCGCGGAGCTTCTCATTGAGCCGCGAGGTGAACTGGCCGCCCAGGATCTGGTTGACCAGGATGGCGGGCTCGAAGTCGGCATCATCGCGCGCGATGCCGACGTGACCGACGCGCAGCACCGCCTGGGCCGCCGCCGGGCGATTGAGCAAGAGGATTCGGGGAGAGCCCGGCAGTGCCCCGGTGGGAACCACTGGCCGCTCGAACGGCGGTCCCGTCCAGTCGGAGAGCTGTCGCTCGAGGGTGCGGGCGATGCCCTCGGGATCGACGTCGCCGGCGATCACGACGGCCGCGCCACCCGGTCCCAGGAAGCGGCTGTGGAACGCGATCGCCTCGGACCGGGTCAGTCCGGCGACGATGGAATCGATCCCGTCGAGCGGGTAGCGATAAGGGTGATCCACGCCGTAAAGCGCGGTCAGCAAGCCTCGGTAGGCACGCGATTCCGCACTATCGCGTTCCGACCGCAGCGCCGCGAGAGTCTGGCCGTGGATCCGGTTCCATTCGGGCTCCGGATACGACGGATGGCAAAGCAGATCGATGGCCAGGTCGAGGCTGGGCTCGAGGAACGCTTTCAGGCAGCGAAACGTGACGAAGGCACCATCCCACTCGCAGTTCGCGGAGAGACTGGTTCCCATGGCCTCGGCGGCCAGGGCGATCTCGGCGGCGGATCGCGTCGTCGTTCCCTCGTCGAGCATCGCGACCGCGAGCTGGGCAAGCCCGGCTCGAGAGGGCGGTTGCAGGCTGCCGCCGCCGGGCAGCGTCACGGTCAAGGCGACCGTCGGCAAGTCCCGCTGGGGCAGCACCCAGACCGCAATCCCGTTGCTCAGCCTGAGGATCTGCGGAGAGGGAGCGCGATAGACAGCCGGTGGATCGCTCTGGGGCGGCGTCTTCCGGTCCAGGGGAGGGGAGATGGCCACGGGCTTGCGACCCAGCACGGACAGCGTCACCCTGGGTTTTCCGTCCAGGTAATGGACCGCCGCGGCGCGGACGGCGTCCACGGTGACCTGCTGGAACCGCTTCAGGTCGGTCGTGATCAGCGCCGGGTCGCCCCGGTAAACGTGATAGGCATTGAGCCGATCGGCGACTCCTCCGAACCCGCCGATGTGCTCGAGGGCGAAGAGGAAGCTCGCCGTCTTCATGGTCACGACCCGCCCGAGCTCTCCCTCGGTCACACCCGCCGCCGCGATCTGGGCGATCTCGGTCTCGAGGAAGTCACGGAGCTCGCCGATCGAACGGGACGGACGCAGCGTCACCGAGATGCCAAAGGTGCCGGCAAGCTCGCGTCCGGAGTGGTAGGCTGTCACATCCTGAGCGAGCTGCCTGTCGATCACCAGCTTCTGGTAAAGCCGGCTTGCCCTTCCCCGGGCAAGAACGTCCGCCAGCAGGCTCAAGGGGGCGTCATCGTCGTGGAAATGGGGGACCGAGTGCCAGACCGCGTAATACCGGTCCAGCTCGACTCGATCCTGCAGCACGATGTCCCGACTCGCCGCGGCCGCCGGGCTCGCCACCCACGGCTGCAAAGCCTTGGTCCCGCCCTGGATCTCGCCGAAGTAACGTTCGACGAGGCCGCGGCTTCTGTCGAGATCGATGTCTCCCACCAGCGCCAGGCTGGCGTTGGCCGGCACATAGTAACGTTGGAAGAAGGCCGAAACGTCCTCGAGCGATGCCGAATCAAGATCCTCCATGACCCCTATCGTCAGCCAGCTATAGGGATGCTGGGGCGGGTAAAGTGCCTCTGCCAGAATCGGCCAGACCATGCCGTACGGGCGATTGGAATAATTCTGGCGGTATTCGTTCTTCACGACCCCTTTCTGAATTCTCAACTTGGATTCGTCGAGCGCGGGCACCATGTGGGCCATCCGGTCCGACTCCATCGCCAGGACGAGCTCCAGATGCGCAGTCGGCAAATCGACGAAGTAATTCGTGCGATCACTCGAGGTCGAGCCGTTGATGTTCGCGCCCAAAGGCTGCAAGTGTTTGAAGAAGTCGCCGGGGTAATGCTCTGAACCCTCGAACATGAGATGCTCGAAGAGATGCGCAAAGCCCCGCTGGTTCCGCTCCTCGTTCTTGGAACCGACGTGATACCAGAGGTTTGTGGCTACAAGCGGGAGCTTCGGCTGGCGCCGCAGAATGACATTGAGGCCGTTGTCGAGCGTCACCTGGGAAAAGTCGATTTCCGGTAATTGCATGGGCTGGCTAATTTCGGGAAAATGGCGTGGCTCTTGCATCACCTGGGTCGCGAGGTCACAAGGGCGAAGCCGGTCAAGTAGTATTGCATGCGGACCGATTCAGCTTATACTTTCCGACCATCCGAGGGTCAAAGGCTCCCGCCGCACGCCAAATTCGAAGGATTTAGAAGAAAAGATGCTCGCTGCCGTTTCCGGGGAGTACAATACTCTACCCTGAGGACGGGGTGGGAAAGATGGCGTGACCTTAGTCATCGGGGATAGGCCGGTCAAGAGTCGAGGGGCGGGGTCGTTGATCGCGGGCCGCGGGCGGCGATCAGGGAGCAACGGTCCGGCAGAATCAAGACGCCAAGGTCAGACCGTGAACTGGGACGATATCATCATCGACGCGGCAGCATCCGACACGGGCATGCGGCGGTCGAACAATCAGGACAGTCACGCGGCTGTTCGGGCCCCCAACAAGGAGGTCTGGCACAGTCGCGGGCATGTTTTCATGGTCGCCGACGGGATGGGCGCCCATGCTGTCGGGGAACTTGCCAGCAAGATGGCCTGCGACCTGATCCCCCACAACTACATGAAGGCCAAGGTGGGCACGCCGTCAGAGGCGATCGTCAAGGCATTTCACCAGGTCAGCGCGCTCATTCACAGTCGGGCCGCGGCCAATCGCGATTTTCAAGGGATGGGCACGACGTGCTCATCCCTCTTGCTCTTGCCTGACGGAGTGCTGGTGGCGCACGTCGGCGATTCCCGCGTCTACCGGATTCGCTCGGGCCGGATCGACCAGCTCTCGTTCGACCACAGCCTGGTCTGGGAGCTGGTGCGCCGCAATCACTTGACTCCCGAGCAGGCCAACCTATCCGTCCCCAAGAACGTGATCACCCGCAGCCTCGGGCCCGAGCCGACCATTGAGGTCGACCTCGAAGGTCCTCTGGCGGTGGAACTTGCCGATGTCTTCCTGCTCTGCTCGGACGGCCTGTCGGGGCCGGTGACCGACCTGGAGATCGGCGCTTTCGCAGGCAATTTCCATCCTCGCAATGCTTGCCGCTACCTGGTCAACCTGGCCAATCTCCGGGGTGGCCTCGACAACATCACCGTGCTGATCGTGCGCATTGGCTCCTGGGTGCATCCTGACTCGGCAGAGTCGTCCCATCAGGACCTGGCCGCAAGCCGTCCCCGGAACGGCCGCGGCGACTCCTCGTGGCGGGATCGGCTGATCGGGATGTTCAAGAGCCCGAAGAAACCTCCGGTCACGCTCGCCCCGGAAGAAGAACACCGCTATCGCTCGGCCGCTTGCCCGATCGAAGAGGCACTGATCGGCCGGCTATCCGATCTGACCGATCGCGTCAGGGAGGCAGCCATCGAGCAAGCGTGGTCCGTGGACTGGACCGAGCTCGCCGACCATCGCCGCAAGCTCGCCGAGTCACGCGCGGCCCATCACGACTGGTTGACCCTGCGCGAGCTCGGCGAGCTCATCGCCATGCTCGGCCAGGCCGCCCGCTATTTCCGCAAGAGCTCTGGCGCGGCCAATGTGCTTTGAAGGATGACGCCGAGATGTCCGCAGACCTCTCTCCCGGCGATGCGACCCGCTGTGCTCGCGCAGCGGCTCCGGTTGCGTCCGTCAGCCGGCCTCTGGTTCCCTCGCTCGATCTCAGCGTGGTCTACGAGATCGCCGACCTGGACCAGATCGACGGTCTGAACACCGGCCGTCTGAGCGGGTTCTCCTACGCCCGCGACGGCCATCCCAACGCCGTCCAACTCGCCGCCAAGATGTGCACAATCGAGCGCGCCGAAGCGGGCCTGGTGTGTGCCTCGGGGATGGCCGCCATCGCCTCGACCCTGCTGACGCTGGTCAGCCAGGGCGATCATGTGATCATCTCGGAGGGACTCTACGGCAAGAGCACGACGCTCGTGTCCAGAGAGCTGGCACGGTTCGGGGTGACCCATGACAGCTTCGATCCAGCCAGCCCTGACTCGCTCGCGACGCTGATCACATCGCGCACCCGGCTGGTCCTCGTCGAGACCATCTCCAACCCGCTGCTGCGAGTCTCGGACCCGGAAGCGATCGCCCGGGTCGCCCGCGGGGCCAACGTGCCCTTGATGGTGGACCACACGTTCGCCCCGCTGCTGTGCCGGCCGATCGAGCTGGGGGCGACCTTCGTCATGCACTCGGTGACAAAGCTGATCGGCGGCCACAGCGACCTGACCCTGGGCGTGGTGGTCGGCCCGCGTGAGGCGATCGACCGGATCCGACCCGTCGCCTCGACGTTCGGACTGACGGGCAACCCGTTCGAAAGCTGGCTGGCGCTGCGCGGTCTGGCGACCCTGAGCCTGCGCTCGGACCGCGCCAGTGCGACGGCCCTCGACCTGGCGGCCCGCCTCGAGGCCCATCCCCAGGTGACCCGGGTCGTTTATCCCGGGCTTCCCTCGCATCCCGACCACGACTTGGCCCGGCGCCTGTTCACAAACGCCTTCGGTGCCATGGTCACCTTTAATGTCGGCGGGCGAGAACAGGCCGACCACCTGATCCGATCGCTCCACCATATCCCATTCGCCCCCAGCCTGGGCGATGTGCAGACGACGCTCAACCACCCGTGCTCGACCAGCCACCGCGGCCAGGACCCGGAAATGCTCCAGCGGCTGGGAATCACCCCCGGCCTGATCCGCCTCTCGGTCGGCCTCGAGGATCCGGAGGATCTCTGGAGCGATCTCTCGCAGGCCCTGGAAGCCCGGTGAGCAGGACTTGAACACCTCTGATTGCGCGGACGCCGTCTGCGCGAGCGAATGACTCAACTTTCCTGACTCTACCGGATTGCAGGTTGGCGGTTTCTGAAGCCCATCAGTGAGGTGGACGCCATGAGATTGTGGAGCCAATGTTCATGATAGCGTTTGCCGTTGAGTCGATGGGCGGGACTGT
>JBEKTN010000021.1:0-37923 GCA_049516015.1 Isosphaeraceae bacterium | reverse complement strand
GCGCCGTTGAACAGCGGCTGAGTGCCCTGCGGCAAGTCGCCGAGGGTGAGAGAAGTCCAGACGTCGCGCGCATCGAGCTGGCGCAGGCATTGGGACAGGCGGGTAAGCTGGACCAGGCGATCGCGATGCTGTTGCCGCTTGCCGACCGCAGGCCCGAGCTGCGGCTCGATCTGGTGCGTCTCTTGATCCAAAAGACGAGTCGTCAGCCAGCGGACCAGCGGAACTGGCAGGACGTGGAGCGCGCTCTCGTCCAGGCTGAGAAGGCACTGCCCCGAGAAACCGAGAAGCTCGTGCTCCTGCGCGTCGACCTGCTGGCCGCTCGAGATCGCCTGGTGGACGCCCTGGCGGTCTTGTCGTCGGCGCACGCGAAGGATCCCCGGAACCTGCGCTACCGGCTGCTGCTGGCCCGGCTGACCCAGCGGAAAGGCGAGAGCGCCGCGGCCCTGCGAATCCTCGAGCAAGCCGAGAAGGACCTGGGGCCGGGCGTCGACCTGCTACTGGCTCGCCTCGACCACTGGGGCTTCGAGGGAGGTGACGCGGCCAAGGCGGCGGTGGCGAAGCTGGCGGAGACGCGGCAGCAATTCGCCGACGCCGATCGGGCTCCATTCCTCGGTGGGCTCGCCGCGGTCGAGGTTCGGCTCGGCGAGCCGGCCCTGGCGCGCCGGTACTGGCGCGAGCTCGCGGGGCTGCGACCGGCGAACGTTGAAATCCGTGCGGCGCTGCTCGACCTGGCCTTGCAGGCTGGCGACGACGCCGACGCCCAGGACCAGGTGGCCAAGATTCGCGCGATCGAGGGTGAGAACGGAACCCTCTGGCGGTTCGGGCAAGCTTCTTACTATCTCGACCAGGCACGCCGGGGCGTGACCAGAGACCTGGAAGCGGCCCAAAAGTTAGCTGCCGAGATCGCTCAGCGGCGGCCGGACTGGTGGGGTAGCTCGGTCCTCCTCGCCGAGCTCGCCGAGCTTGAGGGCCATACCGACGACGCGATCGAGAGCTACACGCGGGCCATCGAGCAGGGAAACACCAGGCTGGTACTGGCCCGACGGCTGGTCGGTTTGCTCAATCAGAAAGAACAGTTCGACCAGGTGGACCGCGTGGTCAAGATCCTCTCCGACCGAGGGCTGGACACCGGAGAGCTGACAATCGCGACAGCGCTCAGCGCCATCCGCCAGCAAGATTACGACCGCGGCATCGCGCTGGCGCGGCGGGCCTTCCCCGAGAGCTCGACCAATTCTGGCGATCACCTGTTCCTGGGACAGTTCTACCTGGCCGCCGGCCGGCCCCAGGAGGCCGGCAAGGAACTGCGCCGCGCGGTTGAGCTCGGCCCGGGCGTTCCGATCATTTGGGTGACCTACGTTCAATATCTGGCGCGGGAAAGGCAGGTGGCGCAGGCCAGGGCCGCCCTCGAAGCGGCGCGCAAGGCTCTGCCCGCGAATCAGGTCAACGTGGCACTCGCGCAGTGCTACGCGCTGATCGGCGACACCAAGCAGGCCGAAAGCATGATCCAGGCGGCGCTCCAGTCGCCCGGTTGCGACCTGACCACGATCCGGGTCGCCACCGACCTCTACATCAATCTGGGCCGGTTCGACCAGGTCGAACCCATCCTCGATAAGCTGCGTGCCCCCACTATCAAGGTGACCCCGGAGGTTCTCGCCTGGGCCAACCGGACTCGCAGCCAGATGCGCTCGGCAACGGGGCGCCTGGACGACCTGGATTCGGCACTCGCTCTGCTCGAGCAGAACCTGAAGACAAACCCTTCCAGCCCTGAGGATAACCGGCTCAAGGCGGTGTTCCTGGCCATGCGGACCAGCGGTCGCCCCGCTGCCATCAAGATTCTGGAGCCACTCGATCAGGCGAATCAGCTTGGCGCTTTCGACCAGTTTCTCCTGGCGCGGCTTTACCTGAGCGAACGGCTGGAAGACCGGTATCGGAGCGAGATGCTCGAGATCCTGGATGGAAAGACCAAGAACCCGCAGCACCTGGGCCATTTTATCGGCTTCCTGATCGACCGTGGTGAGCTCGCCCAGGTCGACCGCTGGCTCGCCGAGCTCAAGCGGGTCGAGCCCCAGGGACCGCGCGCCCTCGAGCTGGAGGCCCGGCTGCTCAAGGCCAGGAAACGCGACCAAGAGCTGCTCGCCATGCTCCAGGAGCGGGGACGACAAATTCCCGACCAGATTGGCGTGGTGGCACGCTTGCTCGATCGCTACGGCTTTGTCGGCGAGGCTGAGCAAGCCTACAAAACGTTCATCGGTCGGAACCCCAACGAGCCAGAGCGCGCTTTGGCCCTGGTTCCATTACTGGTACGCCAGAATCGCATCGCTGAGGCAGTCGAGGTCCTTCAGAGTGCCTGGAAGACTTGCAAGCCCGAAGCCGTCGCGGCGATGGCCCTGGCACTCGTTGACGCACCGTCCGGCGACGGTAACTTGAAACGACAAGTGGAAGGCTGGCTGACCGAGGCCATCCAGAAGAGCCCCGCCGCGGCACCGCGACTCCGTCCCAGGCTGGCCTCTCTCTACTGGAAGGAAGGCCGTTACGCCGAGGCCGAGGCGCTCAATCGGCAGATCGTGGCGGCCGACCCCGATAACGTCGAGTCGCTGAACAATCTCGCCTGGGAGCTGCTCTTGCGCGACCCAACCAGATGCAAGGAAGCACTCGATCTCGTGAACAGAGCCATCGAAAAAGTAGGGCCCGTCACCGCTCTCGCCGACACGCGGGCCGTCGCCCTGATCCGGGGAGGTCAGTACGATCAAGCCGCGCAGGAGCTCCGCACTGCCCAGGAAATCGACCCCAAGAACCTGAGCCTGGCCCTCCACCTGGCCTGGGCCTATCAAGCCGGAGGCAAGACCGAAGAAGCCCGCGAGGCATTCCAGCGGGCCGAGGCACTCGGCCTCAAACCCGAGGCCACAGACCCGCTGGAACGTGACATGATCGACAAGTTGCGTCAGCAGCTTGCAAGTGACCAGACCACGAAGGCGAGCGGAGGTTAAGAGCAAACCCCGATAGGTCCCTACGATGGCTCATCGCGATTCTGGAACGGCAACACTCCATCCCAGCCGGGCCGGCTTCGACCCGCTGGCCTTCTCCTACCGGGTGGATCTGCCCACGACCCGGAACCACGGTTTTATACTCCCGACCGGCTTGATCTCGGGCGTCCGGGATGGCGAGAGGGAGACGTTACCCATCACGAAAGGAGTCCAGCTCCCTTTTCTTGACACAGCCCTGCGAGCGAATCGTCTTGCAACGCAGTTGAAATCACGTGTTGGGTCTCTTCCAGTCAGGTTCTGGAACTGAGAAGCCCAACTCCTTCCGAGAGAGCATTTTCTTCCAGAGAGGAATTCCCATGAGGAACCGTTTTCTCCTAGTTTCCGTCCTGACGCTGGGCGCGCTGCTCCTGGTGGGCAGTGGCGTCAAGGCGAGTGACACTTTCAGTGCCATCTATAATAACTCGGCGCCTCAGGTCACCATTATCTACGACACATCGAATAACGCCACGAATACAGTAAACAACGTGTTAGCAACGCCGTTCACTGTGACGGGCACGTCAGGTGTCAATAACGGCGTTCAGTTCCAGGCGTTTTGCGTCGATCTGTGGCACACCTTCCAGTCGCCCTTTTCGGCCAACCTCGTAACTCTGTCGAGCTCGAGCACCTTGCAAGGGTTGCTCGCCCCTAACTCTAGCCCTGCGTACACCCCGGGCGCCAATCTCGCCAACCAGTTGGGCTATATAGGGACGGTCTTGGCCGTAGCTAATAACGTAACCGGGGCGGGCGGGCAAAACTTAACGGATGCCCTCGCCGCCGTCCAGCTGGCAATCTGGTCGTTGATTGATCAACCGAATGCTAGTAACCCCCATTTCGCCGGCTTTAAATTCTCCGGCGGCGACACGGCGTTGAATTCGGACTATGCGGCCATAATCGCGGCACTGGGTGGCACCACCAGCACGAGCGGCGGTTACACCTCTGCCAGCGGACTTGGCGGGTCAAGTAATGCGACGGGCACCCACAGCTTGGTCTCTTCCGGCTCGGCGTCGCTCACTGACTACGTTACCACGCCTGCCTATACCAGCGCGACGCTCGTGCAGGTCGATCGGTCCGCTAGCACCTCCCAGAACCTGCTCACTTTTGCCCATAATATCACAACCACATCCGTCACGCCCGAGCCCAGCACGATGGCCATCGCTGGTCTTGGCGCGCTGGGGATGATCGGCTACGGCTGGAAGCGGCGCAAGCGCGCCTGACCAAGGCCTCGACGTCTTATCTAGATATCATCGAGCGCCCGGACGGCGACTGTTTACCGGCCGTCCGCGTTGCTCCCCCGCTGTGATTTTCATCGAACGGACGTTTCTGGTTCCGGCCCTCACCTGGCAGTAAGGCGGGGGCCTTCCGTCTCATCCTCGGGTTGCTCGCACCGGCACCGACCAGGAACGAACGTCTTGCACCCCTGTCCATGGCAGAGAGATGACCGCCGATGGCGAGATTGCACCGCGAGCCCGTATCGAATTCTCGGCGAGCAAATCCATCAGCCTCGCAGCCCCGGCCCCGGGTCCACCCCTTGTTTCGACGCGATCTCCCTCTCTGGAAGAAGCTCGCGTTTGCGGTCCCGACCGCCCTGGGGATCCTGGTGGGCCTCGAGCTGCTGCTCTGGGCATGTGGCGTGAAGCCGGCGTATGATCGCCGCGATCCTTACGCCGGATTCACTCCCCAGGTGCCGCACTTCGAGGTCGTCACCGATTCCTCGGGCGAGGCGCTCGTTACCCTGGCCCCGAACAAGCGCGAGGTGCTCAACGACCAGACCTTTCCGCGCTCCAAGCAGCCGGGAACCTACCGGATCGTCTGTCTGGGGGGCTCGGCAACCTATGGGCGGCCGTTCTTCGATCACACTTCCTTCGCCGGCTGGCTGCGCGCGTTCCTGCCCAAGGCTGACCCGTCGCGGAAATGGGAGGTCATCAACGCCGGCGCCATCAGCTACGCCAGCTACCGCGTCAAGGGGTTGATGACCGAGCTGGCCCGGTACCAGCCGGACCTGTTCATCGCCTACATGGGCCACAACGAGTTTCTCGAGCGCCGGACGTATGCCCAGGTATTCGACACGCCCAGCTTGATCCGCGACGTGGCCGGCCTGACGAGCCGGACCCGGTTGGCCTCGGTCACCCAGCGCGGGCTGGAGCTGGCCGGCCTCCTGAGGCCGATCGACACCGTCAAGACGACCGGCCTGCATGAGGAAGTCAAGCGGATCCCGGTCTACGCGGTCGGCCCCGAGGCCTACTCGCGCGATGAGTCGTTCAAGCGGCAGGTGCTGAATCACTACGAGGCGAGCCTCAATGCGATGGTCGACGTCGCCGCGGCGGCAAATGCGCGGCTGCTGTTCGTGACGCCGCTCTCCAACCTCCGCGACTTCGCCCCGTTCAAGAGCGAGAATCGCGAGGGGCTGGCGCAGGACCAGCTCCGGGCGTGGAAAGAGGCCTATGAGCGTGGCCTCGCCCTGGCCAAGGCCGGCCATGCGGAAGAGGCCGTCAAGGCGTTCGACGCTGCCGCGGCGATCGACGATCGTCACGCCGAGCTGATGTTTCGCAGGGGCCAGGCCCTGCTGGCACTCGGCAGGGACCAGGAAGCCTGCTCGAGCTTGCTGCGGGCCCGCGAGGAGGATATCTGCCCGTTACGGGCCATCTCCGCCACGCTGGAAACGATGCGCCGGGTGGCCCAGGCGCGCGGGGTGCCGCTGGTCGACTTTGAGCCCCTCGCGACTGCACGCGCCGAGCACAAGATCCCGGGAGAAGAATTCCTCGCCGACCACGTCCACCTGAAGATTCCGGCGTCGCGGATGCTGGCGCTGGATGTCCTTGACCGGCTCGTCTCCGAGAAGATCGTGAAACCGACGCCCGACTGGGGACCGGCCGCGATCGAGAAGGTCACGGCCGAGGTCGAGGCTGGCATTGACGGTCCACGCTACGCACACGAGCTTTACACCCTCTCTCAACTTCTCGACTCGCTGGGTCAGACCGAGCAGGCACTGAAGCGGGTCGAGGAAGGGATGAAGCTGAGCGGAGGGGACCTCGAAGGTCTCTGCCTGGCGGGGCGTTATCATGGGAAGCTGGGTCGAATCCAGTCCGCCACCGAGCTTTTTCGCCGAGCTCTGGTTCTGCAGCCCGGCGCGGCGTGCGCCGAGGAAGGGCTCGGCGGCTTGTTGCTCGACCAGGGAAACCCTCGGGACGCGCTCGACCATCTGGCGGCGGCCGCGCTGACCGCGCCCGATTCGGCCTCGGTGTTCAACCGCATGGGAGTTGCCTACGCCCGGCTCGGCCGGTATGACGAGGCCGTTGCCCAGTTCAGGCGGGCAGCGCAGCTCAGCCCGGACGACGTCCCGGTCCGCACGAACCTCGGCCTGGCCGAGGAGCGCCGGGGAAACCGCCGCGAGGCGATCCTCCATTACAGCGAGGCGCTGCGCCTCAAGCCCGATTCCGCCGAGGCCCGAGCCGGCTTGAATCGCCTGACCTCGGCTCCCAAGCGTACAATCGAGCGTTGAATCGACCTGTGGCTTTCAAAGAGGAAACGGATCCATCCTTTGAGGCGGCACTCAGCTTGAGATCATGAGAAGACTCGACCCGGTTTTCCTTGTAATCCTGTTGACGGTCGTCGCCGTCTTGGGCGGCGGCACGTACCTCGCGCATGGCATCCAGATCCGGCGGAACGCGACAGCCCTGCTGGGCCACGCCCGCCGTGCCGAGTCCGGCGAGCACCTGGAAACGGCCGAGCAATCGCTCAGCCAGTACCTGAAGATCAAGCGCGAGGATGGCTCGACCTGGAAGTGGTACGCCCGGGTCGTGGATCAACAAGATTCCGACCGCCGGGGCCGCGAGCGGGTTTTCCTGGTTCACGAGGAGGCCCTGCGGTACAACCCCGGCGACCCGGAGCTCGAGCGCCGCTGCGCCGACCTCGCCCTGGAGCTGGGCCGGTACAAGGAGGCGCAAAGCCATCTGATGAGCCTGCTCGAGAAGGCCGAGAATGACACGCAAGGTCAACCGGCGGCGGCCGCGCAGGCCGAGCTCGAGGATCTGCTGGGCCAGTGCAGCCGTGGGCTGACTTTGTATGAGGATGCCGGGAAGTGGTTTGAAAAGTCGATCCAGCACGACCGGGGCCGGGTCGCTTGCTACGATCGGCTGGCGCGGCTGCGGCGGACCGAGCTGCGGCGGATCGAGGCTGGCGACGGCACGATTCGCGACATGATTGCCAGGAATCCCCAGGCGGGCCGGGCTTACATCTACCGCTGGCGGTACGCCCAGGAGTTCGCGCCGCCGGCCGACGCGGCAGACATCCCGAGGGCCCTGGTGCTGGCCCCCGACGATCCCGAAGTGCTGCTGACCGCGGCCGTGTCCAGCGAGCAGAAGCAGGACCTGAAGTCGGCGCGGACCTACTTCGAGAACGGTTTCAAGCTCGATCCCAGGAGCTCCGCCTTCGCCCTCGGCCTGGCTCGCCAGGAGATCCGCGAAGGACACCTCGATCGCGCCGAGGCCGTCTTGCGGCGGGCCCACCAGGCCAATCCCTCGGTCACGCTGGCCTTCTACCTGGCGGAGATCCTGATCTCTCAAGACAAGTTTGCAGGGAAAGATCAGGCCGCCGGCTACATCGAGCTGCTGCAAACCGCCGGGTTCGGTGACACGCTCGTCCGGTTCCTGGAAGCCGAGAGCCTGTTTCAGCGGAAGGAGTGGAAGGAAGCGATCCCCCGGCTCGAGATGGCCCGGGCGGTCCTGCAAGCCGAGCCCCAGCTCGTCACCCAGCTCAACCTGATGCTGGCGGAATGCCACGGCCGCACGGGTGACGAGGAACAGCGGCTGGATGCCCTCCACCAGGCCGCCGAGGGGGATCGCGGACCGGAATCCGCTCGCCTCGAGCTGGCCCAGGCCCTGGTCCGCTCGGGCAAGCTCGACCAGGCGGTCACGATCCTCCAGCCGATGGCCAGCAGCAAGCCCGAGTGGCGGCTCGACCTGGTCCGTCTGCTGGTCCAGCGGACGATCCGCCAGCCCGAAGACCGGCGGAACTGGCCGGAAGTGGAGCGATCCCTCCGCGAGGCCGAGCAGGCGCTCCCCCAGTCCGCCGAGTCGCTGACCCTTCTCCGCCTTGACGTGCTTACCGCCCGGAACCGCCTCGAGGATGCCCGGGCGCTGCTCACGGCGGCCCTGGCCAGTGACCCCAAGAACCTCAAGTACCAGCTCGCGCTGGCGCGCCTGACTCAGCGCCAGCGGCAAGGTGAGCTCCGCCAGCAGGGCGAGTCGCCGCCCGAGCCGTCGCGGCTGACGGCCATGCAAATCATCGACCAGGCCGAGAAAGACCTGGGGCCAAGCCTGGAGATCCAGTTGGCCCGCCTGGACTGCTGGGGCATGGAGGGGGGTGACGTGGCCCGGGCCGCGGTGGCGAAGCTGGCGGAGACGCGTCAGCAGGTCTCCGCCGCCGGCCGGCCCGTGTTCCTCGACCGGCTCGCGACGGTCGAGATCCAGCTTGGCGATCCCAAGCTGGCGCGGCAATACGGGCGCGAGCTGGCGGCCCTTCAGCCGGAGAACCTCGGCGTCCGGCTCCGGCTCTTCGACCTGGCCCTGGCGGCCGGCGACCACGCCGACGCCGCCCAGCTCGTGGACGAGGTCCGCAAGGCCGAGGGCGAGCAAGGGACGTTGTGGCGGTTCGCGCGGGCGGCCCTCTTGATCGACCAGGTCCGCCGCGGCTCTTCCCAGAACCTGGACGAGGCGCGGCGTTTGGCCGCGGAAATCGCGGCGCGGCGTCCCCAGTGGTCCAGCAGCTTCTCGCTCAACGGGGAGCTCGCCGAGCTCGCCGGTTCCCCCGAAGAGGCCATCACGTCCTACCTCCGGGCTGTCGAGCTGGGAGACACCCGGCCCTTGCTGGTTCGCCGGCTGGTGGTGCTGCTCAACGAGCGGAACCGTGTTGGCGAGATCGACCGCTTGACCCAGGTGCTTCGCGACCAGGGAGCGACCGTGGGTGAGGTCACGATCGCGAGGGCACTTGACGCGCTGCGCAAGGGTAACTTCGACCAGGGCCTCGCGCTGGCCCGCCAGCTCTTCCCCGAGAGCTCGACGAACTCCTCCGATCATCTCGAGCTGGGCCGCTTCTACGCGGCCGCCGGGCGAAGCGACGAGGCGGGCCAGGAATTCCGCCGCGCCGTGGAATTGGGGCGCGGGGTCCCGGACAACTGGATGACCTACATCGAGTACCTGACCCGGGCCAAGCGAATCGATGAGGCCCGAGCGGCCGTCGACGCCGCGGGGAAGGCGTTGCCCGCCGATCGGTCGGCCTTGACCCTGGCCCGCTGCTGGCTGCTGGTCGGAGACCTGGGGCAGGCCGAGGCATCGAGCCACAAGGTCCTCGAGGGGCAGCCTCACAACCCGGCCGCGCTCAAACTGGCCGCCACCGTCGCGCTCACCCGGAACCGTCCCGACCAGGTCGAGGACTACCTGAGGCAGCTCGACCGGTCCGCGGACGCCTCCCCGGCCGACAAGGTCTGGGCCAACCGCATCCGCGTCGCGTTACTTCTGGGCAAGAACAGACCGGCCGACCGCGATCGAGCCCTGGCGCTGATCGACCAGAACCTGGCCAACACCCCCGACAGCGTCGAGGACCTGGCCCTCAAGGCCACCGTGCTGGCGATACGGCCTGGCGGCCAGGGTGATGCGGTCGCGATCCTCGAGCGCCTGGCCGCCGCCAACCGGCTGGGTGTCAACGAGCGGTTCCTGCTGGCCCGGCTCTACCTGGGTCAACGCAACGATCAAAAGTACCAGGACGAGATGCACAAGCTCCTGGACCTCAAGCCCAGGAACCCGGGGCATCTGGTCCACCTGGTCAATTACTGGATCGCCCGCGGCCAGCTCGACCAGGCCGATCGCTGGCTGGCCGAGCTGAAGCGGGACGATCCCCGGGGCCTGTCGACCCTGGAGCTGGAGGCCCGGCTGCTCGACCTGCGGAAGCGCAAGCCCGAATTGCTGGCGCGGCTGGTGGCCCACGGCCGCGACGTCCCCGACCAGATCGGCGCCGTCGCCGACCTCTTGAATCGGTACGGGTTCGCCAAGGAGGCCGAGGCGGCCTACAAGGCGTTCATCGCCCGCGACCCCAAGCAACCCGAACGGGCCCTCGCCCTGGCCCAGTTCCTGGCCCGCCAGGATCGGGTCGCCGAGGCGATGGCAATCCTCAAGCAAGCCTGGACGACCTGCCGTCCCGAGCAGGTCGCCGCCGCGGCGCTGCCGGTCTTCGAGGCCCCGTCGGTGACGGAGGCCGACCAGCGACAGGTCGAGGCCTGGTTGGCGACCGCTGTCCAGAAACGGCCCGACGCGGTCCTGCTCGCGTCCAAGCTCGGGGCGGTTTGGATCCACCAGGGCCGGTTTGATGAAGCGGAGGGATTACTTCGCCGGCTCCTCGCCGGCGCCCCCGAGAATGTCGACGCGCTGAACAACCTGGCGTGGCTGCTGGCAATGCGGGGCCAAGGTCACGGCGGAGACGCTCTGGGCCTGATCGACCGGGCTATCCAAATCCAGGGTCGCGACCCCGCCCTGCTCGACACTCGGGCCGTTGTCCTGATCCGATCCGGGCAACCCCGCACGGCCGTCGAAGACCTCAAGGAGGCCCAGAAACTCAATTCCAAAAGCCCTAGCCCGGTTCGCCACCTTGCTTGGTCATATCGAATGAGCGGCCAGCTCGACGAGGCCAAGAAGTTCTTCCGCCAGGCTGTCGAGATGGGTTGGAAGGTGGCAAGCTGCGACCCTCTGGAGCGCAAGCAAATGGAGGAATTGCGACGAGACCTGGGACTCGGCGGCAACTAACCGGTCGCCCTCGCATGGCGCCGGCAATCGGACCCTGGCACTGCACCGTTCCTCGGAACAAGGAAGGAGGGTATCGAGGCAACCTCATCGTCGGAGGGCCCACGCAGGACCACGCGACAGAGATCTGGTGGATTTAGAATGCGGTGGCTCGCATCTAGATCCTGAAGCCAGTGGGAGCTGGTCTCGCGGGGGGATGGACGCAACCTATCGCGCATCGACAAGGCGACACATCCGGGACCTGTCTCGATGACCCAATCGTGCGTTGCATACGCACCGCACGATGAGATCAACGGGCCAGATCGACTTCGCCATCGGGCTGGTTGATTCTCGGAAAAAAACTGCCGCTCGACCAATCAGCTTGCACGCTGGCAGCACTAACCCGCCATCGCAAGCGCTCGCTGCAAAGCGAGATACATCGATCTCAGACTCATCGTGTATGAAAACAAGTACCAGTTTCCAAGAGTGAGGATACGTCATGAGAACCAGATCACTACCTCTCGCCCTGGCTGCAATGCTGGGGCTCTTCTTCGCCTCCAGCGCCCGGGCAGATATCGTTATGGACTTCGGCTCTGCCAACACCGGGCAAATCCAGTTTGTCGGGAACGGCACTGGCGCCTCGATCCAGTTCATTCCCACTGGAAGCGGAAACAATTTCCAGATTAATAACGAATCCGGTACCGATTCGACCAACAGTGCTCTAAGCCTGTATGGCAACGTGCAAGGCACCTTCCACTACACTGGTAGCGGGTCCTCGGCACTTCTTACCACCGATGCCGGCGCCACTCTGTCGATCACAGACGCCTCGAACAATGTCCTGACGGGTCAGCTGACAGGTGTGAGCATCGCGGTCTCAAACAACGGCGGGTTTCTAAACCCTACGGAAATTCTCAACCTGACGGGTGTGACCTACAGCGGAACGAACGTCGACCTGGTGACACTGGCGACCCTGGGAGGAGGTAACGGGGCCGCATCAGTCGGGTTCAGTTTCTTCGGCGCCCAAAATATCACTCTGGCCGATCTGAACAATGGTACGCACACCACGTCATTTCAGGGTGAGCTCGGGACGGGCGCGGAGTTTATTACGTCGGTTCCCGAGCCCTCGACCTTGGCGATCGCTGGCCTTGGGGCGCTGGGGATGATCGGCTACGGCCTGCGGCGACGCAAGGCCTAGGGCGCTTGAGCCCGGCTCGTCAACGTCTCACCAGGCGCGTGTGAAACCGGCGATTCGTCGTCTGGCTTCTGCGCGTGATTGATCCATGGAGTCCCGGGGGGGTGCCGACCTCTAGGTACGCCCCCGGGACACCGCTGCTTTCAGGAATGGACAAAAGACACCGCTCGAAGGCAGGATGCAGCCTGCCGATGGCGACTGCCTCGCCGGATCGCCTCCGGAGCAACGGCCTGCCGATGCCGTGATCCCTCAAGAGCGTTTTTTTGCAACGCTTTCTAGTTTGGCGGCTCGTTGCATACTAAGCTTATTCTGGTCTAGTTTGCCGCGCAGGCGACTTTCGATCGACAGCGACGTTCACGACCCCGAGCGGATTCCGAGCTGGTCGGTTCGACGCGAACGGGACTGCGTGCGGACGCTTCTCTGCGGTGATCACCCGCCCGCAACCCACGGGGACGAAGTGCGCGCGGGCTGGGGAGTGGCTGGACACGCACCTCGGCCCGGCTGGATGCTCGAGCGCAGCGCAACGGAGCTTCGGCGATCTGTTGTGCCCCATGCCCCAATACGGTTGAATGAACCGTAAAGTCATGGGAAGCAGTTGGTTAATTCTCCCTCTCCCCTTGCGGGAGAGGGCAGGGAGAGGGGTCGCGCCAGCCAGCGCGACCCTTCGGACAAGGCGGTTGGTCGTGCCCAGCCCCCCTCTCCGACCCTCTCCCGCAAGGAGAGAGGGAGCCAGAAGTCCCTTCGGCCAATGGTTTTATTGCTGATTCAACGGTATTGGCCCCATGCCCAGTGACGAGCTTTTGATGACGGCAAGCGAGCTGGTTGCCCCAGCGCTGGAGGTCCGTGCCGGCTCGGAGACGGCCCGACACGCCCGATCTCTCCTTTCTTCAACGTGCAATGGATGATCGTCCCACTCCACACTCCCCGTCAACGGAAAGGATCAGGAGACCATGTCCCACCGGCTAGCGGCCGCTTATGATCGGGTCCATTCTGCTGTCAACTATCGTCTGCGAACCTTCGCCGGTGGCCGCCTGGCGTCTCATTGCCGGCCGACCTCGATCGCGATCCTGTTGACGGAACGGTGCAACGCCCGGTGTTTGCATTGCGATATCTGGAAGAATCGCGGCAAGGAGTCAACGCCCAGCGTCGACCAGTGGAAGGCCACGCTCCGGGATCTGCGCCGCTGGCTGGGGCCGGTTCACGTGGTCTTCACCGGCGGCGAGGCCCTGCTCATGCCCTTCGCGCCGGAGGTGGTCGCGTATGCCTCGTCGCTGGGGCTTCTGGTCGAGCACCTGACCCACGGCTACTGGCTGGACCAGGGCCGCATCGAGAAGATGGCCATGGGGCGGCCCTGGAGGATCACGATCTCGTGCGACGGCATCGGCGCGACGCACGACAAGATCCGCGGCCGCGAGCACTTCTTCGACACGGTCGAGACCACGATCCAGACGCTGCTTCGCCTCCGCCGGGAGCACGGGCTGGGCTACACCATCCGGTTGAAGACCGTGATCATGGAGCACAACCTGCACGACGTCGCCAACGTCGCCCGCTATGCCCGGACCCACGGCCTGGAGGTCTTTTATCAGCCGATCGAGCAGAACTACAACACGCCCGAGGACCCGCGCTGGTTCGAGCACAGCGACAACTGGCCGAAGGACCGCGAGCGGGCCGTGGCCGCCGTTGGAGAGCTGATCGAGCTCAAGCGCCAGGGCTTCCCGATCGCCAACTCGGAGCACCAGCTCGAGGTGATGATTCCGTATTTCCGCGATCCCGAGCGACTCTTGATCCTGACCCAGAGCCACAGCGCCCACGACAAGCCCCTCTGCTCGGCGTACACGAATATGCAGATCGAGTCTGAAGGCGACGTCAAGTCGTGCTGGTGCATGGACCCGATCGGCAACATCATGGAGACGCCGATCCGCCAGATCTGGGAGCGCCGTCCCCGCTGGTGGGAGTCGGGTTGCTGCATGGGCCGGCGGATGTCGGAGTCCGAGAAAGCCTACGTCGGTTTGCCGGTCGTGTCGTGAAGCCGCCTTCGAAACCTGTCGAGATGGTTGCAACAAGAGCGAATCGCCGAGGCACGCAATGCCAACCGAGTTGACCCTTCAAGACTCCCGCACGAGCGATCAGGACCGGGCCGCGGCTGGCCGGCTCAAGAGGGTGCTTTACGTCCTGGAGCTCAATCCGGCCGGCAAGTTTCCGTCGCTGGCCGAACAAGCGATCGTGCTGGCCCGCGAATTCCGCGAGCGCGGCAGCCTCTTCCTGCCGGTTTACCTGCCGCCGCTCGACCCCGACTTCGTGAACCGACACGCGGAGCAGGGGGTCGCCGTCGAGGCTTTGGACCTCAGAGGATTCCAGTTGGCCACCCTGAAGCGACTGCTGCGGCTGGTGCGCGACAATCGCATCGAGGTCGTCCACTGGAACTTCTACAATCCTGTGACCAATCGCTATCTCTGGGCACTGACCGTCCTGGCCCCGCGAGTTGGGCATTATTACACCGACCACATCTCGCGACCGGCGGGCGCCCCGGTCCAGCAGCGGTGGGCCACGCTGAAGTGGGCCCTCAAATGGCCCTTATCGCTGCGCTATGAGAAAACTCTTTGCATCAGCGACTACGTCCGGGGTGAATTGCGGAAGCAGCACTGGCCGAATCTCCAGGTCCTGCTCAATTTCAACAACACGGAGCGATTCCGCCCCGACCCCGACGCCCGGCGCTCGGTGCGGGCGGCGCTGGGCGCGGGCGAGGAGTTCGTCGCCCTGGCCGTCGCCTACCTGATTCCGGACAAGGGGGTTCACGTGGCCGTGAAGGCCCTGGCCGCGCTTCCCGAGGACGTCGTGCTCTGGATTGTCGGCGACGGCCCGCAGCGCGCGAACCTCGAGGCCCTGGCCGGCGACCTGAAGCTGGGTCAGCGCGTGCGGTTCCTGGGGTCCCACCACAACGTCGTGCCTTTCATGCAGGCGGCCGATTGCTTCCTGTGCCCTTCCATCTGGAACGAGGGCGCGGGGAACGCCAACTTCGAGGCCATGGCTTGCGGCCTGCCCGATATCGCCAGCCGGGTCGGCGGCATCCCCGAATTCGTCGAAGACGGGCGCAATGGTTTTCTCTTCCCCGCCGGCGACGATCGAGCGCTCGCCGAGCGGATCCGCCGGCTCCATGACGACCCGGAGCTCCGAAATCGAATGAGCCAGGCAGCCCGATCCATCATGATCGAACGCTACTCGACCCAGAGCCTGCTGAACCAGCACTTGGATGTTTATCGAACGGCCGGGAAATAATATTCGTCGAACACCAACGGTTCGCCGGTACTGAACGGGCGTTTGGTAGAGATTAGTAGAGGTTTTGGCGCTCTTTCGCGCCAAGACGCCTGCGGTCGCAGCGGCCCGACGTGTCAGGAGACGACGGCCCGAACCTGCTTCAACAAGACCAACTTCCACGGACTTCTCGGCGTTCCAGAGGTCGTGATTGGGTTTCTTTACTAGCAGCGAATCGAAGCCATCGGTCGTTAAGTCTTCTGCGGAATCGAGTTGCAACCGAAAATTGGGTCGTTGTGCCACATGGTTCAAACGCGGGTTACAGCTCAGGGTGGCTGGGGTCGACGCCCGGAGGGCGACGCCCCCAGATCCGAGGCCACCGCAGTGAACGGCCTTGAAGATCGCGGGGAGTACCGAAGGGACTGAGCATGACGACCGAAGTGGGGATAGGGGAGGGGGAACAAGTCGCGGCGGCCCGGGGATGGGCCGAGCGGCTGGACCGCGCCCTCGAGCGTCGCGCGATCGTCGTCGTGGGGCTGGCACTCTTGGCGTACGGCCTGCTCGCCGCTTGGCACTCCGCATCCAAACGTATCTGGTACGACGAGTGGTTCACGTACGAGATCGCCCGGCTGCCGGACCTGGGCCAGTTCATCCGGGCGCTGGGCGAGGGGTCGGAACAAACTCCCCCCCTCGACTACCTCCTGAGCCGGGCCTCGCTGGCCCTGCTCGGCGACGGCGCCTGGGGGCTGCGGGCCCCCTCGGTCGCGGGCGTCGGCGTGATGCTGGCCTGCCTGTACGCCGTGGTGGCGCGGCGACTCGGCCCGCTTTACGCATGGGGGGCGGTGCTCGTCGCGTTGACAGGGCCCGCCTGGTTCTTCGCCACGGAGGCTCGGTCCTACGCCCTGGTGCTGGGGTTCAGCGCGGCGGCGTTGCTCTGCTGGCAGCGTGCCGAGCCGGGGGGCAGCCGGAGACCCGCCTTGGCCGGGCTGACGTTCGGCATCGCGGGGGCGGTCTCGAGCCATTACTTCGCCACCATCTGCCTGATTCCGCTGGGCTTGGGACAGCTCGTCCGGTCGTGGCGGCTCCGCCGGGTCGATGCCCCGGCCTGGGCGGCCCTGGTCCTGGGTGGTGCGGTCGTTCTGCTCTATGTGCCGTTGGTCCTGCAAAAACGCGGCTTCATCGGCACGTTCTGGGCGCGGCCGGCGTGGGCGATGCTCCCGGGGATGTACGAGTATTTCATCGGCCTGCTCGCGGTCCCGCTCGCCTGGCTCCTCGTGGGATGGGGCGCGGGCCTGGGACGGGTGCGGCCGCCCGCCGAGGACAGCCCGTCCGCGCGGGCGTCCGGCTTCCTGGTGGAGGAGCGGGCCGCCGCTCTGGGCTTCGTCCTGCTGCCGGTCTTCGGCCTGCTCCTGGCCAAGGCCTTCCTCGGCCTCGTGGATGGTCGCTACCTGATCACCACGGTCTTCGGGTTCGCCATGCTCCTGCCCGCCTGCATCGCCCGCGCCACGCGGGGGGCGGCCGCAGGCGGCCTGGCGCTGGCCGTGGTGCTGGGGTGCTGGTTCGGCCTCGACGAGGGAGGGAAACTGCTCAAGGCCTGGAAGTATCCCCCGCCGGCACCTGGGCCCGCGGCGGCGGCTTTCTTCGACGGGGCCGGGCGGAGCGAGCCGATCCTGATCGCCGATGAAAAGGTCTACTTCGACGCATTCCACGAATGGCCCGCGGATCTGGCCGCACGGCTGATATACGTCACCGAGCGGCCTCCCAACATGCTCGACCCCGTCCGGTTGATTCAGCCCTTCCTGTCGGGCGTACGGGTCGAGTCCATCGGCGACCGCGAAACGGCGCATCAGCCCGTGCTGGTCTACACCACCCTCCGCGACGAGGTGCCCAGCCAGGCGTCGCTGCCAGCCCTGATCGCGTCCGGGGCGGAGATCCGCCTGATCGCCAGCCACGGCGATCAGCGGCTGTACCGCGCCACTTGGTCCCCCCGGGACCCTCGATGACGATCTCGCCAGCCGGGGGCTGAAGTCTAGAGGTTTTGGGAATTCGCGTCAAGCCTGCGGCCGCAGCGGCCGGACGTGTCAGGAGACGACGGCTCCTACCAGCTTGACCAAGACCAACTTCCGCGGACTTCTCGGCGTTCCAGAGGTCGTGATGGGTTTGTTTACTAGCAGCGAAACGAACCCATCGGCCGTTAAGTCTTCTGCGGGATCGAGTTGCAACCGAGAATTGGGTTCGTTCTGGGCATGGTTCAACTCCCGGATCTTCGCGGGTGACAAGAGCGGGGTGGCTGGGGTCGAGCTGGCGACCGCCAGCGAGCCCCCAGCGCGCCAGCCTCGGATCTGGGGGCGTCGCCCCTCGGGCGTCGACCCCAGCCACCCCTGAGCTGTGACCTGCGTTTGAACCATGCCTCGTTCTGGCACATTTTCCACGTTTATCCGTCGGATTTTGTGGCAATCTTGGTCTCCTGATCCCTGGTGCGCCTATTCTGTCTCCTTCTCGGCTTCAGGTATCTACAGTCACCATTCCCTTAGTGGAGTCATCGTGATGGACCTCGCTCACCTGATCAGGCTCTCCAAGGGGCTCTTGGATCCCTCCAGGTCCGTCGCCCACGTCCGGGTCAAACTCCAGAACTTCGGTGACATCCTGGTCGCCGACGCCATCGCGGCGATGTATCCGAGCCTACGCCTCGTCGATTGCGGACTGAGCCGGAGGCTACGTTGGCTCGATTCCGTGGTTGGTGCCCAGCGCTTTTACCGATACTGCTGCCTGGGTGGCGGGACCTTCGTTTTTGCCCCAGACTTGCTCCCCACTCTCCAGTTCGTCTGCGCGCGTACGATTCCCTTGTTCACGATGGGGACCGGCGTGATTGACCCGGAGTTCTTCCGAGACCTGGTCGGCCCGGGGTCGGTCGACGAGACCTGCATCGAGCGATGGATCGAATGCCTGGAGCAATTTCGCATGGTCTCGGTCCGGGGCGTCGAATCCCAGCGGACCCTCGCCGCGCAAGGCTTTCAACGGGCGACGGTGGTCGGCGACCCGGCGCTCTATTTCGCCCGCGATACGATCACCCCCAAAAGGGGAACCAAATCCATCGGCGTCAATGTTTCGAATTACTGCCACTTCTGGGGACACGGACAGGAAGAGACGGTCCGCGTCCTCACCAATCTAATCTCCTGGCTGACGCGGGAAGGTTGGGCAGTGACGCTCTTCCCTGCGATGCCCGAGGATCACACCCTCTCCCTCGGCATCGTCGATGCCCTCGACTCGGAGCGAATCAGGATCTTTGGCAACTATTCCGATCGCGGCGGCCTCCTCGACGAGCTCGCGGCCCAGGACTTGTTCGTCGGGGTCAAGCTCCACACGGTCATTGCCGCTTGCTGCGTCTACACGCCCGCGATCATGCTCGGCTATCAGCCGAAGTGCCTCGACTTCATGCGGACGATGGATCTGGAGGAGTATCATACCCGGACGGATCGACTGGATCTCGACCATCTGATCGACATGATCCGGATGATGTCCGGCGACCTCGAATCGATCCAACGGAGGCAGTTCGAGAGCACCCAGTTGTTTCGGGGGCGACTCCTCGACTTCCGCGATCGGGTCCTCGAATCAATCGGAATGCGCCCGACGTCGGGTGAGATGCGCCCCCGGGAGCGGTCCCCTAGCACGGGAAGATTGCATCCGACGACACAGGGACTCAGGGAGAAGCTCTGGGCCATGCGGGAGGCCGGTCGGACTTCGCTCCGTAGATGCAAGGGCGGGTCCGATTATCGGAGGTGGTCGGATTCTCGCTGCTTATCGCCCGACTGGGACACGCGGACCGAGCAGATCGCGAGCTTGATACCGCCAGGCAAGACGGTCCTGGAGTTCGGGGCCGGGAGGATGACACTCAAGAATCACCTCCCGGAGGGATGCAAGTACACCCCTTCCGACCTGGTCGACAGAGGGGATGGGACGATCGTCTGCGATTTGAATGCCGGCGAATTGCCAGAATTCCCACTCCACGACGTCGCCGTCTTCAGCGGGGTGCTTGAGTATATTAACGACGTAGAACAACTCATCGCCAAGCTCAAGATGAAGGTGGACATGATTGTTGCCTCTTACGCTGTCCGGGACCAGATTGCCGACAAGCTGCTGAGGCGCTCCTGTGGTTGGGTCAACGACTACACAGACGTCCAATTCAAGAACATATTCGTGAGATTGGGTTTTCGGTGCGACCATGTTGAAAGCTGGAATGACCAGAAGATTTACCGGTTCGTCCGGGAGGAAAACGCGTTGGCGTGATCGTTAGTCTTGGGGAGGGGTCATGCGGTTGATGGCGGGCGAATGGGAGGATCTCGCGTTGGAGGGGTGATGACGATGACCCGTTAGAAACCTCCCATCATTTTCGAGCTCTTCCCCCCGGTCGTGGATCGGCCGGCTCAAGTGCCGAATCGGTCGCGCGAATCTTGACGGGGCTGCGGTATGATCTCTTCGCCGCCCAATTCAACCAATTGGAACTCTTGGTCGTTTGGACGCCGCCCCTTCCCCGGGTCGGAAGCATGATGGCGTCAAGGGGGCAGGGGTGGCCGCCGACCCCGGCGGGTAGGCTTAGGGGCAACCCGTGGACTTCTTCCTGTTTGTACTCCTGACCGGTGTCATGTTCGTTCGCCCCACGGACTTCCTCCCGGGTCTGGAGAATGTCCCTCTCTATCTTGTTGTCATCCTGAGCTGCCTCCTGGTCTCCGGAGGCAGGTTGATGTCGCGGCTGTCTGGTGAGGCCTTTCGCGAAGATCCAGCGTCGCGCATGATCGTGGGGATCTTGCTGGTTTCGATCGTCTCAAACCTGGCCCACCGCGACCTGGAGATGGCCTTCGACTTCGCGAGCGACTTCGTAAAGACCGCAATTTACTACTTTCTCCTGATGGGGATCGTGAATTCACCGGCTCGCCTCCGGTCGTTCCTGACCTGGCTGATTATCTTCTCGCTGATTCCGACGGTCCTGGCGCTGCTCCAGTACCATGGGATGATCAACATCCCCGCATTCACTGCCCTGGAGGAAGGCCTTCAAGCCGATCCCTTTAGCGGCGGCCCGACATCGGTGAAGCGACTCCACGCGACCGGGAATTTTGGCGACCCCAACGATGCCTGCACAATCTTTAATACCGCCATGGTGTTCAGCATCTACAGGCTGCTCGAAAGCCGCAAAGGCCCGGCGCGGTATCTCTGGCTGGTGCCGGTGGTCCTCTTTGGTTTCGCGCTTTACCTGACGAGATCCAGGGGTGGGTTCCTCGGGGCCCTGGCCGGAATTTTTGTCATCTTCCTGGTCAAGTACGGCCTGCGGAAGTCGGTGGTCTTGATCGCGATTACCCTGCCGCTGGTGCTGGTCCTCTTTTCCGGGCGGCAGACGTCGCTCAACACAAGCGAAGGGACCAGTCAAGGTCGGATCCAGTTGTGGAGCGCGTGTTTCGATCTCCTGCGCCGGTCGCCGATCTGGGGAATTGGGGTGGGCCAGGTCGGGGTGAACCTCGGACTGGTTGCCCACAACGCCTACGTCCACGCTTACACGGAACTAGGCTTTGTGGGTGGCACATTTTTCTTCGGGGCGTTCTATTCTGTTCTCAGGGGCTTGTGGCGGCTTTCTTCGAACTCCAGCAGTGTCCAGGACCCGGAGATTCGTCGTGTATCGCCCTATATCCTGGGGGCCGTGGCGAGCTATGCCGTGAGCCAGATGTCGGTGAGCCTGTGCTACCGGATTGCGACCTATGCATTCCTGGGTGTTGGAGCGGTCTGCATCCGATTGGGGAACTTGAACCGGCCGCTCACCGACCGCCAGGAGGAAAAACTATCTTTGTTTCAGCTCTTCCGGGCTTCCCTGATCTTTTTGGTTGCACTCAACATTTTTGTAAGGTTGACGGTGAAGCTGTGATGCTGACCAGTAACGGCAAAGTGACGGTCGGTGCGCCCGATCCGAAGGCAAAAGCCTTCGAGGATTGCGTGAGCGCCGATGTATTCTCGACTCCTGAAAGGGGCGAACTCGATCCGGTCAAGGGAGAGCTCAAGGTCCTGCTTGTGGACGGCACGGTCAGCTACGGCGGAGCCTTCGAGATCGCTTATAACATCGTCAAGTATGCCAATCAGGTCAATCCTCGGTCGGTTGGCCTCGTGGCAGCGCAACCGCCAGATTACCTCAGGGCCCGTGTCGCGGGCGCGTTCCCCTGGTGTTATTTCCCCAAGAATCGCTGGAAAGATCCGCAGGGCGGCAGGATCTGGCTGCCCTTCTATACAGCCCGGAATCTGCTCTGGTCCGAACTACCGGCGACTTACCACCTTTCGAGTCTGATCAGGGAGTTCGGGGCGACGGTCGTGCATCTGAACAACACGATCGGCGTTCAGATGCACGGGGCCGTGGCGTCCCGCCTCACCGGAGCCAGATGCGTCTGTTCCCACCGTGACTACGCGTATCCCTCACGACTGCTCCAACCCATCAAGGGTTTTGTCGACCGCCACATCGTCTGCTCGAAAACAGTCAAGAGTCACCTTGTCAATGTCCTCGGGATACCGGAAGCAAAGATCGCGTACATCTACGATCCCGTCGATACAGACGCCTTCAGCCCCGCAGTCCCGCCCGCAGATCTGGAGAGCCGCTTCGGCGTCCCGCGTGGGCGAAAAGTCTTCACGATTATCGGCCGTCTCGTGCCCTGGAAGGGTCACAAGGTCTTCTTGAGAGCAGCGAGTCTCGTCCTGGAAGCCGTCCCCGACGCTCACGCCCTGGTCGTCGGCGACACCGCCGATGGCGATCAAGCCTACGACGAAGAGCTGCGGACGATGTGTCGCGAGCTGGCGATCGCGGATCGAACGACGTTCACGGGGTATCGATCCGACATCGCGCCCTTGATGCGAGCCTCCGATGTGCTGGTGCACGCCTCGACGATGGCTGAACCCTTCGGCACCGTCGTCCTCGAGGGCATGGCCTGCGGGCGGCCCTACGTTGCCATGGACGAGGGAGGTCCTCCAGAGATGATCGACTCGGGCATCCACGGTATTCTGGTCCGGCCCAGCGAGCCAGGCCTGATGGCCCAGGCCATCATTGATCTCCTGACGGACCCGGAGATGGCCGCCGCTTGCGGGGCTGCTGCTCGCCGGCGGAGCGTCGAACGATTCTCGGCACCGGCGATCGCCAGGCAGCATCTGGAGCTCTATCGTGAAGTCATGGAGCAACGGTCGTAGCCGGAGGCAGCGGCTATTCACGACGCCATGATCACACCGTCGCCATCCGTTGAGGAAGTGGACGCCGGCGGCGACACCGCGGCACTCGCGCACACCGATACGGTGTCAGCACAATACTCGTCCGAGGTGCCGGTCACGTCCTTGCGCAGGCTCGCCGTGCGCGGGGCGGCCTACGTGGCGAGCTCGCGGCTGATCATCCAGATTTTCACCTGGTTCGTCACGATCGAGACCGCCCGTCTGCTGCGCCCGTACGACTACGGGATCTTGAGCGCGGCGGCGGTGCTGACGAATCTGACGGACGTGCTGGCCGAAGCCGGGCTTGGCAAGGCACTTGTTCAGAAACCGCAGGTTGACGCCAACGATCAGGCGGATGCGTTCACTCTCAGTTTTGTGTTGTCCGTGGCCATGTACGCCTTGCTGCTGGGGGGCGCCGCCGCCGCGGCCATGGGGCTGCAAACTCCCGAGCTGGCCACCGTCCTGCCGGTCGTCGGTCTGACGCTGCTGCTGATTCCGCTTCGCGTCGTGCCTCTGTCCATCCTCGAGCGGGACCTCCGGCTCAAGTGCATGGCCGGCATTGCGGTCTGCTCCTCGGTCCTCCAGGGCTCTATTGTCCTCACCCTGGCCCTGGCGGGCTACGGCTACTGGGCGTTGATTCTGGGCTACATGGTGCCGCGGTTTCTCGAGGTGCCGTTTGTGATCTGGAAGACGTCCTGGTTCCCGCGTTTTCGCTGGCCGGGCGGGTGGTCGAATCCGCTCGTTTCGTTCGGGACCCACTATACCGGCGCGCGGCTGTGCTGGTTCGTTTACCGCAATGCCGACTACGTCGTCGTGGGGCGGCTGCTGGGCCCGATCGCACTTGGCTTCTATTCCCTCGCGTTCATGCTGATCTCGCTTCCCGTCGAGAAGATCGTCGCCACATGCAATCAGGCGGCCTTCCCGACCTATTGCCGGCTCAGCCATGACCGGCAGCGGATCCGCGACTGGTACCTTCGCCTGTCTATCCTCTTCGGGTTTGTGGCAACACCAGTCCTGGTGGGTCTGGCGGCGGTCGCGAATGATGCGATCGTGGTGGTCCTCGGGGAGAAATGGATACCGGCCGTGGTGCCGCTTCAGATCATGAGCCTCGCCGGCGTTTTCATGGTGATCGGCAGCTCGATCGATGTGCTCTTCAATGCCATGGGTCGTCCCGACATCAACTTCCGGTTCACGGCGATCAGCGTCGTCGTCTACCCGGTCCTGTTCTACATATCGGCGCTCCACTGGGGAGTCAGCGGCGTGGCCTGGGTGTGGGCCATCTTTTATCCGATCATGGTTCTCGTCCTGATTGGAACGACGCGGTCCCTTACAGGTATACGCATCCGCGATCTGGTCGACTCGCAGCTTGCTTTCTGGACCTCGTCCCTGCTCATGGCGGTGGTGGTGCTGGGTGTCCAATACCTGCTTCGCGACAGCCGCGGCACGGTGCGACTCCCGCTTTCGATCCTGGCCGGCGTGCTGGGCTACATGGCGGCCGTCAGGCTCCTGGCCTGGGAGCGCGTGATGGGAAATCTGCGATTGTTGTGGAACGAGCTTCGGTCACATAAAGTCCAGGCCGATCAAGTGTAAGAGTCGGCAAGACCTGGCGGCGTGGAGGTCGGGCTCGTACCATCGCCGCTCTCGGCGCTGCGATAGCCGAGGACAGATAGTCCGATGAGTTTCTCACAGCCGCACCGATTGTAGCAGCTTGATCTCTGGTTCTGACGAGGACGTCGCAATGGGGCATCTGAAAACCAAGTTCCCTAGGTCTCAGGTTGCACATGTGACTTTCGGCCTCCACGTCGGAGGCCAGGAAAAGCTGCTCGTCGAGTTTGCGCGCCACGCCGAGCCCACGTTGTTCGACCTTCGATTCATCTCGATCGGATCGCGGGGAGAACTGGCGGAGGAAATCGAAACCCTGGGCTGGCCGGTGTTTGCGCTCGGCGCTCCAAGCGGGCTCAAGCCCAGCCTGATCGTGAAGCTCGCCGCGATCTTCCGCCGCTGGCGGCCCGACGTGGTGCACACGCACGATCAGCGCGCGCTCTTCTACGCAGGCCCGGCCGCCCGGTTGATCGGCGTGCCGATGGTCGTGCACACGCGGCACGGGCGGGACGTTCACGCGTCGCCGCGACAGACAACGATGTTCCGATGGCTGACCAGGCTCGTCGATCGGTTCGTCTGCGTCTCGGAGGAGGTCGCCGCACTCTCGCGGCGGCAGGGCATCGACGAGTCGAGGCTGCGCACGATTCTCAACGGGATCGACATCGGCCGTTTCGGCTTCCATGGCCCCGATGCGAGCGGACCGGTCCTCACGGTGGCGCGGCTGAGCCCGGAGAAGGACGTCGCCAACCTGGTCCGCGCGGCGGCGATGGCACTGGAGCGTGCCCCCGACTTGCGAGTCGAGGTCGCCGGCGGCGGCCCATGCCGCGAGGAGCTGGGCCGGCTGGCGGCGGAGCTCGGCGTCGCCGATCGCATAGCGTTCCTGGGGGAAGTCCGCGACGTGCCCGCCGTTCTTGCCCGAGCCCGGATGTTCGTCTTGCCGTCCCGCTCCGAAGGGATTCCACTGACGGTGCTCGAGGCGATGGCCCGCGGGTTGCCCGTGGTTGCCACCCGGGTTGGCGGCCTGCCGGAAGTCGTGGAGGAGGGAGTAACCGGCCTTCTTGTCCCTCCGGCCGACCCAGCCGCCCTCGCCGCTGCGATGGTTGAACTCTGGTGTGACCCGGATCGCCGTGATCGGCTGGGCCATGCCGGCCGGCGCCGCGCCGAGGAATGCTTCGACATCCGCCGGATGGTTGCTCAGTACGAATCCCTGTATCGCCAGGGAAGCCAGGATGGCAAGCTGGCCGATGCCCGCTGCATGACGGCGGCCGCGACGCCCGAACTGGCTGAATTTACAAAGACTGTGGAGTGATGCTGCGTGACTCGGTCGTTGAACCTGGCGATCGTGGCCTCGGATCCGTTGACTTGTACTGTGTGTGGCCGGTGGAGTCAACGCTCTGACTTGCACTTCCTGGCAGCGGATGCGACTCCCGGGCCAGCCGGAGCTCAAAGGGGGGCAGAGTGAGCCCCTGTGACCGGATGCGAACGGTCCTGATCTGTCACCACGACGATCCGATGAATCGGCGAGGGCTTGCTGCCTGGCTGGGATCGTTTACCGACCTCGTCGGACTGGTCGTGATCCGTGAGAACAAGAAGCGGCTGGCCCGGCGCATTCGACGTGAAATACGTCGGGTCGGGCTCTTGCGCTTCGCCGATGTGGTGGCCTTTCGGACTTACTACCGGTTGTTCCTGGGATCGAACGATCAGGAGTGGGAAAGGCAACGTCTTTGCCAGCTCACCGAGGCGTACGGCAACCCCCCGGCAACTGCCCGTGTCGTGGAAACCGCCGATCCGAATGCCCGGGCTGTCGAGGCTGTGATCCGAGAACTCGCGCCTGACCTGATGATTGCTCGCTGCAAGACGTTGCTCAAGCCGAGGGTTTTTAACATCCCGGTACACGGGACCTTCGTGATGCACCCCGGTATCTGCCCTGAGTACCGCAATGCCCATGGGTGTTTCTGGGCCCTCGCCCGTGGCGACCGAGGCAACGTCGGGGCGACTTTGCTCAAGATCGACGAGGGGGTGGATACGGGGCCGGTCTACGGGTATTTCCGGTGCGACGCGGACGAGTTCAACGAATCGCACGTCATGGTCCAACATCGCGCGGTTCTCGACAACCTCGACTCCCTGAAAGCCAAGCTCCTGGAGATCGGTAAAGGTCGGGCTGATACCGTGGATACCACGGGCCGCCCGTCACACGAGTGGGGCCAGCCCTGGTTAACCGCCTATCTGGTCTGGAAGCTCAAAGCTCGATGGAGGCGACGATGCACGTAACCCTCCTCTATCACGATGTCGTGGAACCAGGTCTGTACGACTCGTCCGGGTTCACGGGCGCGGGGGCCGCGCGCTACAAGCTCACACGGGCTGAATTCCGAGAGCATCTTTCCGCCCTCATTACGGCTGCACCGAAGGCCGCACCGCCGACGCTCACTTTCGACGATGGTGGCGCCAGCTCGTGCTGGATTGCGACCGAGCTGGAGGCCTACGGCTGGAATGGCCATTTCTTCGTGACGACCGACCGGATCGGATCCCCCGGTTTCCTTGAGGAGGCCCAGATTCGCAGTCTGAGAGCGAGCGGCCACCAGATCGGGACCCATTCTTGCAGCCACCCGGACCGAATTTCATCGTGTAGTTGCGACCAGCTCGTCGCGGAGTGGCGAGACAGTCGTCAGCGCCTGGCGGACATTCTCGGGGAACCGGTGACGAGCGGTTCGGTACCCGGCGGCTACTACTCGCGGAACGTGGCCAAAGCCGCCGCGACATCGGGTCTTCGGCTCCTCTTCACTTCGGAGCCCACGCTTCGGGAATGGACCGTCTCCGGTTGTGCCGTCCTGGGTCGTTATACAATCTACCGAGGGATGTCCGCTCGAGCCGCCGCGCAGCTCGTCGCGCCCGGGCCGGCATCGCGAGTCGCTCAAACTGTCGCCTGGCAGACTCGGAAGATGGTCAAGAAAATCGGCGGCCCGTTCTATCCCCGATTTCGATCAGGCGTTCTCAAGAATCTCTATGGCGATGCGACAAGCAGTCACTGAAGCGGATCCTCGGTCCGATCGACTCCACGTTGTCGTCGCGAACGCGGAATTACCCTACCCGCCCAATGCCGGTAATCGGATTCGCACATGGAATCTGCTCGAGCGACTGGCTCGTCGCCATCGGATTACCTTCGTCGCGAGGCGGGGGGACCCCGAAGAAACCCGGCAGGCGGTCGAGCATCTGGAGAATCACGGAATAAGGGCCGTCGTCGTCGACCATCAGGTCCCTGCCAAGTCCGGCTGGACGTTCTACGCCCGCTTGGCAGCGAATTTGTTTTCGCCATATCCCTATTCCGTTAGCTCACACGGCGCGACCGAACTGCGCAGCGCCATTCAATCCATCGCCGCGAGGGAGCGCGTCCATATCTGGCAGGCAGAGTGGACATCTTACATCCGTGCCTTCCGGGGCCTCGGTTCATGCTGCAAGATAGTGATGGCCCAAAACGTGGAGTCGCTGATCTGGCAGCGTTACTACGAGAGCGAAACCGCGCCGCTTCGTCGCTGGTACATCAAGCAGCAATGGCGGAAATTCGAGCGGTTCGAGCGCCGCGCGTTCGCGGCGGCGTCTCGTGTCGTTGCCGTCAGCGAACCGGACGCGGCGCTCATTAGAGATCGGTACGGCTGCCGCGCCGTCGACGTGGTTGACAACGGAATCGATCGAGTGTACTTCGAGGCGGTGCGGCCGGATCCCGACCCCCGGACGAGCTTGTTTCTGGGCAGTCTCGACTGGCGGCCGAACCTCGACGCCGTGGGGTTGCTCCTGGACCGGATCTTCCCGGCCGTGCGGGCCGCCGAGCCTCAGGCCCGGCTCTGCCTTGTCGGTCGCAAGCCGCCCCAGGCACTCGTCCGCAGGGTCGCCGAGACCCCAGGCGTCGAGCTGCATGCCGACGTGCCCGACGTCAGGCCGTTTCTGGCGACCAGCGGCATGATGGTTGTCCCACTCCGGATCGGCGGCGGGTCGCGACTGAAGATCCTGGAAGCCATGGCGGTCGGACTGCCGGTGATCTCGACCCGGGTGGGCGCCGAAGGGCTGGAACTGGTGCCGGGGGACGATTACATTGCGGCCGACGAGCCGGAAGATATGGTTAGTGCGGTGGTGGCCCAGATCCGGAACCCGGGACCTGCCCGTGCCATGGCCGAGCGGAGCCGGACCTACGTCCTGGAGAGGTACGACTGGGATTCTCTTGCCCAGCGGCTGGAGCGCGTCTGGTTCGCATGCCTCGAGCAAGGAGCGCCGTCCGGCGTCATGTCGTGATCGTCGTCCAGTTGATGACGTCGGGTTTCTATGGCGGCCCGGAACGCCTGATCCTCGGGTTGACCGAGAATCTTCCGCCCCCGACCCGCTCGGTCTTCGTCCTCTTCTCGGACAACGGCAAAAGCTGCGCGTTTCTCCGGGTGCTTCTGGACCAGAAACAGGAGGCGGTCACACTCGCCCACGACACGCCGCATCTGCCGGGCATGGTGCGCGAGCTCGCCGGCCGGCTTCGAGGGTGGGGTGTCGATGTCCTTTGTTGCCACGGTTACAAGGCCGACGTGGTTGGACTGCTGGCGGCGCGGCGGGCGAGGGTACCCGTGATGGCAATGTCCCATGGCTGGACAGCCGAGACCTGGAAGGTCCGGGTTTACGAGGTCCTCGATCGGGCCTGCCTGCGGCGGATGGATCGGGTCGTCTGCGTCTCCGAGGGCCAGGCCGAGAAGGTCCGCCGCTCCGGGGTGCGGCCCGACCGGGTGACGGTCATCCGCAACGCGGTCCGGGCCGAGCGGTTCGACCAGGCCGATCCGGCGGATCGAGGGGTGCTGGAGAGAATGTTCCCCCGAGCCCCCGAACGGATCGTCGGCTCGGCCGGGCGGCTCAGCCCCGAGAAGGGCTTTGACGTGCTGGTCGAGGCCGCGGCGATCGTGGCCCGGTCGAACCCTCGGGCCGGGTTCATCCACTTCGGCGACGGCCCGCTCCGCGAGACGATCCGGCGGCGGATCGCGGAGCTGGGGCTGGAAGACCGGTTCATCCTGGCCGGGCACCGCGACGACCTCGACCGCTTCCTGCCCCACTGGGACCTTTCGGTGCTGCCGTCGTTCACGGAGGGGCTGCCCACGGTGGTGCTGGAATCGTACGCGGCGGGGGTGCCCGTGGTGGCAACCGCCGTCGGCGGGACACCGGAGGCCGTGGCCGACGGGGTTGACGGCTACCTCGTTCCACCGGGAGATTCGGCCGCGCTGGCCAGGCGGATCCTCGATGTCCTCGAGCTGGGCGACGAGCGCAAGGCCATGGGCCGACGGGGGCGGGAGCGGATTCGCGCCGAGTTCACATTCGATTCCCAGGCCCGGCGCTTTCAGGCAGTGTGCGAAGGGCTCGCGAGTGACCACCGCTCCGAGGTTGCGGTCGACGACCTCACCCCGGATGCGGAGACGACGGTCTAATCGGAGAAATTACCTCGTAAGGCTTGTGAACGCTGCGTCGTGTTGACAGCCGCCGTGCCGCAAACGGGGAGGAGAGGAAGAATTGTTCAAGCTGGCAGCGATCCAGACCAGGCACGAGCACTTCCGGGAGACAATCGATTCCTTCGGGCACCGCTTGCCGGAAGTTGCCTTTGGGCTGGCGGTGGTGGCCCAGGCGGTCGCCGTGCTTGCCGCGACCTACTTTCCGTATTGCGACGCGCCCGTCCATCTGTCTCGCTGGGTCATGCTGAATCGCTACTGGTCGGGAGATCCATTGGCGGGCGTCGTCCTGATCCCTCGGGCCTCCAATTCCTTGCTCTCGGACCTGCTGGGGGCCGGAATGGTCCGGCTCCTCGGTCCTCAATATGCCATCAAGCTCGTGGTCGTGACTCTCGCACTGCTGCCCGGGGCGGGCATGTACGCGCTGCTGTGCACCGTCGCTCCCAGGCTCCGAGGATGGGGACTGGTCGGATTGCTGCTGGGGTTGAACCGCTACCTCATGCTCGGGTTCCTCAACTACCAGCTCGCACTGGGATTGCTGTTGTTCTGGCTGGCACTCTATTTTCGCTTCAAGCCTCGACTCGATGCGCCACGAATCATGGGATTGACGGCGTTTGGAGTGGTTCTCTCGCAGGTTCACATGAGCTCGATCGCGATCCTGGTGCTGGTTGTCGGTTCGGACGCATTGATCGATGCCATTGCTGCCTACCGGCGACGGGATCTCAATAGAGCGCTGCGCTCTCTGTTGCTGCCGCTCTGCATTCTCGCCGTTCCTCTTCTGATCGTCGCGCTCACTCCAAGCGGTCAGGGGGGGCAGGCTGATGCGCCGAACGTGTGGCCTTACGAGTTCCGCACTCCCATAAATAAGTTCGTGCACTTGCTCAGTCCATTCTTCACGAATTCGCTGCTCGACACCGCAATCTTCTTGATCGGTTATCTGGCGTCAGTCGCGACGTTCGTCTGGTTCGTCTGCCGGCCGGGTCGATGGACCTGGAGTATTCTCGCCGTTGCATTGTTGCTTTTCTGCTTCGCCATCTTTCCGGTTTCCATTCGCGGGACATACGACGTGGATGTCCGATTTCTGATCCCTGCCTATCTGCTCGTCTTCATCAGCGTCGTTCCGATCGAGACGGAGTATGGTCTGGGCCGGAAGGGGCTGCTGGTCCCCTTGCTGGCTTGCCTGATTCACGATGGCTCCTTTGCGATCGCGTCCCGAACGATCGACGGCGAGCTCGCCCGATACAAAGCCATCCTGGAGCGCATTCCGCCCGGGAAGACGGTCCACGAGATCGTACTCCTGGAACCCCACTTCAGGATGCCGACTTATTACCAGTTTGATTCCTGGTACGTCGTGGAAAAGCATGGGCGTGTCTCCGGGACCTTCGGATCTCCACTTTGGACTTATTATGAACACTTCCGCCTGACCGACCCTGTTCGCTACGTGCCGGATATCCGCAAGGAAGCCGGGTACAAGCCGAAGGTTGATCCGGAAAAGATGCGGCAGACCTACGACTATGTGGTTCTGGTCGGGGAGAAGCCCGAGGTCCTCGCGGAACTGGAGAAAGCCGGCAAGGTTGTCGAGGCCGCGTCGCCGTTCACCGTACTGAAAATCTCAAAGTCTCAGGACGATGCGGCCGAGCGCTGACTTCCGGAGCGGGCCGTCGAGCCGGGAGGCATCAGGGGTCCGACGGAGGCACCAGAGGGCTTGCCCTGAGAGTTCAAGCGGAGACATTGTATGCACGAGCAGGCTGACGCGGTAGTCGCTACAGGGTCGTCCGGGCGGGCGCCCTTCGTGGCCCTCGCCGCCCTCGTCCTCACCTTCATCGCCATCCAGACGACCTGGGGCAGGCTGCCCCAGAGCGCCGATGAGGTCTGGTACAAGGCGGCGGGTCGCGAATGGGCGGCCTCCGGCCACTTCGCGGCACCTGAACTGATCAACGTCTTCCGCCTCAATCTAGGCGTCGAGAAAATCTTTTTTCTCTTCGTCCCTCTTTACTCTTTCCTGTTCGGACTCTTCGTCAAAGCTGTTGGCTTCGGCTGGCGGGCTTGCATGTTCTACGATGCGCTCATCACGGGCGTGCTGGCGGTGTCGACGTTCCTGCTGACGGACCGCGTGACTGAACGAAAAGCCCGGTGGTTAGCGGTAGTGGCCGCTGCTGCGATGATCCCACTGACGACAACAGGCCGTCCCGATGCACTGGCGACATGCCTCGGGATCTCGGCCGTGTTGCTGATCGGGCGCCAACCGGGCATGAGCCGGTTAATCCTTGGCGGTGTTGCCTTGGGACTTTGTGCGGGCGCCAGTCCTCCCGCCGCGATCATTTTCAGTGTCATCGGCCTGAACTGCTTCGTCTGGCAGGATGCGCCTTGGACTGTCCGGCTGTCGCGAGCGACACTCTGGGGTTTGGTCGCACTCGTGCAGTTTGCACTCGTCCTGGCACCGATCCTGGTACTGCATCCGTGGTCCTTGCAGCAGTTTTTCGCTAACTCTCGTGGAAATGTCGTCAGTGGCGCCCGAGTGCAGCCTCAGCTCGCAATACTCCTGGACTTGGTGGGCATTGTTGACGACCCGTCGGATCGTCTCCTGAAGCTCTTCGTGAAGGGATCGCTGCTCGTTGCAATCGTGGACGGGGCATGCGGGTTAGTTGCGGGCCGGGGAAGGTCGTGGCTAGAGTACTGGCTGGGACCGTTTGTTGCCTTCTGCCTCTTGTTGACGATCCTGGCTCATAATCCTCTGTACTACCGCATCCTGGCTCCGTTGTGCCTAGCCGGCGCCTTGCCCTTGGTCGTCCGCCCGGGTGGACCACGCGCCGCCCGGGCCACAGCCTGCCTGTCCCTGGTCCTCGGGGCCTCGTGGCTGGCCAGCAGCTATCCTTTCTGGAGGGACTCGTTCGTGCTGCTCATCCTCCCAGCCGAGCAGCAACCCGCATTTCAGGCCCGCTATCTGCCCCGGGTCGTCCCCGCAGGGTCTCGCGTATTTGCTCATGATGCTTGGTTTTTCCTCGCCGGCACATGCCACGTCGTTGACGCCTGGTGGGCCCACCCCGATATGGACGCGATCGACTACGCGGTCTTCGCGACCGGCGAGGCGACCTGGAGACCGCCCGCCCGCAATCAGTACGACGCTGGTGATGCCTGGTGCGAGAACTTTATCGTGTCCGGTTACGTCCATGATCCCGAGCTGACCGATCTCTGCACCACGTTCCGCGTCATCGAGGACAATACGAATCATCAGGTTTATCAATTTCTGGGACGCCCGATTTTCCGCAAGCAGAAGGGTTTCGGGTGCCTGGTGCTCAAGCCGATCGGCCAGCCATCGGTTTCCCCCCGCGGTGGTCCTGGCCAGTCGGGGGAAACGGTTTTCCGAGGATCGCCCGGCGCCGTCATGACGGATGATCGTGGTGAAAGCTCGGAAAGGACCCAATGACCGGCCTCGCCCTTGTTTTCTGGTTGTCGGCGATCTGCATAGTCTACACTTATGTAGGGTATCCGCTCTTCCTCGCCCTGGTGGCCCGGTTCCGGCCTACTCGGTTAATCCCCGGTCGCGCGGCTTTCGACCTGCCGGTGTCGCTTGTGCTGGCCGCTCGCAACGAGGAATTGCGCATCCGAGCCAGGATCCTGGAACTGGTCCGGCTGATCGCAGCCCGAGCGCAGGGGGGTGAGGTGATCGTGGTTTCCGACGGCTCGACGGATCACACCGTCGCCGAGGCTCTGGCCGCCGCGGCGGAGGCGGAGCTGGCGACCGGCGGCCGCATCCCCGTGCACGTTCTGGTGCAAGAGACCAACCTGGGCAAAGCCGCGGCTTTGAACCAGGCGCATGCCGTGGCCCGCCATCCGTTGCTGCTTTTGGCCGACACTCGACAGAGGTGGGCCGATGATGCCATCGAAGGGTTGCTGGCCTCATTCGCCGACCCCGCCGTGGGTGCCGTCAGCGGTGACCTGGTGGTCGAGTCAGCACCCGGCGTGATGGCGGGGGTCGGCCTTTACTGGCGGTTCGAGAAGTGGCTGCGGCGGACCGAGAGCCGGTTCGATTCGATGGTCAGCGTCACCGGATGCATCTCGGCCGTGCGCCGCGAGCTCTTCCCGAAACTGCCCGCCGGGACGATTCTCGACGACGTCTACTGGCCGCTGACGGTTGCGATGGGGGGCCATCGCGTCGTCCACGAAGAACGGGCCAAGGCACTGGACCGCTTACCCGAAAAGGCCTCCGACGAGTTTCGCCGCAAGGTCCGGACCCTCGCCGGGAATTTCCAGTTGATGACCCGCTTGCCCGCGGTGCTGCTGCCCTGGCGCAACCGGCTCTGGTGGCAGTTCGTCTCGCACCGTGCCTTGCGGCTGGTGGTTCCCTGGGCCCTGCTGGCCATGCTGATCGTAGCCGCCGTGTTGCCCGGCGCCTTCTACAGGTTCGCTTTCTGGAGCCAGGCCGGCTTCTACCTGGTGGGCCTGGCGGGGTGCTGGCCCGTCGTGGCGGCGCGATCGCGGCTGGCATCCGGGATCGCCTCGTTCCTGGTCCTCAATGCCGCCGCCTGGGTCGGCTTCTGGGTCTGGATGAGTGGGAGCGCTGCGCGGTCCTGGGGCAAGGTGCCGTACGACCGCGTCGTCGCACCGATCCCGGAAGACCAGGCCATGTCCTGCACAGATCCCCAACGAGCCCTTGAATCGTGAGCACCACCGCGACGCAGAATGAACCCGTGAAAACACAGCCCGATCAGAACGGCGCCGGTCGAAAATACAAAGTCCTTTTCATAGGCCCCGGGCCAGTTCCGCCCAGCCAGGACCCTCGCAAGAACCTCCAGTATCATATCTCGGAGTTTTGCGAGGGCGACTTTATCTCCACCCATTGGGGCTCGCCCAAGGACTATCGCGGGCAATCGCTCAGCAAGCGCTACAACACCCTCGGCTCCTTTCGCTATCACGCGACGTTTAGTGGAAACGTGCCCAGGCCCCTGAGGGGTAGCTGGGAGGCCGTCTACCTGCTCTGGAAAGGGCTCCAGCTTTCGTGGAGCCGGCGCTGCTTCGATGCCATCATCGTCTACGGTGCCTTTTCCTGGTCGTTCGTGGGTTGGCTGATCCGGTGTTGCACAGGCACAAAGCTCGTCATCTTGATCCCGGGCCCGCCCACGGGGGCATACTCCTTCCATCCAGGCTTGATGAACCGGATCAAGTCTTGCGTGGCCAAGTTCTATGTCCCCTGGATACTCCGCCGCGCCGATGGCCTGCGGCTGCTCTTTCCCGGTCAGATCGACGAATTACCGGAGGGCCATTTTCCTCCCGCCTTCATCTTTCCGGATTTCGCCGCGGTATCGGCCGTCCCCTCCTTGCCCCAGGGAGAGGCCGGCAAGGACGCTCGCTATGCCCTGTTCCTGGGCCACCCTTTCGAGCGCAAAGGGGTCGATGTTCTGATCAAGGCTTTTCAACGGATCAGCGATCGACATCCCGAGATCTGCCTCAAGATCGCCGGCTACTGCGCCGACCTCTCTCCCTACCGGGAGCTCGCGGCGGGCAATCCGCGGATCGAATTCCTTCCCGGTCAACCTCATGAAAAAGCCATGGAGTTGATGGCCGGCTGCACGTTCTTCGTCTTGCCGTCACGAGCCGAGGGTGTTCCCAGGGTGATCATGGAAGCGATGGCGGCGAGGAAGCCTGTCATCTCGACACGCATTCACGGGACCCCTTACCTGGTCGGAGAAGGACTCCACGAGCTTCTCGTCGAGCCCGATGATGTCGAGGGTCTGGCCTCCAAGATGGAGCTGCTGCTCAACGACCCGGACCTGGCCCGGCGAGCGGCGGAAGAAGGGTTTCGTCGCATCTTCAACGAGTTTTCCGAGGAATGCTACAAGGAGGATTTTCGGAAGATGATGGAATCGCTGGTGCCAGTGACGTTGCCGAGGACGTCGTGAGCTCGATCTTGTGGTAAGTCGCGCGGCTTGACAGGTGTCAAAACCAGGCGCGAAATCCAGCCCCCCTGGATCCGGGGACTCTGAGGGGAGGGTGCTCTCAGGGGCGGCGCGCGACCGCGAAGAGCGACGTGCCCGTCCCCAGACGTTGCCCGAGCGCCCGCGAGTGCTCCAGCGCGAAACCGGCCCGGAGGACCCACGGCCCCGGCCAGGGGGGCAGCCGCAGGTATCGGGCGTAGGTCCGAGCCGGCGATTCCGAGGTCCGGGCGATGCGGCGCGATCGCCGCCGGCGCAGCATCGGCTCGAGCCAGGCGCCCCACCAGAAGATCGACTCGAGCTCCAGGCCGGTTCCCTCGAAAGCGGCCCGCAAGGTCTCGGGGAGGTAGCGGCGACGATGGCCCTGGACCTCGTCAAACTCGCTGAACAGGTCGGGTCGCGCCGGCACGCTGACGACAACGACCCCGCCGCCGGGCCGGGCCAGCTCCCCCAGGCGGGCCACGGCCTCCCGGTCGTCGTCGAGGTGCTCGATCACGTCGAGCGCGAGCACGGCGTCGAACGGTGTCACCGAGCCGGGCAACGGCTGGGTGAGGTCGGCCACGACGAGCTCGCGGTCGGGGCGATCGAGCCCATCCAGGGCGCGCCGCGAGACGTCCAGACCGGTCACCTTGTAACCCCGCCGCTCCAGCGCCTCGAGGGTCACGCCCCAGCCACAGCCGGCGTCGAGCACCCGCGCGTGCGGACGAAGCCCGGCTCGCTCGAGCACGCCGATTGTCAGACGGGCCCGCGCCATCCACCAGGGATGGCGGCGGACGGCGCTGCCTAGCTCGACAAGGATCGCCTCGTCCATGTGCTCGTCGGCATGGCCTTCGGTCCAGGTCGCGATCATGAGCCATCCTTTCGGTACGCCAGGTCCAACTGGACGCTCGCCTTCTCGGCCGGTTCGGCGGCCCGGCCGCGTCGCTCGGCGACGATGTAAGTGGGCCGCCCCTTGCTCTCCAGGAAGATCAGCCGGACGTACTCGCCGACGATGCCCAGGCTGATGAGTTGCACGGCGCCCATGAACAGGACGATGACGATGGTGCTCGCCCAGCCCCGGGGGCCGGTGTGGTTGCTGAGGGCGTCGGTAATGACCCAGAGCGTGATCAAGAGCCCGACGGCGATGGTGATCAGGCCGAGGTAGGTAACCAGGCGCAGGGGGTAGCTGCTGAAGCTGACCAGGCCGTCCACCGCCAGGTTGATCAGGCCCCGCAGCGTGTACTTCGGCCTGCCGGCCTCGCGTGCGGCCCGCTCGTAGGCCAGGCCGACCTGGCGAAAGCCGACGAACGTGCGGAGTCCCCGCACGAACCGCTTCCGCTCCGGCATGGTCTTGAGGGCGTCGACGACCCGGCGGTCCATCAATCCGAAGTCTCCGCTGTCGAGCGGGATTTCCAGGTCGCTGATCGCGTTCATGAGGCGATAGAAGACCGAGTAGCCCAGCTTCTTGAACCAGCCCTCCTTGCGAGCCTGGCGCACGGCGTAGACGACGTCGTGGCCCTGGCGCCACATGGCCAGGAAGTCGGGAATGACCTCGGGCGGATCTTGCAGGTCGCCGTCCATGACGAGGACCGCGCGGCCGCTCGCCGCGTCGATGCCCGCCGACACCGCCGCCTGGTGGCCGAAGTTCCGGCTCAGGTGCAGCACCACCAGGTGCGGGTCCTCAGCCTGCCGCTCATCCAGCATCCGCGGCGTGTCGTCGCGGCTGCCGTCGTTGACAAAGATCAGCTCATAGTCGATCCCGAGCGGACCGATCGCGGCCGTTAGCCGGCGGTGCAGCTCCGGGATATTCTCTTGCTCGTTATAGAGCGGTACGATGACGCTCAGCTCTGGTTCAGGTATCGTCACAAACCGTTCCTCGCCCGGAAAAGCGCCTGGTCCCGGCCCGCTGGGCCGCGCCTTGACCTCGACCATTTTGCACCGCGATTCGCCATTTGAGAATAGTCTTGAAATGGGGGGGCATCGCGGCGACACCGATGAGCATCGCTGTTTGCCCGCGCGACATGCCTGTGGCGTCCGAATTCACTGTATCGCTGGTCTGCGGCCAATCTCTTATCTGCATTGACTTTTCGCGAAGGTGCCTATGCCTAGTCCGGCTCCCAAGTGTCTCATGTGCGGCCAAACCGATGTGACAGCCGTTTATCAGGCCCTGGCTCCGCAACGCTTCGGATCTTCGGAGGCCCTTTTCGGCCTGGTCAGGTGCCGAGCTTGCGGGCTCACATTTCTCTCGCCGCGACCCGATCCCGATGAGATGGGTTCTTACTATCCGGACCGTTACTACCTCACCCTCTCATCGGGTGGAGCCGCACCGAACAAACCCGGTTACCTGAAGGCAATTTACAGGTTCATCCGGGGGAAGCGTACAGGCCTTGAAAAAAGTGGACGTGCTTGCCCAATCTGTTGTTGGGTCAATTATTCTGTTCAGATTGGAGACACAGCATGTCCACCAGCTTGTTGTACCAT
>JBEKTN010000020.1:0-38463 GCA_049516015.1 Isosphaeraceae bacterium | reverse complement strand
TTTCTATTTCCCATCGTGCCATCTTATCCACTCAGACGAAGATCTCCCAAACACCATCTGCGTAAGCAGATAACTCCTACGACCCGCAACCTACCCTGGTCCCAGATCAGGAGGTCTGAGACCAGCGCAGCACGCGGCCGATCAGCTCCTGCCAGTGGAGATCTGGCCAGTTCTTGTTCGGACTCCAGGGCCCGGCCTTGCGATTGAGGATGATCCAGGGACGCGGCAGATCGCGGAATTCGTGGCGATAATGGTCGAGTAGACGCGGATCGAGTACGCAGGATGGCCGGTTGTTCCGGATGTCAACGCCCAGGATCTCGCCGTAAATGCCCGCAATGTGCCGCCGCACGGGAACCAAGTTCTCGTAACGGAGGCGAATGCTTCTCCACGCGGGCGCCGCGGCCACCGGGCGGACCTCGTCAATGAACGGAAGCCCACGTACCAGATTGGCGAAATGGGTGTAAAAGATGACCCGGCAGCTCGGATTACGCTCTTTGACCCGGCGCAGCGCGGGAGTGGCCATCAAGACATCCCCCAGCGCACCCTCACGCACGACGTGAATCTCGGCCTTGCGGTAGGGTGCCAGGAACGGAATTCGGTTCCGCACCGGACGCCAGGCCTGAAGCAACGAACTCCTTCCCTGCCGGCAGACATCGCGAAACGTCGCTTTTCGCCTCGAGGGCACGGGGTTCAAGCTCATTGCGGTTTTCTGCCTCAACCAAGAACTCTCCCCGCTTCCAGGCTCGGAAAGCCTCAACACTTCCTTTGAAGTCTAATTCATACCATGATGAAATCCTAGTATTCGGTGTACGCCTGGCGCTGCTTGACGCACGCTTGTCCTTGACATACATTTAGTTACGGCGAACCCGACAAGCTCGGCCGCGCGGGCTGACAATGCGGTCAGCTCAGGTTTGGCGCCATGGCTCCGAGCCGGCACAGCCGATCAGCCAGGCGTGACAGCTTCCGCCGTGGCTCCCGGAGATCAGAGCGACAGAACCATGGTTGGCGAATCTCCACAGATCGAGTTCCTGATCGTCACGCCAACCTACCACCGTGAGTCCCTGCTCGCCCGATTCTCGAAGCAGGTGAGGGCTCAGACCTACGGTCGCTGGAGGCTCTTGGTGGTGCATGACGGACCCAACCCTGTCACGGAGCAGCTTGTCGGCCGTTTTCGCGCGCTGGACCCGCGTATCGAGTATCTCCACACGGCGACCCGCGGCAACGATTTCGGGGTGACTCCACGGCTCGAGGCGCTGCGACATACGGTCCAGACCAATTCACCGGATTATGCCGTCTTCTGGGACGATGACGATTACTTTGTGAGAACCGCGCTCGAGCGCATCGCCGCAAACCTCAAGGCGGCGAACTATCCCGGGCTGCTGCTGTCACCCAACAGCTACCGGAACCGGGTCATTCCGCCGCCCGGAATCGCGATCGGCGAACTGGCGCAGGGGCAGGTGACTACCGGCAACTTCGCGGTCCGAACGCCGCTTGCACTCAAGGCATACGAGCAAATTATCACCATGAAGGATGATTCCTCGAACACTCTGATGTATGTTCAGGATTATCTGCTTTTTGACCAGATTCGCAAGCAGGAGCCTCGGCCGTCGATCGAGGTCGCCCGCGATGGGGTGATCGGCATGCACGACGGCCTGCGCCCTCAGGTCTACCTGAGAAACCGGCTGGGGATTCCCCCCCTGGGCCTGCTCAACCGCGAGCGAATCAGCAAGCTGATGTTCTGGAAAACGAGTCCGCGCTGAGCTGGTGCCTCGTGATCACGGCGACATCGCGGGTCCGGGGTGCGCTGGTGAAAAGTTGGTGTTGACCGTACTGGCGGGACGGTTTCGAGCCACGTGTTTTTGTTGCGCGCGATCGAACGACGGCGCGCGACCGATCCTTTTCCCCACCTTGCAAAGGGGGGGCTAGGGGGGGGGTGGGCCGGGAGCCTTGGAAATCCAAAACGACTCTTCCCGCCTCGCGAGAGGGATGCAGAAGGACCAAGGTGAGGAGACAGAGGTGAACCCATTCGATTTGACCGGCAAGGCGGCCATCGTGACCGGGGGCAATGGCGGCATCGGACTGGGCATCGCCCGCGGACTGGCCCAGGCAGGCGCCTCGATCGCGGTACTGGGACGCAATGAGTCGAAATCCAGGCAGGCGGCGCGGCTGATCTCTGAATCGACCGGTGCGGCCACGCTGGTCGTCACCGCCGACGTGACAGAGCTTGAGGACGTCGAACGGGCGGTTGCCGAGACACAGGGCGCGTTCCACCGCATCGACATCCTGTTCAACAACGCGGGCATCAACATCCGCAAGCCCCCACAGGATCTGGCCCTCGACGAGTGGACGAGCGTCCTGGACACGAACCTGACCAGCGCGTTTCTGATGGCCAAGGCCGTGTACCCGGCCATGAAGCGCGCTGGCGGCGGCAAGATCATCAACACGGGCAGCATGACGTCGATCTTCGGGTCGAGCTTTGCGGCTGCCTATGCCAGCAGCAAGGGGGGGATCGTCCAGCTCACCAAGAGCCTGGCGCTGGCCTGGGCCGCCGACAACATCCAGGTCAATGCCATCCTGCCGGGGTGGTTCGATACCGAGCTGACGATGCAGGCACGGCGGGAAATCCCCGGGCTGCATGACCGCGTCCTGGCACGCATCGCCCAGGGACGATGGGCCAGGCCCGAGGACATGGCGGGCACCGCCGTCTGGCTGGCCAGCTCTGCCAGCGACTATGTCACCGGCGTGGCCATTCCCGTGGACGGCGGTTACTCCGCGGCACTTTGATGAACGCCCGCCACCCGGGCGCGGGCTTTCATTCGTTGGCAGCAGGGGCTTCCGACGCCGTTTCGGAATCGGGCACGACCCGGCCGATCAGCTCGAGCTCCAGCTTCTGGTTGAAGGGCAGCTTCATGGCAAACGGCTTCAGCGGCATCATGAACTGGAGGTTGGGGAAAGTGAACTGGGGCAGCATGTTCGGCTTGAACAGGCTCTTGGCCAGCTCGAACGCCGTCTTGGTCGTCTTGCTGTCCGCGGCTGCGGAGGGTTTGGCTGTCGGATTGGCGGCCGGGGCGGCGCCGTGGTGCGACTTCTTGGTCTGCGGGCTGGGCCGAGGCTCGGACGAATCGCCGGGCGAGGGCGAGGGGTCAGTCTTCTCGTCGTCCGGCAGCGGGGGAAGCTCGGCTGGCGTGCCGTCGGCATGAACGCCCTGGGGCAGCGTTCGGCTGGGGATCGCCGGGATCACCAGCCGAGGGGGACTGACGGCCACGCGCGGCAGCGGTCCAGGCAATTCCAGGGTCTCGGGACTGGTCGAAGCGGCCGGCAGCGCGACTTCCTCGGCGGTGATCAGCGCCAGTCGTTCCCGAACCACGGCCTTGCCGTCCTTGTCGGCGACCGTGTGCGGGCCGAAGCCGAACAGCAAGAGCTCATCCCGAGGAATCAGCCACTCGCCGGCGATCTCCGCATGGCCGATCTCGGGGATCTGCACCTGGGCCGAACGAGTGGGGCTCCACGCCGCTTTCTCGGCGGGGCAAGAGGCCGCCTGCGATCCATGGCACGCCGCGGCGTTCGCCTCGTCATCGGCACTGCAACCTTCTTCGCCGTCGGCATGCGATCCCGCCTGCTTCGCTTCCGCATCCGCGGCTTCCGCATGGCCTGCCGCCGGGCGCGTCGACTCGCAGCCCGCGTCGCTCTTCGCGTGCTGGGTGCAAGCGATGTCCTGGACGGTAATCCTGTTGATCGAGACGGGCTGATCGAAGACGTCTTTGAACGAGAGAGGCTGATCGAGGTCTTTGATGAGCGACCGCGCTGGTGTTCCGATGATTGCTTCCTCGGCGATCACCGTCCTGGTTCCGTTCACATCCACATCAACAAAATTGTGTATATCTTCGATAATCAAGACAGTCGCCGGGCATCCCGCCGGCTCGACCTTGCTGCCTGACACAGAGGCAGTTGCCGGGGCGGGAACATTGAGCGTGTGAACCGAGCGAATATCGGTATCTTCGATCACGAGCTGGGCCAGGACACCCTGGTCGATGCTGCGGCCGGCGATGGTCGAGGTGAAACCTTCGCGGACGGTCTCGGTCGTCTGCCGGGGCGCTGCGCCCTCGCCTCTCCAGGCAACCTGGGTCACGAAGGGATGGTTGTTCCGGATCGTGAAGTGGGCTGGAGCCTGAGAGAACGCCGTGACCCTGGGAGTTGTCACGACTTCCTTCGTGGTCCCCTCGGGCAGCGTCTTGAAGAAATCCCGGGGCGCGGTCCAGACAGTCACTCCGCCGCGGCTGGCCACTGGCTTCAGACCACGGCCGGCCGCCTCGCGCCACTGGAGGCCGTGCACCTCGATGACCTGGAATTGATAAGTGATCTCCGGCCCATCCGCTTTCGGTTCTGGCGTGCCGGCGAAACCGACCAGCACCACCGCGAGCCATTCCAGCGCGATGCTCATGCGACGACCTCCGTTTCGTCCGTTCGAACTTGCGGAATTGCGTGGGGGGTCCACGAGTGGGACCCGGGTTCGGGCGGGATGATACGCCTGTTGGTCATGGACGTCAATCGCGGCTGTCGGACGGCGCACCGAAAAACTTGAGTGATTCTGGTGGCGATCGCCGGCAGCGAGGATTTCAATGTGTCAAGCCTGAGTGCGGGCCGTGACTCCCGTCATCCTGAGGACTCTGCTGGCGGCCCTCCTCGTCGCCATCCTGCTCGACGAAAAGGATGCCATCCTGGTCCGGTTTGTCCTGTTCCCGCTCCTCGAACACGATGCCCTCGCGGCTCACGCTCTCGGGATGGTCGGCAAAGCCCCGCCGGGGACGGTCGACTTCGATCTCGTATCGACTCAGACATGCGTGGAGTAACGCAAATGCCGAGACACCATAGAACGCAAGGCTGAGCACGCCGGTCATGACAAGAGTTGTCGGGCTGGGCCCGTAAGTGCGAAAGGACTCGTCGAGGTCGCTGAAAGAAAAGGGTGCGGCAGTCACGATCATCGGAGTGACCCCCGCGGTAAACAGGATACTTTCGGGCCCGTTCATGGCCGGCGTGCAGCAGAACAGATAGCCACCATTCAGAAACACGAGAATCGCGATGGTCGCCGCGATAGCCCGCGCCGAGCTCTTCGATCGCAGGGAGAGATACGTACCCAGAACCGCGATGAACGTGAGGTAGATCGAGGTCGCCACGATCGCCAGAAGGAACCCCAGGGGGTGCACCGCGCCGCAGATCAAGCCGATGAGCCAGCCGAAGAGCAAGACGGCCAAAATGCCGCGAACTCGCCACAGGGCCCCAAGGATCTTCCCGGTGAGGATTTCGTGGCCCTCCAGCGGCGTCACCGTCAGGCTGGTCCAGGCATCCTTCTCTCGTTCCATCGTGATTCCGGTCGCGGCCCCGGCTCCCAGCAGCAGTGCCATGAGCACGTAGAGGCATGACGTGATAGCCCTCAGGCCACCGCTCAGGATGTCGCGGGCGGACTGGTTTCCTGTTGACCCGTAGCCGTAATCCAGAACCTCCTGGAACGCGGGGATGCCCGCGAAATAGGCCCAGTATCCCAGACCTCCCACGGCGGCGACGGCCAGGCAGATCAGGCACACCGTTCGGAAGAGACTCGGGCTGGAAAGCGTTCCGCTGCACTCTTTCCAGATCATGGGGGCATCACCGCACGGCCGGCGCGCGAACAGGCGGTGAGGCTTTGGGGCACTTCGCGTGCCCAACCAGCGCAGACCCCGAAGCCGTGAGCCTTGCTCCACCGGTCGCAGCCGTAGCGTGGACCAGGCGATGAGCAGAGTTCCTTGAATGAGCTGAAGCCCGATGAGCCAGGACACCACGCCAATGCCGCCACCGGCGCTGAAGGCTCTCTGGTCCTGAAAGCTCAGAACCGCAGGGCTGCTGCCGATGACCCACTCCGTGATCGGACGGGCTTCCGAGGTGAGCATGCCCAGCGTGCCCCCCGCCGATTCGCAGAGCCATTCGACAAGCGGCAAGAGCAGCCAGACCAGCTCGATCAGATACGTTCGCAGGATTGCATCCCGGGGCCGCGCGGAGAACGTCGAGACACAAATCGAGACGGCAGCCAGCAGGTACAGCGTTGAGAATGAGGTCCCATAGCAAAGCCAGACGGCGGCCGGATCGACACCGCCAAGAAACAGCGCGATGCTGACGACCGGCAGCCCCACGGCGACCAGGACAACCAGGTTCACCAGCCGGGCGGCCAGTTTACCCAGCACGATCTCGGCCCCGGTGAGCGGGCTTGCCAGCAGATACGACAGCACTTTGCGCTGACGATCCTCGGCGATCGTCCCCGCCACGAACGCCGGAGTGAGCAGCAGGATCACGATTCCCTGGAGCCAGATCACATTGCCGAAAAGATTCATGCCAATCAGGGCAAGCTCTCCGGGGGTGTATTCCCGATTGGTCTCGGACTGAGTAGCGTAGGTTCCCCAGTGATTCGTTGACTGAATCATGAGGTAGAGCAGGAAGAGGCCCAGAGCGGTTCTCAGCGCGTACGATCGCCGCCGCCGTGCAACGGTCCGCAACTCGTGAAAGAAAACGGGTCCTGGCAACATCGGTGGTTCGAGAGACCTCGAAAGAAAGAGAGGAATTCCTGCCAGGTGAAGAATCGTGCCAGCCTCGCCCTGGCCTATCGACATGAGGCGGCATCCATCCCTGCTGGCGATGGAATTCCACGATCGCTCTTCCGCGGAGCGGGTTCAAGCCCGACTTTTCGACCAACTCACCTCAACCCCCAGATTGCGCCGCACATTGATTCCTTGCAGGGTGTCTCTTAAGATGACATAAGTTCCTGGGAGTTGACTCATTGCCCGATACGAACCGGACGAGGGACTCGGCTTGCAAACACAGGGCCAGGGCAACGGCCGAGGACGCGGGGGGATCAGTCGCATGGCCACGGACACGAGGCTCAAGGGGTCGCTCCCCGCGATCACCGAGCGAATCGTCGAGACCTATGAGGAATGCGGGGCGATCCATCACTTGGATCACTGCCCCTTGCCCAGTTATCGCGAGGTGGTCGAGGTCATGGCCGACCTGCGCGAGATCCTCTACCCGGGCTACGGACGCAGGCAAAACCTGCACATGGGCAACGTCGCCTACCACGTCGGCGACCTGATCGACAGCCTGCACGACCGGCTGACCCAGCAGATCGCCCGGGCATTCCGGCACAACTGCCTGGCGCAGGACCTGGAGACAGACTTCGAGGGCAGGGCCCAGGAAATCGCGATCCAGTTCCTCGGCACGATTCCGGAGCTGCGCCGGTTGCTCAGCGAGGACGCCCAGGCGGCCTACGACGGCGACCCGGCCGCCAAGAGTCTGGACGAGATCGCCTTCTGCTACCCCGGCGTCGCCGCGATTTCCGTGTATCGCCTGGCCCATGTTCTTTTCGGGCTGAGGGTTCCGCTCATCCCCCGGATGATGACCGAGTACGCCCACGGCAAGACCGGCATCGACATTCACCCGGGCGCCCGGATCGGCAACCGCTTTTTCATCGACCACGGCACCGGCGTGGTCATCGGGGAGACCACCGAGATTGGCACCGGCGTGAAGCTCTACCAGGGCGTGACCCTCGGGGCGCTCAGTTTTCCTCGCGATGAATCGACCGGCGAGGTCGTCCGCGGTACCAAGCGGCACCCGACCATCGAGGACGAGGTCGTCATCTACGCCAATGCGACGATTCTGGGCGGCCAGACGACCATCGGCCACCACTCGGTGATCGGCTCCTCGGCCTGGTTGACGCGAAGCGTGGCGCCCCACACGATCGTCACGATCGAAAACCCGCGGCTGCGGTACCGAGAGGGTCCTGATGTGCGCCTGGATGATGCCTATCCCGACCGGTTGAACTACCAGATCTGAACTGCGAAAACGCCCCGCCTCGAGTATCTCCCATGATCCGAAAGCTGTGGAGACCTGAGAAGTAGCCGTCGCGACCGCGCGCGGCTGCCTCGAGACTTTTCACCGGGAAGAGAAAGCTGAGATTCCAGTCCCCCTGTTTATCCCGGACAAAGGCGCGCGGCCAAAGCTCTCGAGGCGCGCGGCCAAAGCTTTCTGATAAGCAAAGCTTTATGGTTTCAGCAAACTTGGGACGGTCGGGTTTGGTTCCATGGGGGCCTGGAACAGGCTATTCCCTTCCTTGTCTTGCAGTCTCAGCCGAGGCGAACCATCGGGCTCCAGTCCGAGGAAGATCCGGGGCCGCCGGTCCGAATCGAGCAGGTTCAAGGCGACCTGGTTATCCTTATTGACCGTGAGGACGATCTGCGGGTGCTTCGAACCCTTGTGGCTGAGTTGCAAGACAGCTCCGTTATTCGGGTCAGGAGTGACGGCAAGGAGCGCTCGTGGGAACCCTCCCCTATCAACGAGCACGATGCTCCCAGCCCGGACTTCCTCGGTTCTTTGGGCAAGCTGAGCGCCACCCAGCGTCATCAGGATCGCAACAACCACGGTCAGGCCACCGAACTGCTTCATGTGGCGATGAGTCCGTCTCAAGTCAAGACACTCTCGCTCAAGGCGTTGCACTCGGTCAGCCAGCTCTTCGGGCAAGTGCTTCTCCATGGTGATCTCCGATCTTGAGAATGCAACGAACGGAACAGCTCACGGTCCCTGAGAAGCTTTTGCGCCCCGACCTCCATCGATTGTCGAGATCCACGAAGGCAGGGGAATCACGAGCCATGCAGACAGGGCGAGGAGATAGACATCATACTGCCGAACGAGCCGGAGGAGCTGATTGGACGCCCCCGGCCCCAGGGTCGAAGCGAGCCCCGCAACCTTCGACACCGCGCGGAGCGCGGGCAAGTCGGCCTCGGTCAGCCTGATCCGACACTTCGGATCGACCTTAATACTCAGGGCACCCGTGAGGTCCTTGAGTAAGCGGAGCCCCATGCGGTAAGTGATCCTCGCTTGCGCCTGGACCAGTCCATCGCCGGTCACGATCAGCAGGGCGGAGCTGTCGAGGATCGTCGTCAGGGCGACTAACCACGAGTGGCCCCAGTGGTGCGCCCGATAAAACGACAGCACGGGATGGGAGAGATGGCTCTGGAGGATCTCGGCCATCCAGCGCTCGGCCTCGCGCAGATTGCCCCGCAGAATTTCGGAGCGGTCGGTGCCGGAGTAACGGTGCAGGAGCTTGATCGCGCTGGGAGGGCGGCCGGCTCGCGAGTGGATCAGCATGTTACCGACCTCGCGCGCCCCGTAGGCTTGCTCCAGGACGGGCATGTAGGTAATGATCAGCGCCAGGAAGATGTAGCCAGACCCGGCCTCGAGGAGGATGAACAACCGGGCGATCGTGTCCGGAGAGGTCACATCACCCAGCCCGAGCGTCAGGAAAGTTGATGCACTCATATAGAGGAGCGTCCCAAAGCCAACCGATCCAGCAACCGCGTGGAATCGCGACCCCAGCCCCTGATAAATCAGCGTGAAAGCGATGATCATCAGCACCGCCCAGAGCACGAGCAGGAGCACGACCGAGAGGGGGCCGTAGACGGCGAGGAAGCTCAAACGCAGCCCCGGCTGCCGAATCCTGCGGCCCACCGCGGCCCAGAGCAGCCAACTCCACCTGTAGAACCTTCCGGACACACGTCGCATCGGGGCCACGGTGCGAGGCAGGATGATGGTTGCGAACCCGTCCCACAAGACTCCGCACCAAATCAACAGACCCGCTGCAAATTCCATTCATGAGAGCATCGTGGTTGCCATTGACAAGGACCATGGCGGGGTGGCATGCCACCGCGCGAATTAGACAGTGTGACTGGGCTCGTGAATCAGTATCTCGAACATTCGCGGGGCCGCGCCACCGTTTCTGCGAGTGGAATACAAATCGTGCCATCCCGAGCTTGCAAAATCATCACGTCCGTCATTTGACCCCCGCCCTTCCGCGGGCGATCTGCGTCTCGCTCTTCCCTCCTCTCTGTTCACGTGCACACGATATCAGTCCGCGGGAGCGTATCGCGTCACCGGCAGCGCGCTTCCGCCGAATGAGCCGCGTCGGGTCAATCGTGCGGTGGGTCGAGGGGAACTCGAGGCGTTACGGCGCTGCATACCGCGCGGCCAGCCGTATGGCAGCGAGCCTTGGCGCCTCCGGATCACTGCGCAGCTTGGCCTGGAATCGACCTTCCGTCCCCGCGGAAGACCTCGTAGACCCGAACGATGAGCCCTAAACGACTCCCGTCCCCTTATCAAAACGTTAGTCGAAAACAGAAAACTGTTGACAACTCTCTCCCCCCTTTTTGGGGGAGGGAGAAATGATCTCCTGCATCCGCGGCACGGTACCACGAATTGAACGATATTGGGTCTAACCATCGCGGTGGCATGCGGCGAGGACGGTCGCGTAGCGGAGGCCTTGATCCGCGACCGCGATCGCCCTGACGGCCGGAATCAACTCCGTGACGAGACGGGTCGAGACATGGCCCGGGGACATCTCGATGAAGAGTTCCACGCCGAGCTCGCGCGTGACTTCGAGGGCGTCGTACCAGCGGACCGGATGCGCGACGCCGGTCGCGAGGTCCTGGCGAATGGCTTCGGCGTCAGAGAGGGGGCGGCCGCCGCGATTGCTCACATAGGGCATCGACGGCGGCCGAAGCGGGAGCCCGGCCATCTCCTGCTCCAGGCGATCCGCGACCGGCTGAAGCAGCGGGCAATGCGACGGGACGCTGACCGCCAGACGTTCGGCATGGTGCGCGCCCCGCAGGCGAGCCCGGGCTGTCACCGCATCGAGCGCGGCATCACTCCCGGCGACGACGAGCTGCCGGGGCGCATTGATGTTGGAGATAAAGACCGAAGATTCTGCGGTCCCGACCTGATCCACGATGACTTCCAGGTGGGCCTCGTCGAGACCCTCGATGGCGGCGAGGCCATAGCCGCCCGGGAAGGCCGCCTGCATCATCTCGCCGCGCAGACGGACGAGCGGCAAGGCATCGGCGAAGGACAGCGTGCCGCAGGCGACCGCGGCGCCGAAGGCGCCGATTGACATGCCGGCGACGGCGGCGGGATGGACGTGTTCGGCCATCAGGGCCCGTGCCGTGGCGACGCCGGCGATCAGCAGCGCTTGCTGAACGACGGCAGTCGAGCGCAGGGCCTCGGCACTGTCGAGGGCATTGATGTCGAGGCCGAGGGCGTCGCTCGCCTCCTCGATTGTCCGCGTGACCTCGGGATGTTCTGGGAGATGATGGAGCAGGCCTTCGACCTGGGCGCCTTGCCCCGGGAACAGGAAAGCGACCATCATGACAATCGGTCCAGGTACGTGTCCGCGCTCAACCTCCAGGGATCGGCCGTAAGAAGAGGGCCTTCTCGCGTGCGCACGAGCACTTGCTCTGGCCTCGCGGCGAGGTCCGCGAGCGAGACGCCGCCACCCGGCGTCTCGAGCAGCACGTCGACCCGGGCCGGCGCCGCCGCTTCGGCCAGGGCTGCTCGCAGATCGACCGCCTCGTCCGGCCCGAGCCTCCAGTCCTGGCGAAGAATCAAATCGAGATCGCTCGACGCTGTTGCCGTCGGTACACCCGTCGCGACTTCAAAGCCGACACTGCCGCCAGGCCCCCAGCGCTGACCTCGGCAGGCCAGGACGGTCGCGACACGGGCCAGCGCGGCCAGAGCCGGCACCGCGTCCTTGCGTTCCCGCTCGATGACGTGAGGCGAAGCAGCCAGATCCTCGGGTGACAGCCGGTCGGCAACCTCGGAGACCGCCAGGAAGGCGGCAAACCGCTGCGATCGCGCCCTGCCGCGCACGCCGACCGGGATCATCCCCTCACGGACAGCGCCGCGGCGGACGACCACCCAGGGAATCCGTCTCAGCGCCCGCTCGACCCACGACGGCACCGGCGCGTCCGCCGTCAGCGCGATCGGCTCACGGAGCCGGATCAGGTCATGGGTCGGGGCCGGACCGGGAGGCATCAAGCGTTCCATTGTTCTGCCAACCTCCTGCGTACCTCGATCGATGCGGCGCGATGGACCTTCGCCTCGGGATTGTTCAGCCGGCTGGTCAGATCGCCGGGATCGACGCGAATATCGGCGATGGCCGCGGCCACTCGTTCCTTGACCCGCGTGATCTGTGGGGCCGACGGAGCATCCGCGTCGATCCCGGTGATCAGCTCGCGCAGCAAGCCGAGCCTGGCGTACTGGCGGATGTCGTACGCCATCGGAATGATGGTCTTGCCCAGCGCGTCCAGTTCTTCGACCGAGCGCCGCGTGACGCGCGCGGCCGATTCCTTGGGCATCGCATGGACCATGACTCCGGGAGCATCCAGCGCCAGCAGACGATGGGCCTGCTCGCCATGCGCCAGGAATCCTCCCGAGATGGCCTTGCCGACCACCAGGGCGACGACCGGATGTCCGCTCATGCGCGCCGTCGCATAGGCGTCGGCAGCCGCGGCGAGGGAAAGGAAAATGCCCAGCAGTGCCTCAATGCGCCCATAGGCCTGGCTGTTGACATCGACGATGGCGATCAGAGGCCGCTGCACACCGGAACGATCGGCGGCGATCGCTGCACGCACATGGTAGGCCAGCGCCCAGGCCTCATCGAGCCCGACCTCGCCATGTCGAGCCCGGGGAAAGCGGTTGTGCGGGTCCGGCACAATCGCGAGCAGCCGCACTCGCTCGTCTGCCAGGGTGGCATCCGCGACGAGCACGCTCGCCAGACCGGTCTCGATGCGCTGTGCCCCGCCGGCCAGTGCGTCAAACCAGGTCCGTCCGCGATTGGATAGCTCGCTGGCGCTCATTGCCTGTCTCCTTGCGGCCAGAGCCGACGCAGCGCGGGACCGTCCAGCGGCCTTGTCGGATCAATCTTCGCCAGGCGGCGCTGGTAGTCGTCAACCGCCTCGGAGCGATGCCGGGCGGGAAGGCCACGGGCCGCAAGGTCCCGGATGGCCTGCCGCAGTTGCTCGGCGTCATCCTCGATCAGCGCGTCGGCGAAGCCGGTTTCGTAGCGCTGTTCGCCACCCATCAGGCTCCAGATCATCTGCTTGTCGCCAGCGTCCAGCTCATCGATGCCCGCCTCCTGCTCGATCACCTCCGGGCCGTTCAGTCCGAGCCGGGCCTGTGGCAGGACCACCAGGTAGCTGCACAGCCCGGCAGCGATCGACATGCCGCCGAAGCAACCGACCATTCCGTGGATAACGCCGATAACCGGGACGTGGCGACGCAGGGCAATGATCTCGGCATGAATCTCGGCGACTACAGCCTCCCCAAGATTGGCCTCCTGCAGCCGAACGCCTCCGGTTTCCAGCAACAGCACCGGCAAGATCGCCTTGCCGCTCTCCCAGTCGCCTCTCGCGAGCCGGAGCGCGGCCGCGATCTTACTGGCGGAGACTTCTCCCATGCTGCCGCCCTGAAACGCCCCCTCGATCGCCATGATCACGGCGGGCTTGCCCGCGAGTTCCCCGCGCGCGATGACAACGCCGTCATCGGACTCGGGCACGATCCCCTGGAGCGGAAGCCAGGGGGATTCCAGGCGATCGAACGGGCCAAGCAGCTCGCGGAAGCTACCGGGGTCAAGGAGCGCCTGGGCACGCTCGCGCGCCCTCATCTCGATGACGCTCCGGCGCGACAGGAAGCGGTCGCGGCGCTCCGCGGCGGTCGGATCGGTACAGTGTTCCGTCGGCGTCATGGCTTCACCAGTTCCCCCGCCTGTTCGAGCCGCAACGCCACCATCCCGGGCGTTGCTCCGAAGTCGTTGATCTCCACCCGCGCGGCATGCTCGAAGTGGGAAAAGAACCGGTCGAGCACCGCCTTCCAGACCTGGGCATAGCCGCTGACGCTGGTCCGCACCCGGACCTGGGCGATCGGCTTGTCGGCAGGCTCGATCAGGACTTCCAGGTCGCCGGAGCCGACGACGCCGACATGAGCCCGGCGCGTCAATGGCCCCTTTGCCTCATACTCGAAGTTCAGCGTTTCCATGGAAGGACTCCTGTTGTGCAGTTGACGGGTGGGATCCGCGCTCCAACTTATCGAGAAACACGGTGACGGCCAGGAGATCGGCGCTGCCGCCCGGCGAAGCCCACAGTGCCATCAGGTCGGCATGCAGCCGATGCAGGCGCTCCAGTCCAGCCACTGCTGCCGTCCCGCCTGCGGCGAGCACGGCCCACGCGCCCGTCTGCGCCGCCTGGAGCGCTGCACGACCGCCGCGATGGAGCAAGCAAGTATCATCGAGGCTGGCCATGATGGACATGAGCGCATCGAGTCGCGCACAGTCTTCCGATATCCCTCGGCCCCGCGCCGCGCGGAGCGTCGGCAGGCCGATGAGGATCGCATGCGGGAAGCCTGCCTGGGCCTCGCCACGGGCGCCGGTCGCGCCAAATCGCAAGCGGGCCCGTTCGCCGTTGCTTAGCGGGCGGGGTGCAAATCGGTCCGGCAGCCGCGCCAGAGCGGCCGCCGTTGCCGCAATGCTGGCCGGATGGCTCTCCGAACGGCGCCGGGCGGCAGCGGCGACCAGCAAGCCGAGTGCCCAGATCACGCCCCGGTGCGCGTTGCTGCCGTCGGTCGCCGCCATCATGCGCCGCTCCATGTCGCGACCGATGCGTCCGATCTCTTCGCGCAACCGCAGAAACTCTTGGCTCGCAGCCGCTCGCACCAGGGCGGCGAAGCCGTCCTGCAAGCCAAGTGCGGAACACCGCAGTCGGGCCAGATCGAGGTCGTAATGCGCTCCGTTACTTCTGCGGTCCACCAGCGCCGGCTTTGGCGTGAGTTCGGCTTCGTCAATCAGCGCGGACACGGCCAAGGTCGATAGATCAAGAGCGGTAGGAGGGCTAGCGAATCGGTCCGTGAAAGGCCGGACGGCTTGGCAAGCCGTACCGCGATAGAGGGTTTGGCTCATGATGATTCACCAGCTCCGGAATAGGGCGGGCGGCTGATAGAGGCCGCCGGACCAGGCCACGAGGTCATCGATGCTGCGCGCCGCCAGGAGCGTCCGGCTTGCCTCGGTTCGACGGACGTCGAGGTCCTCGGGAGTGGCCACGATCCCGCGGCTGCGCAGCTCGGCGGTTCGCTTTGGATCGGCCCGCAGGCCGATCTCCGTGACGCCGGCGATGGCCGCGATGGCTGCCTGCCGTTCCTCCAGGCCCTCGGTCTTGTAGAGATAGGCGATCCCCTCCTCGGTCACGACGTGCGTGATGTCGTCGCCGTAGATCATGACCGGCGCCACAGGCATGCCGCTCTTCTTGCCCACCGCGACGGCGTCCAGCGTATCGACGATCGAGGGCTCGCCGCTCTTGTGGAAGGTCTCGACGATCTGAACCACGAGCTTGCGTCCCCGGGCAGTAGGACTCTTCCGCGTGATCATCTCCAGCCAGGCCGCGCTCGGGTGGCGGCGGCCCCGCGCATCGCTGCCCATGTTGGGGGCGCCGCCGAAGCCGGCAAGCCGCCCCCGGGTGACCGTCGAGGAGTTTCCCTCGGCGTCCATCTGCAGCGTCGAGCCGATGAACAGGTCCGCCGCGTACTGGCCGGCGAGCTGAGCGAGCACGCGGTTCGACCGCAGGCTGCCGTCGTGCCCGGTGAAGAACACGTCCGGGCGGGCACGGGTATAGTCTGCCATCCCCACCTCACTCCCGAAGCAGACGACACTTTCCACCCAGCCGCTCTCGATCGCTGGAATGAGCGTGGGGTGCGGGTTGAGCACCCAGTTGCGGCAGATCTTCCCACGCAGCCCGAGCCGTTCACCGTAGGTCGGCAGCAGCAGCTCGATTGCCGCGGTGTCGAAGCCGATGCCGTGATTGAGCGTCGTCACGCCGTGCCGCTCGTAGATCCCTCGGATCACCAGCATGCCGAGCAGGATCTGCAGCTCGCTGATCAGCCTCGGGTCGCGCGTGAAGAGGGGCTCGACCTGGAATGGCCTGTCCGCCGCAACGATGACGTCGACCCAGGAGGCCGGGATATCGACGCGCGGTAGTTCGTCCACAATTTCGTTGACCTGCACGACGACCACGCCGTCGTGGAAGGCCGTCGCCTCGACGATGGTCGGCGTGTCCTCGGTGTTCGGGCCGGTGTAGAGGTTGCCCTGGCGGTCGGCCTGCTCGGCGCAGACCAGCGCCACGTCGGGCATCAGGTCGACGAACATCCGTGCATAGAGTTCGACATAGGTGTGGATGGCGCCGATTTCGAGTTTGCCATCCTCGAGAAGTTGCGCCAGACGTACGCTCTGCGGACCGGCGAAAGAGAGATCGAGCTTGCGGGCGATGCCCCGCTCAAACAGCGTCAGATGTTCCGGCCGGCTGACGCTCCCGATCAAGAGATGCAGATCATGAACCTTCGCCGGCTCAACCTGGACGAGCGCCCGCGAGAGGAAATCCGCCTGCTTCTGGTTGTCCCCCTCGAGAGCCACGGCATCACCAGGCACGATCAGCGTCTGCAAGGCCTCGACGATGGCTCCGGTCTCCAGGACACGCCCGTTCATCCAACGCGCGATCCGGGCCAACCGCGCGGCCTTCTTCACCCTGCGCCGGGACCAGCCGGTCGCCTGCCCTTCGAACCGGATGCCAGGACTCACTTTGACGTCCCCAAGAACAGGATGTGTCATCGGTCGGTCTCCATCTTCATGTTCAGCCCTCTTCATCAGCCGGAGTTTGGTTTGCCCCGAGAGCTGCTCGGTGACGGAGGCTGCACGAGCGGGTGCGTCATGTCCTCGGGCCGAACCCACTCGTCAAACTGCTCCGCGGTGAGGAGGCCCAGCTTGAGGGCAGCCTCGCGCAGGGTAAGGTCTTCGCGGTACGCCTTCAAGGAAATCTGTGCAGCCTTCTCGTAGCCGATGTGCGGGTTGAGGGCCGTCACCAACATGAGCGAGCTGTCGATGTGTTCGCGGATGTGCTTCTCGTTCGGTTCGATGCCCCGGGCGCAGCGGTCGTTGAACGAGTGCGCAGCCTCGGCTAGCAACTGGATCGAATCCAGGACGTTATGCAGGATCACGGGCTTGTAGACGTTGAGCTGGAAGTTCCCCTGCGAGCCGGCGAAGGCCACGGCGTGGTCGTTCCCGAACACTTGCACGGCCACCATGGTGAGCGCCTCGCACTGGGTCGGGTTGATCTTCCCCGGCATGATCGACGAGCCCGGCTCGTTCTCCGGGATTTTCAGCTCCGCGAAGCCTGCCCGAGGTCCGCACGCGTACCAGCGCACGTCGTTGGCGATCTTCATGAGGGCGCCGGCCAGGGTGCGCAGGGCGGCGCTGACGTTGACCATGGCGTCGTGCGCCGACAGGGCCGCGAACTTGTTCGCCGCCGAGACGAACGGTTTGCCCGTCTGCTCCGCGATCCGGCGCGCCGCCACCGCGCCGAACCGCGGGTCGGCGTTCAGCCCGGTGCCGACCGCGGTCCCGCCGATCGCCAGGGCGCAAACGCCCGGCAACGCTCGGCCGATCCCGTCGAGCGCCTGGTCGAGCTGCGCCACCCAGCCCGAGATCACCTGGCCGAGGGTCAACGGCGTCGCATCCTGGAGGTGCGTCCGGCCCACCATCACCACCCGGGAGAACGCCTTGGCCTTGGCGTCCAGCGTGTCCCGCAGGCCGCGGATCGCCGGGGCGAGCGTGTCATCGAGCTGCTCGACCGTCGCGATGTGCATCACGGTCGGGAAGGTGTCGTTGGACGACTGGCTGTGATTGACGTCGTCGTTGGGGTGGATCGGTTTCTTCGACCCCACGACCCCACCGGCGAGCTGGATCGCCCGGTTGGCGATCACCTCGTTGGCGTTCATGTTCGTCTGGGTACCACTGCCGGTCTGGAACACGACGAGCGGGAACTCGCCGTCCAGCTTCCCGTCGATCACCTCCTCGGCGGCCCGGACGATCAGGTCAACCTTCTCCGGCGGCAACTGGCCCAGCTCCCCGTTCGCCAGGGCCGCGCATTTCTTGAGGATGCCGAGGGCACGGATCACGGGCCGGCCCCAGCGGTAGCGCTCACGGCCGATCGGGAAATTGACGTGGGATCTCTGGGTCTGGGCGCCCCAGAGATGATCCGCCGGGACCTCGACGCCGCCCAGCACGTCCTCTTCGTCTCGGAACCCGGCGTCCGCACGCGTGTTACTCGACATGACTCCACGTTTCTCCTTCCTCTCATCCGCCGAGAGCGCGCTGCGAATACGCCGGCGTCCACTGGCTGGCCGCAACTTCGATCTTACCGAAGAATCCCTCGAAAAGCTGCTGCGAGCAGTGAGAGAGATGGATGTCCGCGAACTCGATTTTCCCCTCGTTGATGGCCTCCCGGCAGGTTTTCTCACCCTGGTAAGGCATCCGAAAGCTGACCGCGTCTGCTTGCGGAAGGCCCACGTCGACAGCGGGCCTGGCCTCGGCGCCACTGAGGATCCGAACCCGGAACGGCTCGCCGCGCTCGTGAAATCCCCGCGCGCGCTGGGCGAGCGCTGTCGGCACGGCTTTCGGACAGCCGGGGTCGGTGAATCCACCAACTCCCAGGGTTGCGCCGTGGGAGATCAGCTCCGCTGCTTCCTCGGCCGATCGGACGGGAAATCGCCCGTGTGACGTCATCGTTTCCTCGCTTGCACACGCGATCGCGATCACTTGCCCTGGAAGACGGGCGGTCGCTTGTCAAAAAACGCCTTGACGCCCTCCTTGAGGTCGTCGCTCCGAAATGCGGCTCGCCGAACAGATTGGATCGATTCGAACTCGTGAGCGCTCATCGGGGTACCCGCCGTGAGGCTGCGCAGCTCGGCTTTGACAACGGCCACCGCGAGGGGCGCGCGACTGGCGATCGTACGGGCGATTGTCATCGTCGTTTCCTCGAGCTTCTCCGGTTCCACCAGGCGATTGAGCAGGCCGAACCGATAGGCGTCTTCGGCCGAGAGGGGGTCGCCCGTGAAAACCATCTCCTTGACGACGTGCAGGGGCAGGACCCCGAGGAAGTGGGACATGCCCTCGGTGTTGTAGGAGACTCCGATCTTGACTGGCGTGATGGCGAACGTCGTTTTAGGTGTGCCGATGGCAAGGTCGCAAGTGACGGCCAAGTCGCAGGCCGCGCCCCAGACGCTGCTGTGAAGCATTGCGATGACCGGCATCGGGCTGTACCGGACGCGTTGGAGAACCTGTACGAACCCCGTGGTCCAGTGCACGGCGTCGTGGCCGTCGAGCGGTATCTCGTGGACATCGTGACCGGCTGACCAGATCTTCGTGTTCGGATCGGCGCGAATGATCACGACCCGGACATTGGCTTTCTCGAATTCGTCCAAGGACTCAAGGAGCCCGGCGCAAACGTCGCTGCTGAGCGGATTGACGGGCGGCTTGCTGATGGTCGCGATCCCGATGTTCTCAGCAATCAGCGACGGGGTCACGGGTCGTGCCGGATTCTCTGCCATGATTCTCTACCTCGCTGGATTGCTTGCGCAATTTCGTTTAGTTTACGAACGAGCTCGATCGAGGACGATCGCCTTCGGTTACCACCGCCTCAGCCCGGCACCACCGGCGTCTTGTGTGTCGAGACCTTCGCCAGGACCGACTTGTCGATGTTCAGGTGCGCCTTCACAAGCTCATACGGCGTGAACGCCAACCACTGCGCCAGCGAGACGTCGGCGAAGTGGTCGGACTGCCACAGCTCGAGGTACCGCAGCGTCGTCGTGCCCGTGTTCTCGATGTAGTGGGGCATGCTCTTCGGCACGTAGCCGACGTCGCCCGGCTGGTAGTCGAAGGTGCCCGCGGTCGCACCGGAGGCGTACACCGTCATCCGCGACTGGCCCGCGATGTGGTATTGCAACTCATCCGAGTTCGGGTGCCAGTGCAGCTCGCGCATCCCGCCAGGCTCGACCTCGACCAGCGCGGCGGCGATCTCCTTGGCCGCCGGGAAATTCGAGGAGTCGACGATGCGGACCCTACCCCCCTTCGTTTCGATCGGCTTTTGGTCCATCAGCCGGTGGCTGTAGGGCACGGCCACCGGCCCGGCGCCGACGACCCGATCCGCGGCGAGCGGGCCGGGCACTTGCGACTCGAAGATGTAGAACTCCTCCTTGGGGATGTTGGCGAAGGCGCTTTCGGGCACGCCGAAGTTCTTGGCGAGAACCTCTTTCGGGATGTGGGCCAGAAAGTCCGAGACCAGGAAGGTCGCATCCTCGTTGAAGTTGCCGTCGTTGAAGACGAGCAGGAACTCGCAGCCGTCCCCCTCCAGTCCCTGGAGCGAGTGCGGGATGCCGCCCGGGAAGTTCCAGATGTTGCCCTCGCTGATATCGTCCTGGAAGGCGTGACCGTCCTGGTCGACGGCGGTGATCCGCATCCGGCCCTTGAGCACGAACCCCCACTCGTCCGGAACGTGCCAGTGCATCTCCCGGACCGCGCCGGCCTTGAGCCGCATGTTGACGCAGTTAAGCGCCTGGGCAATCTGCAGCTCTCGTCCGGTCACCTGCCGAGCCCAGCCGCCGGGCTGCAACCGATTGTGGACGTCGGCAAATGAGAATCTCAGGTTGGGCATCGTGCCGTGGTCCGTCGGCGGGGGCGCGAGCCTGTCTGTGTTCTGGGCCTCGCGCGTGGGGTTCGTCGGACCAATGATCGGTGCGCCCTCCTTGCCGCGGATCGGCAAAGGCGGCTGGTCGTCGGCTGCAGCCCGCCTGGTCCCGACCAGAGTTGCGGTCGTGGCCGCCGCGAACGCCGCGGCCCCGGTCAGAAAGTCCCGGCGCTGGAAGTTGGACATGGGAGACTCCTCTTCGGGAAGGAAAGGACAATTACCGTCCTGCGGGAGGCGGCGAGGGTTACCCTGCCAGGACCGGCAGGACATACGGCCCCTTGGGGATGACGGCAACCCTCGCATCCGGTCCATACTCGGCCAGCGAGTCGGCCAGGGTTGACTCGACGTCGCGCGCAGGCTCGACGAAGCAGCGGGCGAGGACCTCCGGGGCGACGCCCTCGGCGACCATCTTCACCCGGGCCTTGCGGCGGACCTTGGCCAGCTCCTCGACCTGCCACTGGTCCTTCACGAAGTAATCCTCGCCGAGGATTCGCTTCATGAAGACCTCGATCGATGGATTGTCGCGGAACAGCGATTCGAACTCGGGATTCCCAAGCCCCTCGGTGAGGCGACCAGGATGAGCACCCGTTCCCGGGGAATGCCGGCCCCGTGCAGCACGTCGAGGATCGGCCCGAGCAGCAGCTTGTTCGGCACCGGCCGCGTGATGTCGCAGACAACGATGCAGGCGTCGTGACGTCCCGCCGCCAGTTCCCGCAGCGGCGGCGCTCCGATCGGCCGCTCGAGGGCAGTGGCGACCGCAGCGGAAGGGTCTTCTAACGGAGACACTTCCCGGACCGCCAGGGGTCCCACCAGGCGATCGTCGGGGACGTCTACGGCCATGCCGGAACGGCCGTAATCGAGCATCACTCGCATAAGTTCTCATCGCCTCCGTCTTCGGGGATGTGGGCTGTTGGAAGCGGCAATAAAAAAAACCTGACCATGCGCTGATTCGCACGGCGTGGCCGGCTTAGCCGAGTGGTACATTGCCCGTCGCGAGCAACTACTGTTTCGCAGGCTTACGAGGTGGATCATGGGAAGTCAAGAGCCAAGAGCCTGATTTCGGGAAATCCGAATTATGGGCCGAGTGAGACCCCTGCATCCTGAGCGGCCGGGTGTAGCCCTCTCCCGCCATGGATGTCGGCCGCTCAAAGCAACCGCGAGGCCTAGAGCAGGCGGCGGAGAGCCCCCACCCGCACCGGACGGCAGGGTGGTTCCGGTTCATCGCTCGTCTGGGACTGAGTGGGTGAATGGCCTATCGGTTCTGTGTCGGCCTTTGGTCCTCGGCGAGGTGTAAAATGCGTTCAACATCAAGCCGGGAGGTCGGTTCGTCATCGCCGTGAAGAACCCCGAGGCGACCTCGCCGACTGGAATCGGCCTTGAAGTTGATCAGCAAGCTGACTTCACCGCAGAGTTGTCGGCAACGTTTGTAGACCGCAGGTGGGTGCCAATTGATCGACTGGCGTTTCTGGATACGGGGGTGCCGAACTGGTCCTGATCGGCTGTCAGGATGATGTGGGCATAGGCCTGAAATCGCACCCCAAAGACGAGGAAACCGCGAGATTCAACACACCACCCAAGCTCCCCGATGCTTCGAAACGAGTGCCGGCCAGCCGTTGGTACGCTCTGGCCGGCACTCCGGTTGCCCAGGATGATCAGTAGTCATACAACACGGCGAAAAGCGACTTGTAAGTGAACTCGTGCGGGTAGCTCATGGGCACTTCGCAGGAAGCGAAGAAGTACCAGAGACCCGTGCCTATGTTCTCGAAAACCCGCCCGGTCAGCTTGCAGCGCATCCCGGGTTGCAGCGAGAAAAAGGCATAATTGTGAGGGTTGCGTTCTATCGCGGAGCTCTCGTTGGCGGCCAGGTAAAACCACCATTGTTGGAACCAACTTTCTTTGGAACCCGCGAAGTAGCGGCCGATGGAGAGGTTGTTTTCGTACGTCGAGTAACCCGAGGTTTTGGCGTGGTTGGTGGGCACCGTGGCGCCCGTATAGCCTCGCATGGCCCATTTGTCGTAGAAGTTCCACCAGAACTCGTAATGCGGAGAGATGGAGGCCACACCGTTGCCGTTGTCCTGGGCGCCGGTGGGCACGCGGGCAGCCAGTGTGAACAACTGGGTGAAATCTTTGGATTCGGAAAGCTCGAACCGCGAGGTGATGGTCGTGTCGCCGGTGTTACCGTGGTACGTGTTAGACTTCCCGCCCTTGTCCGAGAAGATGAACTGGTAATCGAATTGGAACTCGAAGCGCCGGTTCAGCGGGACGAAGATCGTGTACTGGCCGACGAACGCGTTGTTGGCGCCCGGGTGAGGGTTGCCTGGTGGATGGGGTGGTGGTGACTTAGGGCCGAGATCATTGACGTAGACGAAAGCAAAAAACCAGGCACGATAGAAGACACCATGAATGCCCTCGAGCCACCCGTGACGAGGCGCGCCGCCGGTGCCCGCCAAGCCGCCACCGCCAGACGTCGGAAACGCGTAGGGCGTGTCCCATCCCTCGCTGAAGAACGTGCCGAGCGAGAGAGGCGTCCAGCGAGCCAGGGCTTCCGGGGAGTAGATGTCGTCGAAGATCGATGCGCCGATCACATCCAGGACCGACCGACCCGGCGCGTATCCTGCGGGGGCCGCCGGCGCGTATCCTACGGGGGCCGCCGGCGCGTATCCTACGGGGGCCGCCGGCGCGTATCCTACGGGGGCCGCCGGCGCCATCCCGGGCGCGCTTGTGTCTCCGAAGTCCGCGGGGTTCAAAGGGCCCGCGCTCGGGGGCGTTTGTACGGGCTGATTCGGGTTCGGGTTCGGGGGCATTTGTACGGGCTGAATCGAGCCAACGTCGGCCGGAGAAACGGCCGGGCTGGACGACACAGACTGCGCCCTCACACATGGAACCAGTAACAGGACGAGAACCCCGGTGACTTCACTCACCAAGACCCATCGCCTGAGAATGCCTGCAATCGACATGAGCGTTATTCCTGCAACAGAACGGCGGCCTGGACACCCTGATCTTCCAGCAGCAACCAGCCCATGGACTGATCACGGCGAGCCACAACCGCCAACACCCATCCTGTCTCCTGATCGAACTATCGGACGAATGAGTGGAATCGATTGAACTAAACCCGGTGGAATCAATTGAACTAAACCCGGTGGAATCAGTGGAATCGATTGACCAAACTGCACCGCGGCGGGCCAAGAGCGGAAAACCGGGGCTTGGCGGCTCTCCGAGGTCGCCAGGCTGTGGGTCGAGGACGTCGACAGCTCTCGGATGGTTATCCGCGACATGAGGCCTCGAGAACCTGGGGTGAATTGCCGGATCTTACCTATTATTCCGGTCCGGGTTGAAATGGCGATCAATCGATCCGGGAATCATTGGCAAATCTCTGTTAAACTTACGGCGGGTTCAACTCGGGAAGGCGATGAGAACGTTGATGCCCTTCCGCCTAGTGCGCGACTGGACTTTTCTCTCGCTCCCCGGCATGCGATGATTTCACGCCAGCAGCGTAGCTTCACCGAGGTACGCAGCGAGGCGACCTGAGGGCCGACCCGGGAACCAAGATCGGAGGTGGCGGGTCGAGGCCGCCATGTCTTTCCCTCCGAGATTGGTGCGAAGCGAAGAATCGTGGTCATCCGCTCTGAGCCCAAACTCGTCAACTCCCATTGTTCGAGACTCCATTTCACACGTAACCATTACGGAAGTGAGGCCACCATGACGAACTCAACAACGCATTCGATCGACGCGACATTGTTCGGCATGCCAGTTCGCACGGGCAGATGGGTGTTCGTGCTTGCTGGGATGCTCATGAACGTCTGCCTCGGCACTGTCTACGCGTGGAGCGTGTTCAGAACGCCTGTCGCGAAGTTGTTTTCCACTGCGGACGCCCCGATCACGGCGAAGCAAACCCTCTGGCCGTTCATGCTGTTTCTGGCCTCCTTCACGGTGCTGATGCCGATTTCTGGACGTATTGTGCAGAAGGTGCATCCCAGAACGGTCAGTCTTGTCGGCAGCCTGATCGTTGCTGCTGGCTGGATCTTGTCAGGTTACGCAACGGGAATGCCTTGGCTCTACCTCACCTACGGCGTTCTCGCCGGCACGGGGGTCGGAATCGTCTACGGGATTCCGATCGCGGTCGTCACGAAGTGGTTCCCTGATATCAAGGGTCTCGCGGTCGGTCTTACCGTTCTCGGTTTTGGCGTGTCGGCGTTGGTCATGGCACCGCTAGCGCAAGCCCTGATCGAAACCAAAGGCATTTTAAATACATTCTTCATCCTGGGGATCGCTTTCTTGGTCGCGCTGGTGCTGATGTCTCTCATTCTGCGGTTCCCGCCGGCCGGCTGGCAACCGGAGGGCTGGCAAGGCGCGGCGGCTGCCGCCAGCCAAAGGAATTACACACCAGCGGAGATGCTCACGACATCGTCCTGCCTCGGCCTGTGGCTGTGCTTCATCATCGGCTCGTTGGGCGGATTGTTGGCCATCAGCATTTCCAGCAATGTGGGACAGGAGATCATCAAGCTGAAGCCGGCGACGGCGGCGGGATTGGTCTCGTTCTTCGCCCTGTTCAACGGTGGAGGAAGGCCGCTGTTCGGTTGGCTCACCGATGCAATCGGCCACAGCAAAGCCGCCGCGCTGTCTCTGTTCATGATCGTGCTGGCGTCGGGCGCGATGCTGTTGGCTCGCGAAGGCAGCGTCGTCCTCTATGCCGCGTGTTTCGCCGCCTTCTGGATGGGATTGGGATCTTGGCTTGCCATCGCGCCTACAGCCACGGCGGCCTATTTCGGCGCCAAGAACTATGCGACCAACTACGGCATCATTTTTTCGGCCTATGGAATCGGCGCGATTGCGGCTTCGCTCTCCGCCGGAATTGTCAGGGACTTCTTCGGAAGCTACATCCGTGTCTTCCACGTCTCCGGCAGCCTCGCCACTGTCGGTGTCATCATCGCCTTGACCCTGATGAAAAAGCCGAAGACGGCATGAGTGAACTCGGCTGGATCGCACTGGTTGCTCGTCAATGAGTGCGGACCGTCCGATCCGGGTCTGACGGTCCGCACAGCAGCCCCTACCCGAGTTCTCCATGCACAGAAACCCGCTCGAGGAGGTGGCGGATCGAGGCCGCCATGTCTTTCCCTCCGATGATTGGTGCGAAGCGAAGAATCGTGGTCATCCGCTCTGAGCGCAAACTCGTCAACTCCCATTGTTCGAGACTCCATTTCACACGTAACCATTACGGAAGTAAGCCCGCCATGACGAACTCCACAACGGATTCGATCGACGCGACATTGTTCGGCATGCCAGTGCGCACGGGCAGATGGGTGTTCGTGCTTGCTGGGATGCTCATGAACGTTTGCCTCGGCGCTGTCTACGCGTGGAGCGTGTTTAGAACGCCCGTCGCGAAGTTGTTTTCGTGATCGTTCAACCAAAGATCGGAGCGAAGCCCATGGCACAACAGGTCAAGACCGAACCCCCTGTAACTATTGGTCCTGTGACGCTCGGCGATCCGGGTCCCCTGGGACTGGCCGGGTTCGCCCTCACCACGTTCGTACTCAGCGCCCTCAACGCGGAAATCATCGTCCCGAACGCCGCCCAGAACCACGCCATCTTCATCGGCCTGGCCATCTTCTACGGCGGCATCGCCCAGTTGCTGGCCGGCATGTGGGAGTACCGTACCGGCAATACCTTTGGCGCGACCGTGTTCTCCTCCTACGGGGCCTTCTGGATGTCGCTGGCAGCAATCTCCATCCCCTGGTTCAACATCAAGGCCAGCCTCCATGATCCGGAAGCGGCCATCGGCTTGTTCTTGCTCGGTTGGACGATCTTCACGGCCCTCCTCACGATCGGAGCATTCCGTATCAACGGGGCGTTGGCCCTGACCTTCACGGTGCTGTTGCTGACGTTCATGGCACTGACCTACGGGTTCCTGGTCAATCCCGTCCCGTGGAAGAGGATCGGCGGTTGGCTGGGCATCCTGACCGCAGCTCTGGCGTGGTACATCATGCTGGCGGGGATCCTGCGGAGCGTCAGCGGTGGCGCGATCCAACTCCCCCTTTTCCCTATCAAGAAGTAGGCGGTGCGTCGGGATGTAGGCAAGGTGTAAGCAATGATGTCATGTAAGCAGTGGGGGGAGCAGAGGTCAGCCTCCCCACTGGCTTGTTACGCCGAACGAGGGACTGGGGGGAATCAGTCCGATCGAAGCGATGGAACGCGGTGAGAACGACCGTGTCTGGGGGTCCATGTTTCTCCTCGGGTCGGGAATCCCCACTTGAGGATCGCGGACCGTCCGATCCTGGTCTGACGGTCCGCACGGTGGACCTTACCCAATTTCTCCACGCGAACGAAACCCGCTCGAGAGTGAGGGCACGACAGCTCTCGCCACCTCGCAGTTACTGAGCTGGGTTCACTCCTCTTGGCCTGCCTGCTGTCGCTCAGAGCGGCGGAGCCGGATCAGCAGGCTGAGATCTTCGAGCGTGGAAGTATCGCCGGTGCTTTCAACTCCCGCTGCGATGTCCCGCAACAGGCGTCGCATGATCTTGCCGCTCCGAGTCTTGGGGAGAGCGTCCGTGAAGTGGATATCGTCTGGCCGAGCGAGTGCTCCGATCTCCTTGGTCACGTGGTAACGCAGTTGGTGACGCAAGATTTCGCTGGGAGAGTGTCCCGATTCGAGGGTCACGAAGGCGACGAGAGCCTGTCCTTTGAGCTCGTCTGGCCTGCCCACCACCGCCGCCTCGGCCACAGCCGGATGGCTGACCAGGGCGCTTTCGATCTCCATGGTCGAAAGACGGTGACCGGCAACGCTCAGGACGTCGTCAACGCGCCCCATGATCCAGTAGTTTCCCTTCTCGTCGCACCGCGCCCCGTCGCCGGTGAAGTACTTGCCCCGGATAGCGCCCCAGTACTGGGTCTTGTACCGAGCGTCGTCTCCGTACAGGGTGCGGAGCATCGCCGGCCAGGGTTGCGTGATGACGAGGAATCCTCCCTGATTGGTTGCGACAGGCTGTCCATCCTTGGCGACGATCTCCGGGACGATCCCCGGCAAAGGACGGGTGACGGATCCGGGGATCGTGGGGGTCGCACCAGGGAGGGGAGAGATCATGATCGCCCCGGTCTCGGTTTGCCACCAGGTGTCGACGATCGGGCAGCGGCCCCGGCCGATGACGTTGTGATACCACATCCAGGCCTCGGGGTTGATTGTTTCACCCACGGTGCCCAGCAGGCGGAGGCTTGATAGATCGTGCCTTCTGGGAAACCGCTCGCCCCATTTCATGAAGGCCCGGATGGCTGTCGGCGTGGTGTAGAGGATCGTGACCCGATGGTCCTCGATGATCTTCCAGAACCGCCCTTCGTCGGGCCAGTTCGGGGACCCTTCGTACATGACGCACGTCATGCCCAGCGCGAGCGGACCATAGACGACGTAGGAGTGTCCTGTGACCCAGCCCACATCGGCAGTGCACCAGAAGGTGTCGTCGGTCTTGAGGTCGAAGACCCACTTGCTGGTGAGCGCGGTCCCCAGCAGATAGCCGCCGGTGGTGTGCAGGACGCCCTTGGGCTTGCCGGTGGCACCCGATGTATAGAGGATGAACAGGGGATGCTCACTGTCCACGGGCTCGGGGGGGCAGTCGATCGACACATTTGCTTCCAGCTCATGCCACCAATGGTCCCGGCCGTGCGACCAATCGATCTCCAGTCCGGTCCGCCGATAGACCACCACGTTCTCGACAGTGGGGCACTCGGCCACGGCAATATCGGCGTTGACTTTGAGGGGAACGGTCTTGTCCCGTCGGTAGCTGCCGTCGGCCGTGATCAACACCTTGGCCCGGCAATCATGGATCCGGCCAGCCAAGGCCTCGGCACTGAACCCGCAGAAGACCACCATGTGTGGTGCACCGATCCGCGCGCAGGCCAAGATGGCGATCACCAGCTCCGGGATCATCGGCAAGTAGATCGCGACGACGTCTCCCTTCTTGATCCCCAGGCTCTTGAGGACGTTGGCAAATTTCGAGACGTCGCGCAGCAGGTCCTGATATCGCAAGACCCGGCGCTCGCCCGGCTCACCTTCCCAGATCAGGGCGGCCCTGTTCTTGTCTGGTCCCGTGCAATGCCTGTCGATGCAGTTGAACGCAGCATTGAGCTGGCCTCCGAGAAACCACTTGGCGAACGGCTGGTTCCACTCCAGCACCTTGTCCCATGGTTTGAACCAGGTGAGCAACTGCGCCTGCTCTCCCCAGAACCCTTCGGGGTCGTCCTTGGCCCGGTCCCAGAGGGCCTGATACTCCTCCAGGCTGCGAATGTGGGCCGCTTGGGCGAACTCAGGAGGGGGAGGAAAGACCCGAGTCTCCTGGAGAACAGTGTCGATCGATCCGTTACTCTCAGAAGTCATGTTCGCACCCTGCCCGTCTGGAACAGAGGAGATTCAGAGTTGAAGTTGAGTGGACAACCCCCGCCGGTTCCGCGAACGCCGCCCCGGGATGTGTTTGGACGCTGGGTGGGCACGGACACGGAGTCGACCGAGATTGATCTTAAGGCGAGCCCGCCGCGGAGTCAATCACCGCGAAGCAGGCCAACGGACGCCCTGTCCCGGGACTGCTCGTGTTTGCGGAAGCGACTGTGCGCGGCTGGTCTGCGCTTGTGCGGCTCCCCAAGACCGCGTACTGGAAGCACAGCGCCGCCCTCGAAGCCGCCAGCAAGGCCGCGGTCGAAGCCCTCGCCAAGCTCGACTTCTTCCTCACCCCGGTGGGGCTGCTCACCCGCCCGGAGGTCTGCAGCGGCGCTGCCGACCCGTCTACTTCCCCGAGTCGGCGAGGATCAGCTCGGAATGCATCAAGTGATCGGGTTCCACGAGATGGGTGTGGAAGCCGAGCTTGCTGCAAATGCGCAACATGCCTTGGTTCTGCGGCAAGATCACGGCGGTGAGACGGTGCAGCCGCTCGTCGCGGCCGATGGCGACGAGCCGGCGGAGCAGCTCGGTTCCCAGCCCGCGCCGCTGGAACCCGTCGCGGACCAAGAGGGAGAATTCGGCCTCGTCCTGGTCGTACATACGGCTCAACCGCCCCATGGCGATGATCTCGCGCTCCCCGGTCTGCGGGTCCTTATAGTCGGCCACCAGCGCCATCTCGCGGTCGTAGTCAATGAAGCAGGTCCGGATCATCCGCTCGTGGGCGATGCGCCGGCTCAGCTTCAAGGTCTGAAAGTAGCGCATGTAGACGGTGTCCTCGGACAGCTTCTCATCGAACCGAACCACCAGCGGCTCGTCTTCGGGCCGGATCGGCCGGATCGTGACGGTCAGGCCGTCCTTGCCCGTCCACGGGGCGACGTACTGGGTGGGATAGGGACTGATGGCGGGGCGGGGCAGCCGGTCCAAATCGACCTCCGCCCCATGCAGGACCACCCGGGCGTCCAGCGCGATCAGCCGCTTGGGCGAGGCGAGCAGCGGGTTGATGTCGATCTCCTTGATCCGCGGCTGCTCGACCACCAGTCCGCTGAACCGGACCAACAGCCGTTCCAGCGCGCCGAGATCGACGGGACGGCGGCCGCGGACCCCCTTCCTCAGGGCACGGAAGATCCGGGTGCGCTCCATCATCCGCCGCGCCAGAGTCGTGTTCAGCGGCGGCAGGGCCAGCGTATGGTCCTTGAGCAGTTCGACCAGTCGCCCGCCGGCGCCGAACAGGAGCACCGGGCCGAACTGCGGATCGGGGCTGCAGCCCATGATGAGCTCGTAGCCATCGTGCTTGATCATCGGCTGGACGGTCACGCCCAGGAAGTGCTCGGCGCCGACGCGCCGGGATACGGATCGCTCGATCGCGCGATAGGCGCGGCGCACCGACTTGGGATCGGTCAGGTCGAGCCGAACCCCGCCGACGTCGGTCTTGTGCGTGATCGTCTGGGAATGGAGTTTCAGGACCCCGGGGAAACCGAGTTCCGCCGCGAGGGCCACGGCCTGCTCTTCCGTGGTGGCGACCCGGGTCGGCACGACGGGGATGCGGTACAACTCGAGCAACCGCTTCGATTCGGCCTCGGTCAAGAGGGTCCGCCCCGAGGCCAGGACGGAGGCGATCAGGTCCTCGGCCCCGGCGCGATCGGCGCCGCCGTCCTCGCCGCCGGCCAGCGCCGGCGTCTCGTACAGGCTGCGGATGTTCTGGCTATAGCGCCACATGTGGTTGAAGGCGCGGGCGGCGGTGTCGGGGTAGGGGAACGCCGGGATGCCGCCGCTGTGCAGGACCGACACGCCTGCCGCAACCTCGTCCCCCCCCATCCAACTGGCCAGCACTGGCTTGTCGGCGATGGTGCAATGGGCCTTCAACTGGTCGGCGATCAGGGTCGGGTCGATCATCGACTGGGGCGTCAAGATCACCAGCAGTCCGTCGGTGTTCGGGTCCCGGGCGACGACCTCCAGCGCCTTGACATAGCGGTCGGGGCCGGCGTCGCCGAGCAAGTCGACGGGGTTGCTATGACTCCAGGGCAAGGGGAGGATGCGGTTGAGCGCCTCGATGCTCTCGGGCGCCAGGGGGGCCAGTTGGCCGCCGCCAGCGATCAGGGCATCGGTGGCGAGCACGCCGGGGCCGCCCGCGTTGGTCAGGATCGTCAGGCGGCGGCCCTTCGGCCGCGGCTGGGTATTAAGGATATCGGCCATGCTGAACAGCTCGGAGATCCGGTCCACGCGCAACACGCCGCAGCGGCGGAAGGCGGCGTTGAGCACCTCGTCGCTGCCGGTCAGGGAACCGGTGTGCGCGGTCGCCGCCCGGGACGCTCCCTTGGTGCGGCCCGGCTTGATGACGATGATCGGCTTGCTCAGTGCCACCTCGCGCGCCGCCGACATGAAGGACCGCGCGTCGCCGATCGACTCCATGTAGATGATGATGCTCTGGGTATGCACGTCGTTGCCGAAGTAATCGATCAGATCACCCCAGCCGACGTCGAGTTGCGACCCGACCGAGACGAAGGCGCTGAAGCCGACGTTGGCCCGCAAGCTCCAGTCGAGCACCGCGGCGCCGAGGGCCCCGCTCTGACTGAGGAAGGCGATCCTCCCCGGCCGGGCCATGGCGTTGGCGACCGTGGCGTTCAGGCCCGTGAATGGGCTCATCACCCCCAGGCTGTTGGTGCCGATGACCCGTAGCCGACCGCGCCGCGCGTGTCCCATGATCTGGCGCTCGAGATCCGCGCCGATGGCCCCGATCTCCTTGAACCCGGCCGAGACAACGATGGCCGCCTGGACACCGGCCTCGACGCACTCAGCGATCAGGTCGGGCATCGTCGCCGCGGGCGTGGCCACGATGGCCAGGTCGATCGGGTCGGGCACGTCCCCGATGCGCGGATGGGCCTTGATCCCCAGGACGCTCGGCCGCTTCGGGTTGACCGGGAAGACGGTCCCGCCGAACGGGCTGCTGATCAGGTTCCACACGATGGTCCGGCCGATGCTACCGGCCTTGTCCGATGCCCCGATGACGGCGATGCTCTGGGGCGTGAAGAAGGCCTGCAGGCCGCCTCCCTTGGCACCGAGTAAGTCGGTGGCGTGATTCTTCTCCGAAGACGGCCCGCTCGCAGTACTCATGGGTCCATTTCCTGATTCACATTCCAGGTGAGACTGTCCGATTTGGCATTATACATCAGGTGGATGCGGGACTTCCTCTTCCCGGGAAAGCGGACAGGATCATCGGCTTTGTATCTCAGGCCGACGTGGGGCGTCGCCCGATCTGGAGTATCTCGGTAAAGCGAACCCACTGGCAGCCCAGTTCTTCCCCAGGACACGAGGCGATCCTGCGGAAGCCATCCCACGAAAGGTCAGCCCGCAATGGAATTCCGCTCCCCTGCGTTCCAGCCAGTGGGGTTGCCCATCAGGACCGAGTTCCGGGGCGGGTGGATGGCAGAGGGCTGGGCGCCGTTCCGGCCCCGGGCCGACCAGGAGGAGGATCTCAGGGACCGGCGGCGTGCCTCAGCCGGCGGCTCCAACGCCTCGAAGGGAGGGTGCCGCGACCAGGGGTCGGAGCGGCGGTCGGCATTCGAAACCGCACCAGCCAAAGAGCCACCCCGAGACGAGCGACGGGCGGTGCGAGCCGTCCCGGACAGGGTCAGCACCACGGCCACCCGGCCAAGTACCGTTTCCAGAGAAGGTCCAGCACCGACGCCGCACCACCACTGATCTTGACCTCGACCTCGGACGTCACCGCCGTGGTCTCCGGGTTGATTTCCACCGTCGCGATCCCCGCCGCCCGAGCCAACTCCACCGGCGCGGCGATGTATTCGAAGAGGCTGCTCGTCCCGACGCTGAAAACCACGTCGAACCCCACGCCAAACTCGAACCACAGCCGGGCCAGCTTCTCCTCCGGAACCTGCTCGCCGAAGAGGACGACCGCGGGGCGCAGAATCCCCTGGCAACACGGGCAGAGCGGCGGCAGGGCCAGGTCGGCGTAGTCCGGCACCGTCACTTTGTAGTCGCACTGGGTGCAGCGAAGATCGTGCAGGTCGCCGTGCACGTCCAGCACCTGCCGCGAGCCGGCCCGCGAGTGCAGTCCGTCGACGTTCTGCGTGACCGTCCAGACGGCGTCGAAGTAGCTCTGCATCTCGGCGATCACCCGGTGTCCCCGATTGGGCACCCCTCCGCGGGCGGACCGCTCCAGCTCGAGGAGGTAGTGCCAGGTGATCTCCGGCCGGGCCGCCAACATCGGCCCGGACAGGGCCTGCTCGATCGCGAACCCGTGGGGGGTCGTCAGGTCGGCGCGATAGACGCCGTCACGACTAAAGAGGCCGTCGCGACCGCGGTAGGTGGGCAGCCCGGAGTCGGCCGAAAGGCCGGCGCCGGTGATGAACAGCAGGCGGCGGGCGGAACGCAGCAGGTTGATGACGAAGTCGATAGCCCGCTCATCGGCCCGCGATAACGAAAGAGTGGATCCTCGGCAGTCGGCTTGTTCTATAATGCCCATGGTGGGCCTCCCCCGTGGTGCTGCGGGCCGCGTCAGTCCCGGAGCGAGGGAGAGGCAACACGCCAATCCCGCACCCCGCCGATACACTGCGTCACTCGGGGTTGCGGCCATGTAATCAATGTATCATCATTTGAAAAACTTGCATCATTACTTTACAAGATCCTTGCTGGAGGAGTCAAGCAAAAAAAGCATTTCCAAAGTTTCGGGGGTTGTCGCGAGGCCAACACGACAACGCCTTCAGCCAACTGGAGATTGCCGACCAGGCGGACACGCTTGCCGGCGGCTTCCCAAAGACGCCCTCGACCAGATTGCTCAACCAGTGGACGCACCCGTTCAACCCGCTGCTCGGCGCTACCTGGCTGGGGCGGCGGGACGAGTACTGGGTCATCGACCAGGCCCCGAAAGACACGCCCCGCGGCGGTATCTTCCGGGGCTCCCAGCGGCACAGCGCCTCCCCCTCAGTGCCCCGACCGATCCGACGTAACCGCAGTCGCGCCAGCGCCGGAGGTGGCGCAGCAACTCAGTGCGTCGCCACCATCTGCCTGATCTGCTCGACCACCTCCGGGTTCATCAGCGTGGTCACGTCACCCACGTCGTCGGACTGGTTCGAGAGTGCCGAGAGGACCCGGCGCATGATCTTGCCGGAGCGGGTCTTGGGCATGTCGGGCACGAGGTAGACGTGATTCGGCCGCGCGATCTTGCCGATGGATTCCTCGATGGCGTTCTTCACGGCTTCTTTGATCGCCTCGCTCGGCACAGAGCCCGGCGTGAGGGCGATGTAGACGTCCGGCACCTTGCCCTTCATCTCGTCTTTGCGTGGGACGACCGCCGCCTCGGCCACCTCGGGTACCTGGAGGCAGCAGGATTCGATCTCCTTGGTGCCCAGACGGTGGCCAGCGACGTTGATCACGTCGTCCACGCGACCGAGGATGCGGTAGTAGCCGTCCGCCGCCTGCATGGCCGCGTCACCGGCCAGGTAGGGCCAGTCCCTCCAGTCCTTGCTGTCCCTGTTCTTGCAGTACTTGCTGTAGTACGTCCCGACATAGCGGTCGCGGTCGCCCCAGAGGGTCTGCAGACTCCCCGGCCACGGGTTGCGGATGCAGATGTTACCGGCCCGGGAGCCGGCCGGGAGCTCGTTGCTCTGCTCGTCGTAGACCACCGGGTGGATGCCCGGCACGGGAGGCCCGGCGCTGCCCGGCTTCATCGGGTGGATGGCCGGCATGGTGCTGCAGAGGAAGCCACCGTTCTCGGTCTGCCACCAGGTATCGACGATGACGGCCTTCCCCTTGCCGACGCTGTGGTAGTACCACTTCCAGACCTCGGGCTCGATGGGCTCGCCCACCGTGGTCATGTGCTTGAAGTGGTAGTTGTACTTGGCGGGCTCGTCGGGCCCGAACTTCCGCAGCCCGCGAATGGCCGTGGGCGCGGTGTGGAAGATGTTGACATTGAGCCGCTCGGCGATCCGCCAGGGCCGCCCCGCGTCGGGGCAAGTCGGCACCCCCTCGTAGATAACGCTGGTCGCCGCCAAAGCCAGCGGGCCGTAGACGATGTAGGAGTGGCCCGTGATCCACCCAATGTCCGCCATGCACCAATACACGTCCTCTGGATGTATGTCCTGGATATATTTGGAGGTCCCGGTCACGTAAGAGAGGTACCCGCCAATGCTGTGCTGGGCCGCCTTGGGCTTGCCCGTCGTGCCGCTGGTATACATGAGGAAGAGGATCCCCTCCGCGGGCAGGACCACCGGGTCCACGCGCTTGCCGCGGAAATCGCGCAGCAGATCGTCGACGAAGAAGTCGCGCCCGTCCACCATGGGCGTCCCCGACGAGTACTTCCCCGGCAGCCTCCTCCAGACGAGCACCTTGTCCACCTTCTGCCCGGCCTCCGCCGCGACGTTGATCGCCACGTCGGCATTCGGCTTGTGGTCGAGGAGTCGGCCGTTGCGGTAGTAGCCATCCATCGTGACAATGACGTGGCTCTTGGAGTCGGCGACCCGATCGCCGCAGGCGTGGCCCGAAAAGCCGCCGAACACGACCGAGTGGATGATCCCCAGCCGGGCGCACGCGAGCATGGTGATCGGCAACTCCGGGACCATCGGCATGTGGATGGTGACCCGGTCCCCCGCCTTGAGGCCCGCGAAGTCACGCAGCAGCGCGGCAAACTCGTTGACGCGGACGAACAGATCCTGGTAGGTCACAGCGACGGGTGGCTCCTCCTCGGGCTCGGGTACGAAGATCAGGGCCGCCTTGTTGCGGTGCTTGGCCAGGTGCCGATCGACGCAGTTGTAGCAGGCGTTGATCTTGCCCCCGACGAACCACTTCCAGCAAGGGGCGTCGCTCGTGTCCAGGGTCGTGTGCCAGTACTGGTACCATTCGAGCAGGTCGGCGTACTCTTTGAAGCAGTCCGGGAAGTTGTCCAGGCTGAAGCGCTCGTAAATCTTCTCGTCCGTCATGTTCGCCTGGGCAATGAAATCCCGCGGCGGGTAGAAGAACCCCTCCTCCTTCCAGTGCACGGCTACTTCCGACTCAGAAACCTCGGTGCTCTCTCGTTGCTTCGCCATTCGGTTGCTCCTCTCTCCCTATTCTCCCCATGGTAACGTCCAGCCTCGATCGGTATCCTTGCATGCTCTTTCCGCCATTGCAACAAATTTCGAGGAAACCGTTGATGAATCGGCTAATGCCAATTCCGCGATGGTGCGTAACAGCATGGGGGAAGCTTGCTGGCCCGTGGTGCTGATCAGTGCGGCGGAGTATCGCTGAGGGCCTCGGCGATCTCGGTCAGGACGGCCGCGTCGTCGATCGTGGGCGGGACCTTGAATTCCTGGTGATCGGCGATCTTCTGCATCGTGCCGCGGAGGACTTTGCCGGAACGGGTCTTGGGCAGCCTCTCCACGACCACGGCGAGCTTGAAGTCGGCGACCGGGCCGATCTGGTCGCGCACCATCTGGATGACCTCCTTGACAATCTCGTGGTGCGGGCGGTTGACACCGGCTTTGAGCACCAGGAAGCCCAGGGGCACCTGGCCCTTGAGTTGGTCAGCCGTGCCGATGACCGCGCATTCAGCCACATCCGGGTGAGACGAGAGCATGCCCTCCATCTCCCCGGTGGACAGGCGATGGCCGGCGACGTTGATGATGTCGTCGGTGCGGGACATCACATAGACGTAGCCGTCCTCGTCGATATAGCCCGCATCGCCCGTCTCGTAGTAGCCGGGATGGGTGCTGAAGTAGGTCTTCTTGAATCCCTCGTCATCGTCCCATAGCGTCGTCAGCGTGCCCGGGGGCAAGGGCAGCTTCGAGTAGAGGCCGCCGCTTTCGCCGCACGGCATCTCCTGCCGCCCGGGGCCGAGCACGTGCATGTCGTAGCCCGGCATGGGCCGGCAGGCCGAGCCGTACTTGACGGGGTACAGTTGGGTGCCCAGCGGGTTGCCGCAAATCGCCCACCCCGTCTCCGTCTGCCACCAGTGGTCGATCACAGGGACCTTCAGGTTCTTTTCAGCCCAGCGCAGGGTGTCGGGGTCGGAGCGCTCGCCTGCCAGGAAGAGCGCCCGGAAGTGGGAGAGGTCGTACTTCTTCATGTACTCCGCGTGTGGGTCCTCGCGCTTGATCGCGCGGAACGCGGTCGGCGCGGTGAAGAGGGTGGGGACCTTGTGCTGCTCGATGACACGCCAGAAGGTGCCGGCGTTGGGCGTGCCGACGGGTTTGCCCTCGAAGACGATTGTAGTGCACCCGTGCAGCAGTGGGGCGTAGACGATGTAGGAGTGGCCGACCACCCAGCCCACGTCAGAGGCCGCCCAGTACACCTCGCCCGGCTCGACATTGTAAAAGTTCTTCATCGTCCACTTGAGCGCCACCGCGTGCCCGCCGTTGTCGCGAACGGAACCCTTGGGCCGGCCGGTGGTGCCGGAGGTGTAAAGTATGTAAAGCGGGTCGGTGGCGTTGACCGGCACGCAGTCGGCCGGGACGGCGTCGGCGACCGCATCGTTCCAGTCGATGTCGCGGCCGGGCACCAGCGCGGCCTTCTCCTGCGGGCGCTGGAAGATGATGCAGCGCTCTGGCTTGTGCTCCGACTCCTCGATCGCGGCGTCGACCATCGACTTGTACTTGACAAGGCGGTTCGGTTCGATGCCACAGGAAGCAGAGACAACGACGCGGGGTTTTGCGTCGGTGATACGAGTTGCTAGCTCGTGCGGGGCGAAACCGCCGAAGACCATCGAGTGCACGGCACCCAGCCGCGCACAGGCCAACATGGCCATCAACGTTTGGGGGATCATCGGCATGTAGATAATGACGCGGTCGCCCTTCTCCACGCCCAGGTGACGGAGCGCGCCGGCGAAGCCCGCGACCTGGTCCCGCAACTCCCTGTAGGTGATGGTCGCGACGGTATTGGTGACCGGGCTGTCATGGATGATCGCCGGCTGCTCACCGCGGCCGGCCTCCACATGACGGTCGATGGCGTTGTAGCAGGTGTTGAGAACGCCGCCCTTGAACCACTTGGTGAAGGGCGAATTTGAATCGTCCAGCACCTTGTCCCAGCGCTTGAACCAGGTGATCTCCTCGGCCACTTCGCCCCAGAACCCAGCCGGGTCGGACAGCGTGCGGGCATGGAGCTGGTTGTAACGATCGGCTGTGTTCTGGCTCATGAGGGCACCCTCTCTTTCATGTGTTGCTGCGAACTCTACACGTGTGCCAGGGCGTTCCGGGCGATGCCTTGATGAGATGCTCACCATTCTGCCCAAGACGCCGAGGAGTACAGCCACTGTCGCATGTCGGATCGGTTGGACAGGTACTTCGGTGGGTCGGATCAGTTGCCGCCGATCCGCCAGTCATCGCCCCAGGATAAGGATCAGAGCCCGAGCGATGACCCCCGGCTTCCGATTTTCGGCTGCCATCGATCACAAAGACAAAAGCCCAACCATGCAAGATATCGCACAGCAGGGCTACCATGACTTCCCCGAGCAAGACCCGCCTTGAGCCTGGATAAGATCTTCATCTTAAAGTGAATTGGGTCGAGGAATCAAGCCCCTGCTCAATTTCTCTGCAGTTCAGACGTAAGCCGGCGGTCGGCGGAAAGCGGGGGTTAGGTGCGGTCAGGTTCGGGGGGGGCGGGCTCGGCTGGGTCGGGCATGGATTCATGCAACAGGCGGCGCGTCTTGCT
>JBEKTN010000019.1:0-39008 GCA_049516015.1 Isosphaeraceae bacterium | reverse complement strand
CTCGTCCGTGAGAACTTTCATCATCCCCTCCCTGGGACCAGTTCTCGAATCCGAAACCACAACGGAGGGGAGTAGAACAGAAAACTCGAATCATGCCGAGACTATTCTGCGGGGATTCCCTGGGCCCTCGATTTCAGGCGGAAGTGTGATAATGGTCATGTCTATCTCCACTCCCATCGTATCTCGGCCAGTATCGTCAGGCTAGCCCTGGTTGGAGAAGACGTTATCCTGAGGCGAGTGCGCAGGCGATCAGATGCTTGCGAAGCGAGAACTGGTGACATTCATGAGGACATGGTGCGATGCCCGAAAGACGCATACTCGACTTCGCCAGCATGGACGAGATCATGCCCGATGTCGAACGCCTTCTCGAGGGTCATTCGACTGCCGGCCAGTGGACGCTCGCACAGATTCTCCATCACCTTGCGACGTCAATACGGCTGACGAGCCTGGGGCGTGCCGGTTCGACGCCTGGGCAAGGTTCCGAGGCGTTTCGGCGGCGTTTCTTTCGTTCCCGGCGCTTTCCCGAGGGTCTTGCAGCACCACATCCGAGGCTGATTCCACCCGCCGACGCCGATGTCCACGTTCAGACGGAGGCACTCCAAGAAGCGATTGCCCTGTTCACATCAGCAGCCGGGCCGTTTCCCGGTCATCCTTTGCTGGGTGCGCTGGGTAAAGAGGAATGGAGCCAGTTCCATTGCATTCACTGCGCCCACCACCTGGGCTTCGCAGCCCCGCTGCCCGCCGAGGCAGGTTCCACGCTCGTGTCCGATCCTTCGCGATCCGGCGCGGACTGAGGCCCGAGAACACTCCACACTACCAGCCGAGGCTCGGCCGCAGGCCGATCAGGTACTGGACCGCGAGCAGAATGGCGACGTAGCCGACCACCCGGAGGATCATCTGTGAGAGATTGCCGGCGATCTGCAGATAGTCTCGGCCCGTCTGCGGCTCACCAACGCCGCTGCGCAAAGCGATGATTGCGCCCACCGCCAGCAGAAAGAAGATCGGGACGATGATCAAGAATCCTTCAAACACCTTATCCGGACTCATCTTGGGTCGGACCCTCGGACATGGACAAGGACATGGAAGTGGAGTGCCGGAACGAGCGCGGACCGCCTTCCGGGCGACGCGATCAACGCAAAATTCTCTTCCGGAGACTCGATCCAGACTCTCGTAGTATTCGGATTAAAGACTAGATGATAAAGGGCGTCGAGGGGAAAAATCACGATTCCAGTCGGGGTCTGCTCGTTCAGATCGTCAAACTGTATGCGTTAGATAAAATCTAACAGCCATGCAACTTATGCCTGAAATTCGGATTGCCGATCAGAGCGTGTCGTCCTCTGGTAACCTGAACAAACGCCGAGCATTCGCCGTAGTGATATTGGCGAACTCAACGGGAGACAGCCCCAGAATCTGAGCTAGGTGCTGGGCGGTCCAGGCAAGATGGGAAGGCTGATTGGGACGTCCCCTTACGGGCTGAGGGCTGAGGTAAGGGCTGTCGGTTTCGACGAGGAGCCGTTCCAGGGGGATCTTTGAGGCGGCGGCGCGAAGCGGATCGAGGGTCTTGTTTGAAAAGGTGACCATGCCGGCGAACGAGATGTGCAGCCCAAGCTCGAGAAAAGCCGCCGCGTGCTCGGCGGTTCCGGTGAAGGAGTGAAGGACTCCCTGGACCGGACGTCGCAGTCGGCCGAGCTGCTTGATGACGTCGGCCTCGCAGTTGCGGCAGTGAATGACCAGGGGGAGCCCGCGGTCATGGGCCAGGGTCAAGTGGCGGTCGAACCATGCCTGCTGCTCGGGAAATGGAGCGCGATCCCAGTATCGATCCAGCCCGGTTTCACCGAGCGCGACGACCCGGGGCCCGGCCGCCAACTCGACGATGCGGGACCAATCACCGGTTTCCGCCTCGGCGATGTGGTTGGGCTGAACTCCTACAGCGGCGAAAATGCCACGATGGTTGCTTGCGATCTCGCTCACGGCTGCACTGTCGGCGGCCGTGGTGCCGATTGCGACGATCTGGACCAATCCGGCCGCGCGTGCCCGCTCGATCACGCCATCGAAATCCTCTTGAAGACGACGATCTTCGAGGTGGGCGTGAGTATCGACGAGTGCCCCGAAGCTGGGAGTCGGTGGCATCATCCCTGGTTCTCATTCGCCTTGGACCGGAAGGGCCTGATCCCCGGACCACTGGATGCTTCGGCCGGAAGTCCGGGATGGGCTGCCAGGCTCGATGGATCCCGGTAACCAATTAATTCCAGGCGATAACCGGTGACGCGAAAACCCTGGCGTTCGAGATCTTCCTCGAGATGGGGATCGAGCTTGGAGACCAGGGTGGGATCGAAGCGGGTCGGCAGGTCGTACACGCTACCGGTACTCAGGCAGCGAAAGTGGTAATGCTCTTCGCTGCGGGCATCGTACCTGGCGGAGCCGGTCCCGTCCGCCGCCGTCAGCTTGGTTGCTGCGCCAATCTCGACAAGGGCCTCGAGCGCCTTGTAAACAGTTGCCAGGCTTATTTTTGGGATAGTCAAGCGGACCGCATGAAACACATCCTCGGCAGTAGGATGGCGCAGCTCCCGGCTGAGCTGGTCGTAGACCGCGAGCCGCTGTGGGGTGCACCGCAAGCCGGCGGCCTCGAAAGCCGCTCTGAGCGCATCGTGATCGAGCGGAGCGAGAGCCATCAAAGCGGCAAGTTCCTTTCGATATCAAACCGCCCGGGGTGAGTCAGGGGTCGCCTGGCCACCGTTGCGGTCGCTCGGCGGGAATGACCTAGCTATTGTTCGGACGCTTGACAGCCCTGTCAACTACTTGATAAATTAGGATATTAGCTGGGGTTGCCGGTTTGCTTTATCGGTCCCGGCTGAGATGGGGCTTGGTTCGGTCCCTGCGCTCGATCGGGCCGTGCGGCCGATTCTGCCGGGGAAGGGTCCAGGAGGCGTTGCTCTGCTCGATGGCATCGCGGTAAGAAGACCGAGCCCCGCCTGCTCGACCGGGCGCGGCTCGGCGTTGTTTTCGGGTGCTTTTGCATCGGTCTGACCGCGACACGACAGGTGAGCATCGAGCAAGTCACAGAGCACGCCTCGGAGGGATTGAATGAGCGTTGATCTGGTCCGGATCGTGGACAGTATTCACCGAGACAAGAATATCCCCAAGGATATCTTGTTCGACGGGATTCAATCGGCGCTCACGACCGCGGCCCGCAAGCACTATCCCGAGGCCGGCGACATCGAGGTTCACATCGATCGCGAGACCGGTGCCATCGACGCCACCAAGGACGGGGTCAAGATGGACCCCTCGGAGCTGGGGCGAATCTCGGCGCAGACAGCCAAGCAAGTGATCATCCAGAAGATCCGCGAGGCCGAGCGCGACAGCCTCTTCGACGAATTCGAGGACCAGCGTGCCGACCTCGTCACCGGGACGGTGCAGCGGTTCGAGGGTGGCGCGGTCATCGTCAACCTGGGCAAGACCGACGGCATCCTGCCCCGCGGCGAGCAGATTCCCGGGGAAAGCTACCACCCCAACGAGCGGATCCGCGCCGTCATCCTGGACGTGCGCAAGGTCGGTCAGCGCGTCAAGATCATCCTCAGCCGCACTCATCCCGACTTCGTGCGTCGTCTCTTCGAGCTGGAGATCCCCGAGATCGCCGACCAGATCATCGCCATCCGGGCGCTGGCGCGCGAGGCGGGATACCGGTCCAAGGTCGCCGTCACTTCGATCGACACCAAGATCGACGCCGTCGGCGCGTGCGTCGGGGTCCGCGGCACGCGCATCAAGAATATCGTGGATGAGCTCGGGGGCGAGCGGATCGACATCGTGCGCTGGAATGAGTCGCTCCAGGTCTTGATCCCCAACGCCCTGCAACCTGCCGAGATCGACGAAGTGATGCTCTGCCACCTGCTGGGCCGTGCCATCGTTCTGGTGCGCGATGACCAGCTTTCCCTGGCCATTGGCCGCCGGGGCCAGAATGTGCGGCTGGCTTCCAAGCTGGTTGGCTGGGACATCGAGATCATGACCGCCGAGGAACTTGACGAGGTCATCGACAAGGCGGTCAAAGCCCTCGAGAAAATCGACGGAGTGGAGACGGAGCTGGCCGAACGGCTCGTCGAGCAGGGAATTCTCAGCTACGACGATCTGTCGGTGATGGAAATCACCGATCTGGTGAACACCATCGAGGGATTGAGCCAAGAACAGGCGACGGAAATCGTCGCACGAGCGGAGGTTCTGGCGGAGGAACTCTCCGAAGAGCTGCCTCGTCGCAAGGGAGGCCGGGCCGCCGCCGCCCTGCTCGAAGCACCTCCCAGCAACGCCGAGACAGCCCCGAGCGGAAACGACGATTCCCCAGCAGAGGAGACACGGTCGGTCGAGCTCACGGCGGCAAACGGGACTGGCCCGGACGATTCCGCCGATCATGTCCAGACCGACACCCAGACCCACACATCAGCCATCCCCAGTGACTCGACCGGCATTCACCGTTCGGCCTTGCCTCCCGAACAGGACGATGTGGTCGGGAACGAATTAGCTTCGGACGAAAGCCCCGATTCGGAGGGAGACGAGGCGAGCGACGACGAGATCCACGACTTGGCCTTGGCGGTGGAGACTTCCGGTCTATCGCCACAGGGTCACGAAGTGACTTCGCAACCCCATGACGACGATCAGGGTGCGGCCATCAGGATCGTGACCGATGCGGTCGAGCTGGGCGGGCCCGCGGGTCCGTCCAGTCCGGCTACCGCCCCAGCCGGCGAGCCAGCCGGTCCGGCTCGGCCGGTCCAGCCCACCTTGCCGGGCACTTCCGAAAAACGTGGATCCCCTGAACAGGAGCCGCAAGACGGCGACCAGTCGTAGCCATCCCGTGCCGCCCTCCCGGACCAGGCAGGTTTGCCGCTCCGGCGGACGGCACATGTCACCCTCGCCAAGTACATCGGAGCCCCGGAAACCGGCCTCCTGAGCCGAGTGGTTCGGCCGTGTCCTCCGGGGAGATCTGGAATCGAGTCGCCTTCACGTCGCGGACTGTTGAGCGTGAACGAGCCGGTCCCGCGGGAAGCACTCATCAACCACGGATTCATGCCCCAGGTCGTGTTTTTCCACGACCATCCGGAGTAAGCTCCGGGAGGAGTTGCCTTTGTCCACGCGTGTTCACGAGTTGGCGAAAGAGCTGGGACTGAAGAGCCAGGAGTTGCTCGAGCGGATCCAGAATTGGGGGCTTGAAGTCAAGGTCAGTGCCTTGGCCAGCCTCGACCCGTCGACCGTGGAGCGGATCAGAGAGCTGATGAGACAGCCGGCGACCGGGAGGGACGCTCAGCACGCCAGACCTGCGCCTTCATCGCCTAACCCCTCCGCGCTGACCGTGAGATCGACGCCTCGACCGGTGGCATCGGTCCCGCTCTCATCGGCCCCGGCCGCAGCATCCTCGGCCGCGGCCCAGGGCTCCTCCTCGACCGCCCGGCCGGCCGGACCGGCAAGCGCGGCGGGCCGGGGCGCCGGTGCGGCGTCAGGTACCACGACCGCGCAACCCAGGCCGGTTGCAGCCGTCGTCCCTCCTGCTGCAGCCAGGCGGCCATCCGTCTCCACCGCGGCAAGCACTCCTGCCCCTTCCCAACCCGCTGCCCCGACTTCCGCTTCAGCAGCGGCGCCGGCCTCCGGCAACGGACCAGGGTCGCCGCCGGAGACAACCCCGGGCGCAAGCCCGGCCCGCTCCATCCCCTTGAGCTCGCCCCCGCTGGCACGATCCGGGGGAAGTCTCGCATCGCGTCTTGGGGGTGGACCCCTCGCGGCGCACACGCCTCACCGCGGAACCGGGATCCGCCCCGGCGGCGGAGGCCCGGCCCTCACTCCTTCGGCCGAGTCACGCCCCTCCAGAACACAGGGCTCATCACCGGCGGTTCCAGGCGGTCAGGAAGGCGCCCCGGGGACTGCGAGTTTCCAACCCTTGAAGCGGAGCGACTACATGTCTTCGGCGGGAATCCGCCCACCCGTGCAGCGCACCACGCCGGCGTCGTCCCCACCCGCGGCGTCGGCCCGCCGCCCCGGCGACGATGCCCTCACCGAGGGAGCGCGTCGCGAGCAACCCAGTGTTCCTCGTCGTCCCTTGCCTCCCGTGGCTGCGCCCCAGGCGCCTGCGCAGCACCGACCGGGTAGCGCCCCGCGGCCTGCGAGTCATGCCGCCGAAGGCAAGACTCAGCGTCCCGAGAAGCGGATGACCCGGGAGGAAGTACTCAACCTGATGCGGTCCGGGCAACTTGGCAACCAGCCAGCCCCCGGAAGCCCGCCGAGCGGTTTACGGGGCGGTCAGCCGCCACGCGGGCCAGTCCCCGGCGCCTCCCCGCGTGGTGAGCGTGCTGGTCCGGGCACCGGACTTATGCCCGGGATGCCGGGTCGCCGCAGTCACACCACCGCCCCGGGAGCCCCACCCTACGTCGGCCCTGCCACTCCAGCGGCTCCGCCGCCGGCCTTCGACGAGGAGGAAGAGCGTAAGGCCAAGGGAAGGGTCGGCTCCTCCGCCGATCGAGCCGGCCGCCGCGCCCGCCGCAACGAGCGCGCGGTCGAGCGCCGGGTCACCTCGCCCTTGCCGGCGGCGACGCTGCTGACCGAGGAAGAGGAAGTCCGCCGCGTGCGTGCGTCGTCCAAGAGGGGCCAGAAGGGGGGCGGCCAGCGCTTCGCCCTCGCCCCGACCCGGAAGAACCACGCCCAGATCGAGCCTCCCATCTCCGTCCGCAACCTCTCCGAGGCGATCGGCATCAAGGCCAATGACCTGTTGCGCAAGCTGATGGCGATGGGCCAGATGGCGACCATCAACGCCAGTCTGGACGACGATATGGCGCTCATGCTCTCCATGGAATTCGGCGTCGAGCTGGAGGTCGTTCACCCACGTACCGCGGAGGATGAATTGCTCGACTCACTCGCCCCCGGGGACGCATCGGAAAACCTCGAACCCCGGCCCCCGGTCATCACGATCCTGGGCCACGTCGACCATGGCAAGACATCGCTCCTGGACCGCATCCGCAAGTCCAATGTCGTCCAGAGTGAGAGCGGCGGCATCACCCAGCACATCGGCGCTTACCAGGTCGAGTACAACGGCAAGCCGATCACGTTCGTCGACACCCCGGGCCACGAAGCCTTCACGGCCATGCGGGCTCGGGGAGCCAACGTGACGGACATCGTGGTCCTGGTCGTGGCCGCCGATGACGGAGTCATGCCCCAGACCGTCGAGGCCATCGCCCATGCCAAGGCGGCCGAGGTCCCGATCGTGGTCGCCCTGAACAAGATCGATCTGCCCAACGCCGACACTCCGGCCAATATCAACAAGATTTACGGCGAGCTCTCGCAACAGGGCCTTCATCCCGTCGAGTGGGGCGGCGATGTCGAGGTCGTCAAGACGTCGACGGTGACCGGTCAGGGACTCTCCGACATGCTGGCCACGCTCGAGGCGATTGCCGACCTGCACGAGCTCAAGGCCGACCCCAGCCGGCCCGCGAGCGGAACCTGCCTGGAGGCATCGCTCTCCGAGGGCCGTGGTGTCGTCGCGACGGTCTTGATCCAGGACGGAACCCTCCGCGTCGGTGACGTCCTCGTCTGCGGCGACGGCTATGGGCGGGTTCGCGCCCTCTTCGACGATCGGGGCCGGTCGATCGAGCAGGCCGGACCATCCGCCCCGGTCGAGATCTCCGGGGTCGATGTCGTTCCCACCGCTGGCGAAACCTTCGCGGTGATCGACGACATTGCCCGCGCCCGCGCGATCGCCGAGGCCCGCCGGCTGCGCGCTCGCGATGCCGCACAGGCCGAGCGCCAGGCCGTCACCCTGGAAAACCTCTACAGCAAGATGGCCGAGCAGAAGGTCAAGAACCTCAACCTGATCATCAAGGCCGACGTTCAGGGCTCGATCGAGGCCCTGACCAAGGAGCTGGAGAAACTGGAGAACAGCGAGGTCCCGATCCGCATCCTGCTCAAGGGCGTTGGCGGCATCACCGATAGCGACATCCTGCTGGCTGAGGCCTCGCAGGCCATCGTGATCGGCTTCCGTGTCGCCCCCGAGGACCGGGCGATCATCCAGGCCGAGGAGAAGGATATCGAGATCCGCCGCTACGACATCATCTACCAGGTCACCGACGACATCAAGAAGGCCGTCGAAGGACTGCTGGTCCCCGAGATCAAGGAAGTCCACCTCGGTCGTGCCGTCGTCCGCCAGGTCTTCAAGATCTCCAAGGTTGGCGCCGTGGCCGGCTGCTTCGTCACCCAGGGTGTCATCGAACGCGGCGCCAAGGTTCGCTTGATTCGCGAGGGCCGCGAGATTTACAAGGGCTCGCTCGAGGCTCTCAAGCGGTTCAAGGACGATGTCAAAGAGGTTCCTCAGAACTTCGAGTGCGGCATCAAGATCGGCAACTTCGACGACATCAAGCCCGACGACGTCATCGAAGCTTACCGGGTCGACGTGATTCGCCGCACCTTGTAGCAAAGGCCCTCCTGACCTGACTGTGTACCACGCGCCAGCCGCCTGCGCGGGTTTTCCCTGGGCCCGGCAAAGGCGGCATGCCCGGGCATCATGTTGGCCGGACGCCGCACTCCGGAGACGACGAGGCGGTCGGGAAATGACGACTGCGTTGCCTTTGGCCGTCCGCTGTTCGCGAGGTGTATAAATGTCCTCTCACCGCAACCTGCGCGTGGCCCAAGCGATCCGCGAAGTCGTGGCTTCGGCCATCCTCTTCGAGACTGCCGACCCGCGGATCCGGTCGGTCACCGTCCTGCGGGTCGAAGTCTCCTCGGACCTGCGCCAGGCGACAGTGTACGTCACGGTGATGGGGGACGAGGCGGAGCAGAATCTCGCCCTGCGAGGACTGAAGCATGCCGCGGGCTTCTTTCAGTCCAAGGTTGCGGACCGCCTGCAGACTCGGTTCACGCCGGTGCTCACGTTCAAGCGCGATGACAGCGTGAAGAAATCGGTCGCGATGAGCCGCCTGATCGCCGAGGCTGTTGCCTCCGATCTCAAGCCCGACCGCGCCGCGGACGAGCCCAGCCCGGCAAGCGGCGCGGATCTTTCCCCGGACGAGGACCCAGACGGCGACGCGCCCCCCGTCCCTTCCTGAAGACGTTCCAGAACGCAGCCTCGCCAGACCTCCGGGACCAGGTGAGTATCGTTGTTTCCTCCTTGTTTGTCCGCACACATGGCATTTTGCGATGATGAGTCTCATGGCGACACAAAGCAAGTCTCTGTTCCTCACCGACGTCCATGCCCAGCTCAAGCGCCGTTACAAGCCCAAGCCCGATCGGTCCGCGGGCCGGCTCAGCGTGCTGGAAGCCGTGGTTTACGGGATCTGCCACGAGGATACGACCCGCGAACAGGCCAACCAGGCGCTCTCGCGGTTCAAGGACCAGTTCTTCGACTGGAACGAGGTCCGCGTCAGCCCGATCGCCGAGGTCCAGGAAACGCTCGCCGATATTCCCGATCCCCAGGGCCGCGCCGAGCGGATTCGCCGTTTCCTCCGCCAGCTCTTCTCGAAGACCTACGGTTTCTCACTCGAGCCACTCACCAAGAAACCGCTCAAGGAAGCCCTCAAGGTACTTCACGCATACGAAGCATTCTCATCCGATTATGTCACCGCGACGGTGATCCAGCAAGCCCTTGGAGGCCACGCGATCCCCATCGATTCCGCCACTCGCCGCGCCCTGGAACGGCTGGGGATCTCGGATTCTGATCTCCCCTCCCTGCGCTCCATCCTCGAGCGCGCGGTTCCCAAGAATCGAGGCGTTGAGTTCCTGGAACTCCTCGAGGAACTGGCCCACGACACCTGTGTCGCACCTGGCCCCGATTGTCCGCGTTGCGAGCTCCGCAAGATCTGTGCTTACGCTCTAGCACTCAAGCAAGAAGCACAGCAGACCGCCCAGGCGAACCAATCGGCCGCGAAGGCCGCCGCGACCAAGGCCGCCGCCGAAGCGAAGAAGCCTGCCAAGAAGATTGCCAAGGAGGCGGCCAAGGAACGGCCGAACGCCGCCCCCGCCTCTGCCCCTGCCCCCCCACCCACCGCCAAGAAACCGCCGGCCAAGCAGCCCCCTCCAGCCCCCAAGTCGCCACCTGGAAAGCGCGGAACCGGCAAGTAGGTGCCCACCGGCCACAACGCAGGTCGGATTTTTTTGTTGAATAAGCTAGACACCCGGCCGCCCTTGCCTAAAACACACCCGGCAAGTGGCGGTCGCTTTTATTTCGTGTGTAAATAAAATTGCCCGTCACGAATTTTGATCCTTCGCAGCTCATCACATGAGGGAGTTCGATCATGCGCACGCTTCTGGGAATGGTTGCCGCACTCGCCCTGGTGGTTCCGGCCTTCGCCGGCGAGAAGAAAGACATCGTGGACACCGCGGTCGGTGCCGGCTTGTTCAAGACCCTGGTCGCCGCCGTCAAGGCCGCTGACCTCGTTGACACGCTCAAGGGCGAAGGCCCGTTCACCGTTCTGGCCCCGACCGACGAGGCCTTTGCCAAGCTGCCCGAGGGCACGCTCGAGAGCCTCCTCAAGCCCGAGAACAAGGACAAGCTGATCGCCATCCTCAAGTACCACGTGATCGCCGGCAAGGTCCTCGCCGCCGACGTGGTCAAGCTTGATGGCCAGGACGTCAAGACCGTTGAGGGCAACACCGCCAAGGTGGCCGTCAAGGACGGTGGCGTGACCGTCAATAACGCCAAGGTCGTGAAGACCGACATCGACTGCACCAACGGCGTCATTCACGTCATCGACACCGTGATTCTGCCTCCCACCAAGTGAGTGGTCAGCGCGACGGGTGATCGTCGTTCCTGAGCGAAATGGAAATCGATCGACCGTGGCTCTCCGGGATGCCCATCCCGGTGGGCCACGGTGGGCCGGTGAAAAGTTGGTCTTGACCGAGCTGGAGGGACGATTTCGAGACGCGTGTTTTTGGTGCGCTCGATGGAATGACGTGGCGAGCGAGCGATCCCTTTCCCACCCTTCGCAAGGGGGGGAAAACGGCGCAACGAAATCGGGATGAAAACGCAGCTCGTGCAAGACCAACTTTTCACCAGCCCACCCGTCGGGTGTCAGAAGTTTTCCCGAAGACCTATTTCTTTTTTTATTAACTTTGGTTATACTTCGATCGGTTGGTCTGACGACTGAGCGAGCATTTCGGGTTCGAACTTGAATCGCCTTTTGCTTTCCCTTCTCGCCTTTCCCACCGTACGGGCTCTTTTGTGCGCCCCTTTCTTACCGACTCGGAAAGCTTTCAACGGGTCGGACTGTCTTTGCCACAAGGAGATGACCAGTGGGAAAGAAATTGTATGTTGGAAATTTGACCTATGCCGTGACCCACACCAATCTGGAAGAGTGGTTCTCCCAGTACGGGACCGTGCAGAGCGCCCAGGTGATCACCGACCGTGACACGGGCCGCAGCAAGGGGTTTGGTTTCGTCGAGATGGATACCGACTCCCAGGCTGAGGCGGCGATCGAGGGGCTCAACGAGCAGGAGCACGACGGACGGCGGCTCACGGTGAACGAAGCCAAGCCGCGGGTCGCCCGAACCACTAGCGGTGGTTATGGCGGCGGCGGTGGAAACGGCGGCGGCTACGGTGGTGGTCGGCGGTATTGATCGTCCCGCCCGATCGGCGGGCTTCGAGGGGCCGCTCGCGCGGTCCCTCGATCTTTCCGGCACAGCCTGCCGCCCACTTGTGGATGAGCAATCTCCAGGGAGCATGAACCGATCTGATCACAATTTATGATTCGGAGGATCACGTGAACAGTTACCCCGCCAGCGAACAGAGGATCTCTGAGGTCGAGCGCGGTCGGAGCTGCAACGCGATCCTGCCGATGCCTCCCGGAAAAACACCCTCCCCTGGGGAATTCGTCCTCTTCGCACTCGCACACGCGCAGGCGGGCAAGGAAACGTATTACGTCAAGGATGGCGATTCCGTCTGTGTCTTGCTCACCGATGTCACCGATCTGGGCACGACCGATCCCGCAACTGGTCAGGCCCTGTTTCGACTCTCTTGGAAACCGCTCGGTCAAAACGGATCATCCGAGACCGTTGCCAAGCGTGTCGTGAAGTCCTCTCACCCACGCACCAAGAGGCTCTGATGTTTCCCAGATATCGCCACACCCCCATCTATGATTCGCAGCGGAAACGCTGCCCCATCTGCAATCAATCCGTCTATTCGCTGGCGGGCATTCACCCTCAATGTGCAATCAAGCTCGATGAGGGTCCGCAACCCCGAAACAACAAAGAGCCGGTCGCCGAGGCTGAGGCACCGGTCCTGGTGGAAGCTCTCGTGAGTCAGGTCGCGACGAATCCTGCCAACGGAGCACACCTTGCCGGCCCTGGCTTCCGCTCCAGTGGCGTGAGAGTTCCAGCCTCGCGCTCGATCCCCTCCAAAGCCTCACATCAAGGGAAGAGATAGACGGGCTTCGTCGCCCGCTGTTCCCGGGAATCTCGAATGCCGGACCACCGAGTTCCCGGACCCAAGGGACCGCCGGCCGCGCTCGCCCTTCGTGTTATTCCTCGTCCTGGTCCAGGTCAATCCAGAGGTCGGACACAGCCGCCTGAAATCCGGGAAGCAGTGCGCTCTTGATGAGCTCGACTCCGGTGAAGATGCACTCCGACCAGCTCACCTGGCCCTGGTCTTCGATTCGGTTCAACACCACGACATGACGTTCCTCGGGATCAACGATCCAGTATTCTCGGATCCCCAGCTCGAGGTATTCTTCACGTTTCTCCTCGTAATCGCGCGGCTTCGCTCGTCTACCGTGCGAGACGATCTCGACCACCAGGTCCGGGCGCTGGCGGTCGCGATACATCCTGGTGAAGTTTCGAAAGACCACAGCCAGGTCGGGATGACGATCCGACTCCAGCTCGGGAATGATCAAGCGGATGTCGCTGCCATGGCCGATCCTGTGGATCAGGCCAGGGTGCACGCTCCGGTATTTACTGAAGGCCTCGTGCAGATTATCAACAATCTTCCCGTGATCATCGCCGGGTACCTCGGTCACTTCGAGCACTCCTCGAGCCAGCTCATAAAGGTATCCGGGTTGATCTTCCGCCTCGCGGAACTCGTCGAGGGTCATCCTGCGGCCGTTGTCGGCGGGCCCGATGCGAAGGTTGACGGTGGCCATGTGGGGCTCCTGTGGTCCGCGATCTTGGCTCCGGGAGTGACGGCTTCTTGTATCTTAGCCGCGGAACTTCCTACAATCCAGCAAGGTCGATCGCCTTGCCTTCGCGTGTGGAGAGTGGCTCCCGGAAAGTGCCATGATGTCAAAAATCGATGAACCCATGAAAGCCGACACGGCCGGGAAAGGCCAGCCTCGCTTTGGCAGCTACATCGGGTTGTTTTTTGTTGTCGGGATCCTTGGCATCCTCAGCTTCGCGATCCTCCATGATGATTCCGGCATCGGCCACGCGTTTACAGGACTCAAGCCAGGCATGACTCCGACCGAGGTGGCCGCCGTCCTGGGGGTTCCCCGGTCCGAGACGAGGACGGGACCGAGTCTGGTTCAGACCTGGCGAATGCCCGACGGTATCATCTTCAAGGTCAGGTTCCAGGACGGCAAGCTGATCGCGAAAGAGCGCAGGGCTGAGGTCAGTCCGGCACCCTGAATTGAGGCGGATCTTGGTCGCCGGCTCTTCCCTACCCGGGGGGAGTCGAAAGAGCCGGCGCCGTGGCTCGAGCAGCGAGCCGAATCAATCACACCCGCTTCTTCTCGAGTTGCATGTTCAGCCCGAGACCGCGGATCTCGTTGGTCAAGACGTCGAAGCTGGCGGGAGTGCCGGCCTCGAGGGTGTTTTCGCCCTTGACCGTGCTCTCATAGATCTTGGTACGGCCCTCGACATCGTCGGACTTCACGGTCCATGTCTGCAGAGGAAGAGCGAATTCTAAGGCGGACTTCCCAAAACGTATTTGACGGCTTCTTCGATCGCTCGGAGATCCTTGGGCGAAAGACGGCCGATCGGAGCCGCCGTGAACCGGCCTTGATCGAGCGCGCGAACCTGGTGGCACTGGAAGAGCGTTGGGTTTTTCAGACCGTTTTCCCGAGTTGGTTCGACTCGGACAACGTTCTTGAAGTGAGCCGGCTTCCCGTCGGCCGAGGTGCCTGGAACAACCAGAACGGGAAGCTGTTTTGCACTGATGTCATTGATCGAAATCACAACGACCGGGCGGGTCTTGTAGCCTCCTATTTCTTTTCCGAAGACAGGATCCAGGAAGACAAAAGAGAGTTGTCCACGCTCGATCACCATTCCCCCGACTCCCGAGAGAGACGGTTTATTCGCTCAGGGCTCCCGAGGGGTTCGGTGGAATCCGTCACTCGATTGACTCCTCGGGCTCACCAACCGAGTCAGGGGTAATCTGCGAGTAGCCGGCCACTTTAGGAGCGAAGCCGTCTTTTGTTGCTCGCTCCATGTCGAAACCGTGCCGCGCCAGGTTGTTCACGTCATGGCCCAGGGTACCAATGACTAGAGCAAAGCTCAATCCGTTCCTGATGGCGACATCGATGAATCCCTTTATGTCATTGAGCACCTCGATCTCGGCGGGGGTCATGGGTCCGCCGTAGATCTTCTTCAGCGATTCGATTTTGGAGTCCGAGGTCATGGTTCCTCCCCGGGGTTCTCAAGTTGGTTTGCGAAGCGAGACGTCGCGTATGCTAATAGTACAGATTGCTCTTTCGCCGCGCGCGAGCAACCCCCCTCTTCGCAATGTGTATCGTTCCCGAGGATCCTGGAGTTCGTCCAGTCTCACACCCGCTTCTTCTCGAGCTGCATGTTCAGCCCGAGACCGCGGATCTCGTTGGTCAAGACGTCGAAGCTGGCTGGAGTGCCGGCCTCGAGGGTGTTTTCGCCCTTGACCATGCTCTCATAGATCTTGGTACGGCCCTCGACGTCGTCGGACTTGATATCAGCTCCTGGAGTAAACTCCGATCGTCTTGTGAGAGCCGTAAGGTACTGCTCTTTAGCGGTCATGACTCAAATACGCGCACATGCCACGAGAAGATCCCCAACTTCATTGATACCGTGTCGCGATTCGTCGAACAGGAAGAAGGAGAATCCTACCTCGGGCCACGGGGCGATCGCGATGGTCCTATCCCTCTTCATGAGCCGGAACAGTTCAGCGAAGTTCGTGGCCAAGTCACCACACCAAATGGAATCTCCTATCGGGTCGGTCGACCGAATCCATATGTAGACGCCTTCATCAAGGTCAAGTCGTGATTCCTTCCCGTGCTCATAGATCACAACTTTCGCTGCTGTTGTTCCTATGTCCCCCCTCCTCTCGCCGAAGAGAAATGAGGCCGCATCAAAGCTGAAACTGCCTTTCTCTTTGCGTGCACAACCCGAGGCTTGCCTCTCTGCGTTGTTGAAAATACGCTGAGCGAGTTGTCGGCGATGAGTGGAGTACTCTTCCAGGGGAACTGTTTTGAGGTAAAGCACTCGCGTCGCGCCTCCAGACGTGGTTTCACAAAGTTCCCGACTAGCCCGATCTGGCGACGTGGTGTCCTTGCCCACCACACGCTGATCCGGGGCGGTCTCGATGCGCACGTGCGGCGAACACCAATCCACGAGGCAGTCCAGAACATCCATCAAGACGTCCTCCTCCGCCTCCCGGTCGGCCGCGCGGAGTTGACGCTGCACCTTCTTGAAATCCTGGATGACCGTCGCTCTATCCGATCCTTGGTCGAGGAGATTAGCCGCAAGCGCATGAAGTTGCTTGAACGGTTCGGGCGAGTGAAGGGCCAGTTCAATTTGTTCATCGACTCGCATTAGCGTCCGCCCCTTGATCGAGCCACGTGTGGACTAGGACCCAGCAGGGCTGGGTGGAGGCAAGAGCGTCCTGATACTCCTGAAGGGTCATTGAGCCAGCAGGCTCGACGAAGCCGTGGTTGACGTTTCGCGGGTCGGGCCGGTAAGTGAGGCTCGAGGGAAGTTGCCCTTCGTCAATCCTCCACACCGGGTCGCGCCCAGAGCCTTGGAAGAGTGGCGGTCGACGGTGTTCCGGCAAGTTCCGGGAATCATGCGGGCTCACAGACATCCCTCCCTCACCTGGGACGACAAGTTGGTAGGCCTGGATCGCCGGAATATCGAGTCCGGGACGGACCCCCAGGGTTCGACCGGTTGGCCCGATTTGGGGCAGGCCATGCGGGGCCTCCCGCATCGCGCGGAAGAGTGTGGACATTCAGCGCCGGCCCTTTGTTCATCTTACAGGTGCCACATCTTGAAGCTCAAGGGATCGACCGGAGGAGGCCGTCCCGAGACATTTTCCCCGCTGGAATGGAACACTTCTTCACACTCGCTTCTTCTCGAGTTGCATGTTCAGCCCGAGACCGCGGATCTCGTTGGTCAAGACGTCGAAGCTGGCTGGAGTGCCGGCCTCGAGGGTGTTTTCGCCCTTGACCATGCTCTCATAGATCTTGGTACGGCCCTCGACATCGTCGGACTTGACAGTGAGCAGCTCCTGGAGGATATAGGCGGCGCCGTAGGCCTCCAGGGCCCAGACTTCCATCTCGCCGAACCGCTGACCGCCGAACCGCGCCTTGCCGCCCAGCGGCTGCTGGGTGATCAGGGAGTAAGGGCCGGTGGCGCGGGCGTGGATCTTGTCGTCGACCAGGTGGTGGAGCTTGAGCATGTAGATGTAGCCCACCGTGACCCGCTGGTCGAATTTCTGGCCGGTGCGGCCGTCATAGAGCACGGCCTTGCCATTCTCGGGCAGGCCGGCGTCTTTCAGGCACTGGCGGATGGTGTCCTCGCTGGCACCGTCAAACACCGGGCAGACGGCCTGGAAGCCGAGCTTGGCCGCCGCCCAGCCGAGGTGAGTCTCGAGGATCTGGCCGACGTTCATCCGGCTGGGGACGCCCAGAGGGTTCAGCAGGATCTCCACACCGTTGCCATCCTCCAAAAACGGCATGTCCTCCTCGGGGAGGATCTTGGCGATGACGCCCTTGTTGCCGTGACGGCCGGCCATCTTGTCGCCCACCGAGATGACCCGCTTGGTGGCGATGTAGACCTTGACCATCTGGAGCACGCCAGAGGGGAGCTCGTCGCCGCGCTTGAGGCTGTTGAGTCGGCGCTCCTTCTCGTCCTTGAGGGCCTCGATACGCGGAGTGTACTGGCGAACGACATTCTTGGCTTTCGTTGTGACTTCGGGGCTGCGCAGGTCGAGCGACTCCAGCTTGAACCGTTCGCTTTCCTCGACCAGGTCCTTGGCATCCTTGGCGCGGCCGAGTGGCTTGCCGGTGGTGGGATCGGTCACCGGTCCGCCGACCGCCTCCTCCAGGGCCTTGACCATCTGCTTGTACTCGTCGGCGATCCGCGCATTTTCTCCGCTCTCGGTGTCTTTGAGCTCCTTCTCGAAGGCCTTGCGCTCCTCCTCGCTGAGGCTCATACGGCGGCTGAACCGCTGGGTGTTGATCACGATGCCCTCGACACCCGAGGGGACCTCGAGTGAGTCGTTCTTGACGTCCTCGCCGGCGCGACCAAAGATCGCGTGCAGCAGCTTTTCCTCGGGGGTCAGCTCGCTCTTGCTCTTGGGCGCGACCTTGCCGACCAGGATGTCTCCCGGCTTGGTGTAGGTGCCGATCCGGACCACGCCGTTGTCATCGAGGTTGCGGAGCGCCTTCTCGGACACGTTGGGGATGTCGCGCGTGAACTCCTCACGCCCCAGCTTGGTCTCGCGGATCTCGATCTCGAACTCCTCGATGTGGATCGAGGTGTAGACGTCGTCGCGCACCAGCCTCTCGCTGATGATGATCGCGTCCTCGAAGTTGTAACCGTCCCAGGCCATGAACGCGACCAGGACATTGCGTCCCAGAGCAAGCTCGCCCTGGTAGGTCGAGGCTCCATCCGCCAGGATGTCGCCCTTCTTGACCTTCTGATTCACCCGGACGATCGGCTTCTGGTTCAGGCAGGTCCGCTCGTTCAGGCCGACGTACTTGCGGAGCTTGTAGATGTGGTTGTGGTCGATGATCACCCGGGTCGAATCGACATAGGTGATCGTCCCATCCTGCAGCGCCTTGACAACCATGCCGGAATTGCCGGCCACGGACCGCTCGAGTCCGGTGGCAACGATCGGCGGCTCGGCCACCAGCAGCGGCACCGCCTGGCGCTGCATGTTCGAACCCATGAGCGCGCGGTTGGCGTCGTCGTGCTCGAGGAACGGGATCAACCCGGCCGAGACGCCGACCATCTGCTTGGGAGAGATATCCATGTACTCGATCTGATCGACGGCAACCGTGACGAAGTCGGTCTGGTAGCGCGCAGTCAGGGACGGCCCCTTGAGCTTGCCGTGTTCGTCCATGACCGCGTCGGCCGGCGCGAGGTAGGCCTCGCTCTCCTCGTCGGCCCGCATCCAGACGACCTCCTCGCTCTTCTTGCCGTGCTTGATCTTGCGGTAAGGGGTGATGAGGAATCCGTACTCATCGACTCCGCCGTAAATGCCCAGCGAGCTGATCAGGCCGATGTTGGTGCCTTCAGGCGTCTCGATCGGGCAGATCCGTCCGTAGTGCGAGATGTGGACGTCGCGGACTTCGAAGCCGGCTCGCTTGCGGTTCAAGCCGCCAGGTCCCAGTGCCGAGAGTCGCCGCTCGTGCGTGAGCTGGGCCAGGGGATTGGTCTGGTCCACGACCTGCGACAGCTCGCCGCGGCCGAAGAAGTACTCGATCGCCGCGCTGATGCTCTTGGGGTTGATCAGTGAGCGGGGCGTCATGTCGTCGGCTTCCTTCAGGCTCATCCGCTCCTGCACGGTGCGGCGGAGCTTGAGAAACCCCTTGCGCAGCTCGTCGGCCGCCAGTTCGTCGATGGTCCGCAGCCGCCGGTTCCCCAGGTGGTCGATGTCGTCGATGTGGACCCTGGCGTCATTGCCGCGGCGCAGCCGCAGAATGTACCGGATGGCGTTGACGTAATCCTGGGGATCGAGCGTCATGCGGTCTTCCGGCACGGTCTGATTGAACTTGCGATTGATCCGGAACCGGCCGACCTTGCCCAGCCGGTAGCGGTTGGTGTCGAAGAATTTCTCGTGAAAGAGCTCGCGAGCTTTCTCGAGCTGGGGTGGATTGCCCGGCCGGAGCCGCTGGTAGATGCGCAAGAGTGCGCTCTCGTGGTCGCTCGTGGGGTCATCCTGGAGCGACTGGAGGATCAGTTGATCGCGGGCGTCCTTGAGCACGGCAATGGTGCCGAGATTGCCTGCGTCGGCCAGTACAGAAGCCAGAGCCTTCGAGATTGTCGCGCCGCTTTCGACCAGGACCTCGCCGGTGGTCGGATCGACGATGTCGCCGCAGGCGATCCGGCCCTCCAGCTTCGCCGCAGCCTTGGGGTCTGCCGAGTCGATAGCGTCGGCCTCATAGAAAGTATTGAGGATCGCGTCGTCGGACGTGTACTGCGGGCTCATGGCGCGCAGCAGGGTCATGGCCGAGAACTTGCCGGACTGATCGATCCTGACCCCCAGGGTTTCCTTCTTCGTGACCTGCAGCTCGATCCAGCTGCCGCGCTCGGGGATGACGCGGCAGGCGTGCAACTTCTTGTCGCCCGACTCGACCTCGACCACGAAATCGACGCCCGGCGATCGGTGGAGCTGGCTGACGACCACGCGCTCGGCGCCGTTGATGATGAACTCGCCTCCCCCGATCATGATCGGCATGTCGCCCAGGTAGACCGATTCTTCGAGCACGGTCTCGCCCTTGTTCAGCCGCAGCCAGACGTGGAGTGGGCGGCCGAAGGTCAGGCGGAGCTGGCGGCATTCGTCGGGATCGTACCGGGGCTTGCCCAGGTCATAGCGAATGTATTCCAGCTTCAGGGTCTTGTCGTAACTCTCGATCGGGAAAATCTCCCGGAAGACGCCTTCGAGCCCCGTGTCGGTACGCTTTTCGGGGAGATCGTCGGCCTGGAGGAATCGCTCATAGCTCCGGGTCTGGATCTGGGTCAGGTCGGGAACCGGAAACTCGTCGTGAATCCGGCCGAAATTCCGTTTCAGGGAAGGGATGATGCGCCGCACGGTGGTCGGAGTGGGCATGTCGTCGCGCTCCTCAAGGGGAGTAGGGGGCACCAGATCAAGTCGAGGTCAACGACCGCGCGCCCGTCTGATACCCGTTTTCCACATCGCCAGAGACGTTTCGGAACGAGCAGGCGGCCGGACCGGAACCAGCCGGAGAAAAGCCGGTATGGTCCAGAGCCGAATGATCGATTCCGACGGCCCCGCGGTCGCCGGCCCGGTCAGGGTGCCGGCCTTGGTGAAGTCCCGCCCGGCGATGCGAAACGAGGCGCAGGGAACGTGCACGGGATTGCGGTCGATCGGGTGGTTGACAAAGGAAGTACGACGTCGGTGATCCGGGTTCTCCGCTGCGCGCCGAGATACCCCGAGGGCGACGTTTCAGATCACGCCGGCATCGGGGTAAGAGGCGAAGACGCATGGAGAGAGCGGTTATGCGGGCGTTGCGTTGGGTTGCGGCGGTCGAGCGCTTCGGCAAGCAGCGTTCGGCCCGCCCGGAGAGAGCCGGTCGTGCCCGTAAGTCGCGATCGGATCGAGACTCGACCGGGGACCCGACGGCGGGAGGCGCGAGCCAGATCACTTGATCTTGACGGTCGCGCCAGCGTCCTCGAGGTCCTTCTTGAGCTTCTCGGCATCTTCCTTGGAAATGCCGGTCTTGATCTCCTTGGGCGAGGCCTCCACCAGGTCCTTCGCCTCCTTCAGGCCCAGGCTGGTAGCCGCGCGGACGATCTTGATGACGTTGATCTTGTTGGGGCCGATGACTTCGAGCACGACATCGAACTCGGTCTTGGGTGCGGCGGCCTCGGCCGGGGCGGCCGGTCCTGCCGCGGGGCCCGCAACCGCCACGGCTGCGGCGGCCGGCTTGATCCCGTGGACGACCTCGAGGTAATCGCCCAGGGCCTTGGCTTCCAGGACGGTCAGATGGACGATCGATTCGCCCAGGCTCTTGATGTTATCGGCAAACGAGGGGGCTTCGGCAGTGGCCATGAGTGGTCAGGTCCTTTCTTGCGCTCTCGATCAGATCATGATCATTCTAGGGGCGTTCGTCAAACGCACCGGGACGGAGGAAATCAGTAAATAGCCAGAGTACGCATCCGACGCACCCTGCCGGGAATAAACGTTTGTGCGACTGGGGTGAGGCACGAACCTCAGGACTCAGCCTCGGCCGGCGGCTCGGCGGACCCACCGGGTGCCTCCTCGCCACCGGGTGCCTCGTCGCCGCCAGCCGCTTCGGAAATCGTCTTCAACTGGCCCATCAGCTTGCCCGCGGGTGCGTTGGCCAGGGCCACGATTCGCTGCACTGGCGCCAGCGCCATGGCGACCACGCGGCCGATCAACTGCTCGCGGCTGGGTAGCTTGGTGATGTCCTCGACCTGATTCGGGGCGATCACCACCCCGTCAACGGCACCCCCCTTGATCTCGGGCTTCTTGAGGTTTTTGACCTGGGTCGAGACCTCCTTGGCCAGTTCGGCAACCCCGGCTCCGCCCCAGACCAGCACCGACGGCCCCTCGAGATAGCTCGAGAGCCCCTCCATGCCCATCTCGGCGAAGACGCGGCGGGCCAGCGTATTCTTCAAAGCCCGGACCCGGATCGACTTCTTCCGCAGGTCGCGGCGGAACTGGTGCTCCGCGATGGCGTCCAGCCCCTTGAGGTCCACGATCAGCACAGACCGGCTGCCGTTCAAGTCGGACCGGAGCTGATCCATCATCAGTTCTTTAACATATTTACTCATATTTCTTACTTTGGTCCCCGAAGAACCTCTGGTTGGTCGGTATCAGCCTGCCATGCGATGGATGAATGCGGCTCAGGTACTCAGGCGGCCTCAGGCCGTGATCCGGATCGCGGGGCTCATCGTGGCCGAGACGGTCACCGACTGGAGATACGTCCCCTTGGCCGCGGCCGGCTTGAGCGTCCGCAGATAGCTCAGGAAGGCGTTGATGTTCTCCACCAGTTGCTCATCGCTGAAGTTGATCTTGCCGACGGGCACGGCCACGTTGCCCCCCTTGTCATTGCGAAACTCGATCTTGCCGGCCTTGAACTCCCGCACAGCCGAGGCAATGTCGGCGGTCACGGTGCCCGACCGTGGCGAGGGCATCAGGCCCCGGGGGCCGAGCACGCGGCCCAGCGGTCCGACGATGCCCATCATGTCGGGCGTGGCCAGGGCCACGTCGAAGTCCATCGTGCCGCCCTTGATCTGCTGCGCCAGGTCGTCGGCCCCCACGATATCGGCACCCGCGGACCGTGCCTTCTCGATGTTCTCGCCCTGGGCAAAGACGGCCACGCGCACGCTCTTGCCAATACCGTGTGGCAAGGCTACAGACCCGCGCACGTTCTGGTCGCTCTGCCGGGGGTCGATTCCCAGGTGAGTCGACACCTCGACCGTCTGATTGAACTTGGTTGTATTGAACGATTTCAAGATCTTGACGGCCTCGGCCAGGGAGACCGGACCAGGCGTCTTGATCTTCTCGCGCAGAGCGCGAAAACGCTTCGAGTGCTGGGGCAAGTCTTCGCTCCTTTCGCCCGTCAGGGCTGCCGCCGTTGTTCGTGTCTCCGGTTGCCGGCGGGCGGTCGCGCTTCAATCAACCGGTTTTGACTTCCACCGCTGACTCATGCGGACGAGGAGAGAGTCCAATCCTCATCCGGCCCCAATCGGGGCCTGCCCTCTACGCTGAGCGACTTATCTATCAAGGTAAATGCAGATTTTAATAAGCAGTCATGACATCCACCAGATCCAGCCTCGAATCAGAGCGGCTCGCAATCCGACTCGATAACACGCCCGATCGCCCTGATGAGATCACGCATTGTCACCTCGTCAAGTACCCCAACTGGCCCGGCCGCCAGATCCAGTTGCGTCTTTTCAATGGAAACGATGTTTTCGCATTGTGCCACACAGTCAACCGTGAAACCAAACTGTCCTGCCCGAAAGGGCACACAATTCGGCAGGTTACTTCTCGAAGCAAACCGAGCGGACGTGCAAACCACTGAGAGAACATACCGCCCGCGGTTCAGATCTTCGCGCGGGGTCACGATGACACGATGCGGTCCAGCCGCGTCGAAATCAGCCGTGTAGATTTCGCCGGGGCGAATCACGGCATCTCTTCCATCCGGCCGGCTGCATTGCGCAACGCAATCGCGCGAATCACCTCACCTCGTCGCTCGTCCTCGAACTCCTCCATTTCATCAAGAGACTCGAACGCATCTCCTGGGTTGCCGAGCGAGGGTCCTGCGTGGAACGAGGCGATTGAACAGATTGCCCCAAGCTCCGCGCCCTCAATTCGCCTCGAAGCCTCCTGTGCATCCATTTCAGTGTCGTATGCGAAGATGGCCTCAGTCATCTCATTGCCACTCATTAACGGCCGTCTCTCGGCCAAGTCGATCAGCCTGGTAACGACGGGAGTAGACCCTTGCGCGACGAAGACAGTCAATTTCCAGCGGGTCATGTGATGACCTCCGTTTCGACTAACCCTTGATGTCCACCCCCATACTCCGGGCCGTACCGGCGATGATCCGGCAGGCGTGTTCCATGTCGCGGGCGTTGAGGTCGGCAAATTTCGTCTCGGCGATCTTCTTGACCTGGTCGGCGGTCACGGTGCCCACCTTGGTCTTGTTCGGCACAGCCGAGCCGGCCGCGATCCCGGCGGCCTGCTTCAGCAGCACGGCGGCCGGAGGGCTCTTGGTGATGAACTCGAAGGACCGGTCCGAGTAGACCGTGATCTCTACCGGGATCGTGGTCCCCTTCATATCCTTGGTCCGCTCGTTGAACTGCATCACGAACTGACCGATATTGACCCCGTGCTGGCCCAGGGCCGGTCCGACGGGCGGCGCGGGAGTCGCCTGCCCTCCCGTACATTGCAGCTTGACCTTCGCCGTCATCACCTTGGCCATCGCTCGTTCTCACTCTCGCATTCGAATAACCATCTTACCCGGAATCTTGCCTGCTGAGGAGTTCGACCTGCCTTGCCGGGCCGATCGGGCGGCCGGCCAACGGCCGTAACTTGCCCGGCCGGGGGGGCTCTCGGTCGATCAGATCCGCTCCAGTTGCCAGTACTCGAGGTCCACCGGGGTGGGTCGGTTGAAGATGATCAGCATCACCTTCACGAGACCGCGGCCCTCGATGACTTCCTCGACGGTTCCCTCAAAATTCTCGAAGGGACCATCCTTGATCTTGACCCGGTCGCCCCGCTCGACGTCGATGCGGACCTTGGGCGTCTCGGCCGTCGTTTTCTCCTCCTCCTGGTGGAGCATCTGGTTGACCTCGGCATCGGTCATCTTGGTGGGCGTGCCATGGGCTCCGACAAAATCGCCCACGCCCGGGGTTTCCCGAACCAGGAACCAGGTTTTCTCGTTCAGTTCCATCTGGACCATGATATAGCCGGGATAGGTCTTACGCTCCACAATCCGTTTCTTGTTGTTCCGAATCTCGGTGATCTTCTCGGTCGGCACGACGATCTTGTCAAAAAACCTCTGGAGTCCCTGAATCTTGACCCGGCGCTGGAGAGCGTCGCGGATCGTGTCCTCCCGCGAGCTCTGGACCTTGAGCACGTACCAGACCAGGTCCGGCTGGGGTTCGTCATCGGCCGCCGCCGGGGCGGCGACCTCGACCGGGTGCTCGATGACTGGGGGTTGCTGGACGTCGGCCGGCTCTGGCTCTGGCTCTGTCGCTGGCTCTGGCTTCGGCCGAGGTTTGCGCTTGCGGGGCGCCGCCTTGGCCTGGGGATGGCCGCCGGCGGGCGTTTCCTCGTTCACGTCAGGGCCCGGCGTCTCCGAGTCGGAGTGGGCGCCAGATTCCGAACTCTCGGTCTCTGGTTCCGTGGGCTCAGGAGTCGTTTCCATGGGGTCGTCGATCGGGTCACTCATGGTCTGTTCAAGAATAAACCTGGGGCGCAACTCAAGAATAAACCTGGGGCGCAACCCAGCGGCCAATCGCTTGGTGATGGCTCTGGGGACCTGGTGTGCTGGTAACGAATCGATTCCAATCAGGCGGTCGAGCCGAAGCCTCCTCCTCCGGTGAACTGGAGGACGCCGATATTGCGGAGAATGAACAGCCAGAGCCAGTCCACCACGAACAGAAAGACCGCCATGAGCACGACCGTGGCGAGCACCACCGTGGTCGCGCGGTAGAGATCCTCCTTGCTCGTCCACGAGACCTTGTTCATCTCGGCCTCGGTCGCGATGAGAAACTCGGCGAACGGCTGGAAATGCACGATCCGAAAGATCAACCAGCCAAAGCCCAGGGCAAGTGCCGCGGGAATTCCCAGCCGCCAGTACGGATTGTAGTCCATCGACGATTCGTAGACATGCCAGACTCCCGCGGCCGCGATCACACCCAGGCCCAAGGCCGTATAGAGACGGGCGTACCAGCCTTGCATGGGCTTGAAAAGCCCGGTCTGCCCCAGGTTGAGGAAGAACATCACGAACGTGTTCGGCTGGTTACCGCCGGGTTTCCCCTTGGAGGGTTTTGCCGGCTTCGATGCCGATTCGACGTCTTTGACTTTACCCATGGCACCGGTCTCGCTTGTGTTGCCGGGGAAACCACCCCGAAAAATGCTCAGAAGATCTGTGGATCGGACGGCAGGCTGGATCACCGCGGACCACGAAAACTTGGGCTCTCAGCGAATCCTGGCCGAGGGACCGGGACGAAAATACCAGGGCTTGCCTTGCCGCAGCACGAGCGGAGGGAATCGAACCCCCAACCGCCGGTTTTGGAGACCGGTGCTCTACCAATTGAGCTACGCTCGTAGCACACGGGAATCGGAATCGCGGCGAGGCTCCTGTCATCAACCAAGACCAATCTCCCATTCAGCCCGCTGAAATCGGTAAGGGCGGTTGCCGCCTCCCGGTTTGCTCACCGCTCCTTGGGGGGTGGTGGGCTCATGATCTTTGACTGGACGGACACCTGATCCGATCTCGCAAGTCACGGCTGGACAAGCACGTCGGCTATTGAGCCGGGCCGTTCGGCCAGGCCGCCGTCCCGCTTGTCAAGCAGTCCGGCCTTGGGGGCTCACTTCTTACGGGATTCCTTGTGGGGAGTGTGCTTCCGCTCGCGGCGGCAGTACTTCTTCAACTCGAGCCGGCCTGCCCCGCGGGTTTCCTTCTGGACCCGGTAGTTCCGGTCCCCGCACGTGGTGCATTCCAGCCAAACATACTCACGCATGGCGAAACCGCTCCTACCCTACGTCGAGATCGGTTCCCGAGATCGACTCCAGAAAACCCTCGCCGCCCTGACTTGAATGAAGGCGATATCCTACAAACGTTCACGGTGCGGCCTGGCGCTGCCCCAGTGGGCTTGAGCGGCCGACCGCACCTCGAGGTCCATGATGGGGGATGGTTCTGCGCGTCCCCGCTTGCGACAAAAAAGTCCGGGCCGGCTCGCGCCAGCCTCGATCCAGGGCCCGGGTCGGGACTCGACTCACTCCAGGATCTTCACCACAACGCCCGCACCGACGGTCTTGCCACCTTCGCGGATGGCGAACCGGAGGCTATCCTCCATGGCGATCGGCGAGTGCAGCTCGACGGTCATCTTGATGTTATCACCGGGCATGCACATCTCGGCCTCGCTGCCGTCTTCCGACAGCAGGTTGAGGATCGAGCCGGTCACGTCGGTGGTGCGGATGTAGAACTGCGGGCGGTAGCCCTTGAAGAACGGGGTATGACGGCCCCCCTCTTCCTTGCTCAGGACGTAGACCTCGGCCTCGAACTTGGTGTGCGGCGTGATCGAGCCCGGCTTGCAAACGACCTGTCCGCGTTCGAGATCGTTTTTTTCCACACCGCGGAGCAGGACACCGACGTTGTCGCCTGCCACACCCTCGTCGAGCGTTTTCTGGAACATCTCGACCCCGGTGATCGTCGAGGGCTTCTTGGCGCCGAAGCCGATGATCTCGACGGCGTCGCCGACCTTGATCTTGCCGCGCTCGATCCGGCCGGTTCCCACCGTGCCTCTGCCCTTGATCGAGAACACGTCCTCGATCGGCATCAGGAACGGCTTGTCGATCTCGCGGACGGGCTCGGGGATGTACTCGTCCATCGCCTTGACCAGGTCAAGGATGGGCTTGGCTGCTGCGGCGTCCTTGGGGTTTTCCAGGGCCGGCCTGCTGCTGCCGCGGATGATCGGAATCTCGTCGCCGGGAAACTTGTAGTGTGTCAGCAATTCCCGCAGCTCGAGCTCGACCAGTTCGAGCAGCTCCTCGTCGTCCACGAGGTCGATCTTGTTGAGGAAGACAACGAGCGCGGGCACGCCGACCTGGCGGGCCAGAAGGATATGCTCCCGCGTCTGGGGCATTGGCCCGTCGGCCGCGGAGACCACCAGGATCGCGCCGTCCATCTGGGCGGCGCCGGTGATCATGTTCTTGATGTAGTCAGCGTGGCCCGGGCAGTCGATGTGGGCGTAATGCCGCTTCTCGCTCTCGTACTCCACGTGCGAGACGGCGATGGTCACGGTCTTGGTCGCGTCGCGGACCGTTCCGCCCTTGGCGATGTCGGCGTACGACTTGGTCTTGGCCTTGCCGTGCTCGGCCAGCACCGCGAGGATCGCCGCGGTCAGCGTCGTCTTGCCGTGGTCAATGTGCCCGATGGTGCCCACGTTGACGTGTGGCTTCGTTCTGGTGAAAGTTTCCTTGGCCATTTGCAATTGCGCCTTTACGGCATTCCTGAAGTCGAAGTCAATACGGCGGGAACCCTTCCGGCAGCCCCACCCGCCAGCACGGTCCAGTTCGGACGGCCCTCCCAACGGCCGGGGCCAACCGCTAGGCACGTCACTTGTCACGCCCGAAGTTTGGGCAACCGACCCAAGAGCTGCCGCTGGGATTTGAACCCAGGACCTCGTCCTTACCAAGGACGCGCTCTACCAACTGAGCCACGGCAGCAGAATTCGTTGCGTTTCGGTGTCGCTCATCTTCCGCGTCCGCTTCCGTCTCCGTCTCCTTCATTTGGTTGCATTGACTCGGGCAAGCTCCTGCTGTCGTTGCGAATTCACCGTTCCGTTCCAGAGCGGGTGATGGGAATCGAACCCACATAGCCTGCTTGGAAGGCAGGTGCTCTACCACTGAGCTACACCCGCGTGAAATCCAGAGCCCGCCTCGTTCGTTCAATGCCGTCCATGCTGTGGTGATCAACATGGGTGGAGCAGGATTCGAACCTGCGAAGGCAGTGCCACCAGATTTACAGTCTGGCCCCTTTGGCCGCTTGGGTATCCACCCGTCTTGGGTTGTCTCGTCGGCTTGCCCGGACCGCTTTCAGCCAAGACCGGGCCACGCGGCGATCCACGCCCTTTTTGCTCGACAGAGCTGGCGGTGAGACTCGAACTCACAACCTACGGTTTACAAAACCGTTGCTCTACCGACTGAGCTACGCCAGCAACCATGGCCGTGAAATTCCCTATCATATCGTCTGGAAAAACGATTGCAAGAGGATTCCATGACCGACACGGCGCACGCCGATCGGCGCGATAAGTCATAGTACCGCCGTGCCCCGCAAGCCGGCAAGGGACGATCAGTGAAAAAGGGCACCCCTCGGGTTATCTCCATGAACGTCTACGAGCACGAACTTGTATGGAGCTTGTATGAGCCTGAGTAAGTGTCACTTGCGGCTTGTCTGCCAGTGTCGTCGCCAGGCACTGGCACCCATTCCGTTCCCCATCAACAGCTTGCGTCGGACCTGGTGAAGCTCGCTGGGGTCTCTCTAAAATAGAGTTTCGCCAGGAGACTCTGCCAGGAGATTACGGTACGTAGATGCGTCCTGTTCCCCGTAACCCGTCCAGATCCATGAGCACTTCCAACAGCCGCTCAGCCACGAGTTCGGTGTAGGCTCGGTCCGTGTAGATGCGGGTGGGGTCCGCGATAGTCAAGACCGGAAGACTCTCATTGGTGTTCTCAACACGAATCACCGCCTCCAGGGATTCAGGTCCCTCTGCGTTGCGATTACCGGTGATCAAGACGACGTCCTGCTTTTGGCAAGTCCGCCAGAGAAGCTGGTCAGCAACCTGCTTCGCCAACCCAAGGTGCTCGAACGTTACGATTTCAATCTCGAGGGCAGTCCAGAGTTCCCGCCAAGTGGGCGCCTCGAGCACTCGCATCAGCACTTTGAAATGCCCTTCCACGTTTCCATCAGCCAGGATGCTCGGCATTTCCGTTACCCTGGCCTCCATTCTGGCGGGCGTGTTCGAGCCGGGCTCTTAGCTTGGCACGGGCGGCGGCAAGCTTGACCTGGACCTCGGGGGGATTACCCCGCGCGATCCGCTCCTTGATTCTGCGGGATTCGGTTTGGATCTCGGCGGGATGATTCTCGATGTATTCCCGCGCGGCCCGGACCTGATCGGTTCCCAGGCTCAGGACCACGGCGATCCCCTTGTCGTCCCAACCTGCCTGCAAGTAGTCCAGTACGTCGAAAACTGTAATCCGGGTTCCCGCAATCTCGGGCCCACGTCCCCGATCGATGATGGCCGCATCCATTTGTGATCCTCCCCATCTATTCTATCTCCGAACCAGGATCAATCCCACTTCATCCCGCTTATTGCGGGGCTGATTCGCCTTCTCCAACCGGTCCAGCTCGGCCAGGGCGATGATGGACTCGGTAGAGGCCGAGTTGCCGTGGCGCGCAAAGCTGCTTCCCCTGTCATGCATGCTCGGCCAAGCTTCGCCGGTTCGTTCCCGCGATCCATCAAATCACTTCGATCAGGTAGGTCGTGACCCAGATGTCGACTTGCCGGAACCGGATTTTCAGGCACTCCTTGAACTCGGGGAAGAACTCGCGGTTCTCGGTAAGGTCCGGCACATCGACGAAAATGCGAGCCAGGTCGTCGCGAAAAGCCTGAGCTTCATGCTGCCAGAGGCCGTGGATGATTTGCGTCTCGTGAGAGACAGCGCCAAATCGTTGTTTCAGCTCGATCAACGTGTCGGCGACGAGTTCGTCCGGAACGGCTTGCCCGTCATTGAACCGCAGGGGCAGGAGAATCTCGTAGCGCCGGAGCAAGCTGCTCATAGGTCGCGCGTCCCTCGACAGTAAAAGCGATGCCTTCGACCGCCAGATACGGCAGGGCGGCTTCCGGAACCAGCATCTCCCCGGTCGCCCAGCTCTTGAAGGAGAAACGGCCGGTGAGCCGTCCTAGTGCTTGTCGTTCGGAGTCGAGACTTGGGAAGCGAATGAGGATCATGACTGCCAGTCCAAAAGTTCAGGGCGGAATCCCGACTATTGCTTGATTCTACGGCATAGCCGCGCTTATGCCCACGACATTCACTTTGCGCGGTGCTGGTTTGCTTTTTCCAGCCGGTCCAGCTCGGCCAGCGCGACGGTGAACTCGGTGAAGCCCGGGTTGCCGTGCTCCTTGACCCACAAGAAATGCTCGCGGGCCGCAGTGGCCTGGCCTTTGAGGGCCAGGTCGAGCCCCAGGTAACAGCGGGCCTCGGTCATCTTGTCGGTGTCGCTGGCCGCGGCGAGCAGGGCGTTCTGGTCGATCTCGCCCCGGAGATAGCGGATCACCGGGTACGGCCAGGCCGCCGTGTCGCACTTGGCCGCCGCGTCGTCCAGGAACCGCCGCGCCGCCTCCGCCTTGCCGGCCCGGCGCGATCCGAAGTAGCCCCGCAGCACGGCATACTGTGAATGTTCTCCCCGCCACCCTTCCAGCTGGAGAAACTTCCGCTCGTCATCGACTGCTCTCTCCGATCCGGTTATGAGAAATGCCGCGCCGCGGTTGTAGTAGGCGTCTGCGTGGCCGGGATCGAGCCGGATGGCCTCGTTGTAGTCGGCGATGGCCTTGTCGTAGTCCTTCTTGGCCCACCATGCGATGCCGCGGTTGTAGTAGGCGAGTGCGTCGCCGGGATCGAGCCGGATGGCCTCGTTGTAGTCGGCGATGGCCTTGTCGTAGTCCTTCTTGGCCCACCATGCGATGCCGCGGTTGTAGTAGGCGAGTGCGTTGCCGGGATCGAGCCGGATGGCCTCGTTGTAGTCGGCGATGGCCTTGTCGTAGTCCTTCTTGTCACTCCATGCGCTGCCGCGGTTGTTGTAGGCGAGTGCGTACCCGGGATCGAGCCGGATGGCCTCGTTGTAGTCGGCGATGGCGATCTCGAGCTCTTTCCGCGCCTCCCAGACATTGGCTCGCCAGAGGTACTTGGACGCGGCGCCCGGGTTGGCCCGGATCTGGTTGGTGGTGTAGTCGATCGCTTGGTCGAAAAGGATGACGTTGGCGGCGGGAGCCCATCCCTTCACCCCGGAGCCCTCGGCCACGAGCCACAGCCACGGGCCGTTCGCCTGCTCGACCTTGTAGATCCGGAAGACCCCCTCCTCCTTACCCCGGGCGAGGTTCTTGCCGCGCCCCGCGTCGTCAACGACCTGGTGCCGACCTGGAGCACGGTTCCGTACTGGGTGATCACCCGCTTGCCGATCCAGCCGTTCTCGGCCTGGGCCTGAAGAGGGGCAGGTCCCGCGAGAATGCCTGCCAACAAGAGTACGGCCGTCAGATACGGCCCTTGATTGATGTCAACCCACATGATTGGGCTCTCCCAGCTCAAGAGATGATTTGGCACCGGCGGCACGCTCTCATGACTGCACCATATAATAAAGCCACCGGGCGGGAAAGTCCACAAAAAACGAAGGAACCCTTGGTCATCAGCCAGGACGCCCGGCATTTCTTGGATGGGTGCCGGCACGGACGGGGGTCAGGGGATGTGAACCAGCGCATCCCGCCACTCGTCTTCTTCTGACTCGGTGGCGTAGTAGAGGAGCGCTTCCATGAGCTGGGGAATCGAGCCAGGCAGATGAATCAAGAAAATGCCCGGGAGATGGCGGCCGTTCCGGAGATGCCTCGCCAGGGTGTCGGGCATGGTCTTTACGTCCCCGGACACGACGACATAGCCCTGTTGCTCGGCCCAGATCAGGATGTCGGTGTCCAGGCTGGCAAGCCGCGGGGCGCCGTACTCGCCTATGCAGGCGATCTCGATGGGAAGCGCACGCTCGCTATTGGCCTGGACCATTGCCGTCCAGAATGGGCCGCGAAGATTCTCGTCGATCAGGTATCGAAGCGGCATGACTCAGACCCGATCGGCGTTGACCGTCACCGCTTGCTCGCGGGCCTCGAGTCGCGCTCGCATCTCTGCCAGGCTGGGCGCGTGCCGCCCGGTCGCTTGGAGATGGTCGAGCTCAGCTCGGTACTCCGCGACATACGCATCCACCGCCTGTCGATGCTCCAGATAGAAAACAATCACCTTATGAATCATGACGAGTTGCAGTGTTGGAAACTGGCAGAGCAGCATCTCGGCGTTGTACCCCTCATTGTAATAATGGATGAGGTGGTACAACCCGATTCGATGGCCGACCACGCGGATCTCTCCGTCGGGACTCCAGTGCAGGCAGTCGGGCAGCCGCTCGATGAGCGCTTCGGGACGTTCCATCTTGCTGGTGCTCTCGATTCTTGGGTTCGCGGGTCGCTCACAGCATCGGCAGCTCGAGCTTCTGCTCGCTGGCGATTTTGCGGAGCTTGTCGACGCCGCGGGACTCGATCTGGCGGACCCGTTCCTTGGTGATACCCAGTTCCCGGCCCAGTTGCTCGAGGGTTCGTTCGGCGGCTCCGCCCAGGCCGAACCGGCTGGTGATGATCAGCCGTTCGCGGTCGTCGAGCCGGTCGAGCATGCCCTTGATGGCTTCTTGCATCCGCTTGAGGGCGCTTTCATATTCGTGCTCGTCGGTGCGGTTGTCGGCCGCGGCCTCGAACATCTCTTCATGGCCGGTGACGAAACGGTCGCGCCGGTAATTCTCCTCGGGAATCGTCCGCGCGAAGTTCTTCATGATCGCCCACGAGGCGTAGGTGCTGAACTTGTTGCCCCGCGAAAAGTCGAACTTTTCGACGGCGCGGATCAGGCTCATATTGCCGTCGGAGACCAGCTCGAAGAAATTATTCGACGGGCCGACGTGCCGCTTGGCAATCGAGACGACCAGCCGAAGATTCGACCGGATGACCTGATTCTTGACGGCCAGGGCGTCTTCCTGAAGCTCCTCGATCCGATCGAGATCCGAGGTCTTGGCTCGCGTGGGGTCGATGGTTTGGCGGAGTTTCTGGGCCTGGAACTTGAGGAAGTTCATCTGCCGGAAAAGATGGGCTTCCTGGTCACGGTCCAGCAGCGGTACCTCGTAAAGGCTGGCCAGGTAGGGAGGCAGTCCCTTGGGTGCCCTGGGCCGGCGCGGGGCCTTCCCGTCGGCGGGCTGAGGCATCGGGGCCATGATCTGGGCCTCCTCCGCCGGGTCGTCGAAACTGACATGCGGGATGAACTCGAGCTTGGTTTCCAGGATCCGACGGGCCCGGACCTCGTTGATCAGGCGATAGATGCTCGACCGGGTGCGGCCAAACTGAGTGGCCAGCACATCGACCGAGACGCCCATCCGGTGGCGGCGATAAATCTGATTCTTGGCTTCCTCGTCCAGGGGTGCCGAGGTGGGGGCGAAGATTGCCCGGTCCGGATGCTCCCGGTCGTAGGTCTTCAAGGTCAGCCGAATTGTTTCCGTGGAACGTGTCATCTTACGTGCGATCCTCCGAGCGACCTCGACCAGCCCGACCTGGCCTGGGCGGTAAAAAGCCATCCGACGGGCGCGGCGGACAATCTCGTCCCGCTCCGCGTCGGTCAATTGACGAAATCGTGAACCGCGTTCGACCTGGTTGCGATGCGTCGTGACAAATCTTTCGAGACTCGATTCAAGAAAACCCACCTTGGTGCGACCGGCCATGACGAACCGGCGGGCCACCAATCCCTGTCGCCGCCATCGTGTGACCGTGCGGGTGGAGACATTGTAACGCCGGCCGACCTCCGCCACGGTCAGCACCGGCTCGGTCGCATGCTCCACAGCCTGGCGGACCGTGGCAGAGAGGTCTTCCACGAACAGCCGGAGGTCGTGCTGCACATCACCGCCGTCGAGCACCAAGGCCGGCCACCCGTCCGGGCGATAGCCGGTGATTCGATAGCACAAATATTCGTAAGGATATTGTTTGGTTGCCTCGATCTCGCCAAGAAGTTGCTCGGCACGTTCTACCTGCTCGAGCCGGCGGTCCTTGGGGGCGTGCCGCGTCTGCTGGTCCTTCAGTTGCTTCATCCCGGGATGGCGATAGGTCTTCGACATCCTCAAGCTCCCCGTCTATCGGTGCGGCATTCAACCCGCCGGAAATCATTCCTGATCAAAACGTAATGACCATCCGTCCACTGCCACGGCCTCCAAAGCCGACGAAGAGCGTCAGCAAAAAGCAGGATCATCCCGTTCCAACAGTTGCCTTCACCGAACTTATTAGTCGGTTATAGTTATTTATTTCCCGACAGTTCAGTCGAGATTAGCAGCCAACGGACGACGAACCAGCAGGCCTCTTCTCGGGAATAATTGAAAATCCCGAAGCTCGATGAAAATGCCATGCAAATACTAGGACAGAAGTCGGGGCATGGATCGCTGCGTTACACGATGTTGCTTCATTTCTCCATTCTCCATGGAACGAGATGCACAACCTAGCAAAAAGGTTCTCGGAAAACGGAAGATCCCGATCTGACCTTACCGCGACCAGTGTTCCGCGTCCAGCCATGATTGCTCTCATTATCTCTCCTGCGATAGACGCCGCGCCCGGTCGGGTGGGACACCATTCATCCAAAATTCGTGCCAGATGACCGAAAATCTGATCGAACCTTGTCAAATGCTCAGCGTGTGTCGTGTCAAGAAACCTCAGTAGACCCCTCGCTGAGCCTGCGGAGCACCTGGATTCTACTGGTTTCGAACATCTGTTTCAAACAGACGTTTGAGCCAGCCGTTTTGTTCGCAGGTTTTTCAGAATTCCGCAAGAACTGGTGGAAGCAGCGTGTAAGTTGTTCAGGAACTTAGCCGTCCTGCGCTGATTTTCCGCCCGGCATCTGCCATCTCATGGCGGGCACCGGCATGATCCAACCTTGGATTGCCAAATTGACAGGTTCGCCCCGGTCTCGATAATGCCGACGCACGAACCAGGCCAGGCCACGGAACAGTCCTTGCCAAGAGGTATGGTATAATGATTGTAAGCATGCGGGTTTGCAGACTTGGGAGGCTGTGCCTCAGCGTGATGTCGGGCTTGCTTGTCGGATTGTGTTGGGTATGTGCAGGTCCAGCTCTCGCGGACGAGCCTATGGAATTGCGGGAGTCCTCGTCGTCGGGAACATGCACTCAGGTGCGCATCGAGCTCAAGGCGGAGGGATTGTTCCGGCCCGGTTTGTCTTCTGGTGCCCTCACGGCTGAGGCGACGATGCCCAAGCCCCTGGCGCTGGACGTCAAGACCAGGCTGGTTTTCGCCGAGCGACTGCTCGGTTCAGGGGCTGCGCCCGGTGGTCCTGGTCCTGGTGGAGCCAGGCGGCAAAGCGAGTCCGGATCGGCCGCCAGGCAAGCGTCCAGAGAGAAGGCGGTTCGTTGGGTCATTCAGGCGGCTGCCGCGATCAATGGCGAGGTCAGGCCCACGGCAAGCGTATTGCGTCCCGGTCTCTCGCTGCTCGTGGCCGAGCGCGCCGCGGCCGGGGGCGCCGTAGTCGTGGTGAGCCCGGCCGGCCCAATGACCCGTTCCGAGCTGGAGCTGGTCCAGGGACTGGGCGATCCGTTGACCCTGGCTGACTTCCTTCCCCGGGAGCCGGTCACCAAGGGGAGGGCCTGGAAACTGCCGGAATCCGCGGTGGTTTCTCTCACCGGGTATGACGCTGTGCAATCCAGCACGATGGAGGCCACGCTCGAGCAACTTGACGAGGCGGCGGCGCGGGTCCGCCTCAAGGGCGAGGTTCAAGGCTCTGCGCTGGGTGGCGCGGGGACGATCACATGCGAGGGCTTTCTCAATTTCGATCGCCAGGCGGGGCTCGTTGATCGGCTCGAAGTGAACCGGGTCGAGAGCCGCCAGCCAGGGCCAGTGGAGGCGGGCCTCGACGTCAAGAGCACGTTGACGGTCCTCCGGCGTCCCGCCCGGCTCGTTCCCGAGCTGGGCGATGCCGCGGTCGCCAATCTCACACTCGACACCTCGCCGCAGCGCCAGCTCCTTCAATTGATCTCGCCGGACGGCAAGTACAACCTCTTGCACGACCGCCAGTGGCACACCTACTGGGACGACCCCAAACTGATCGTCCTGAAGCGGCTCGACAAGGGAAAGGTAGTCTCGCAGTGCAACCTGGCGGCTGGCCCTGGCGCCGGCAAAGGGAGGCATCAGGATCTTGCCCAGTTTCGCGACGATCTGCGACGCTCGTTGAAGCAGCGGTTTGTCCAGTTCCTGGGTGCGGGAGAAGTGGACGGAGACCCTGCGGGCGGGTTCCGCTACAAGGTGGGCGTCCAGGGACGCGAGGGAGAGCTCGGCGTACTCTGGGATTACTACCTCATCGCTAGCCCGGAAGGAGACCAACTGCTCGCGACGTTCACTCTTGCCGAGGAAGACGCCGCGGCATTCGGCGCACAGGACCTGGAGATCATCGGCTCGCTCCAGTGGAACAGTCCCGCGGCCGCTGCCAAGGCCAAGCCGTGAGCCTTCCGCTAATTGCCCCATCGGCAGCTTGCGCCGCTTTTCCCTGCTTTGACAGACCGCCAGAACGTGCAAAAAAAGACGACGGGAAGGGTCTTGCCGTACCGCGTGGAACACCTGATATGGTTTAATTGAGGAACGGGCCGACTCCGATCGTTCGTTCGCCGGACGAATGCTCTGGCTTTGCCCATTTGCCACCAGCTCCGGAGATGACGCGCCATGATGACGAACCAGATCACAGGGGTCGATCGCGCGAGCCGTAGCCTTCGATTCGGACGCGCAATCCGAGAAGGGCGTTGCGCTGCGGTTCGGATTGGTTCGCAGAGCCATATTTCGTGCGCGGTTCTGGCGCTGCTGGTCGCGCTGGTCCTGGTCGGTCGCGACGAGCCGGCCCTGGGTCAGACGCAGGAACCGGCGGCAGCGAACCCCGCGGAACCGGCCACGGATAAACAGGGCGTGAGCCAGCGCTATCGTTTCCTCGAGCGGTACAGTGCTACCGACGATCCGACCAGGCCAGAGGTGCTGATCCAATATCAGGTCGGAATCAGGGAGACGATCAAGGTCACGCGTGAGAAGCCCCAGGGTGCGCCGGACCAGGATCATGCCTCCACCCAGTGCATCTACACGGAGCGTGTGACCAAGCTCGCCAAGGGAGGTTTCGTAACCGAAGTCGTTCGCCACTATGACAAAGTCAATTCCAAGACGTCCCTGGACATCCCGCGCTACAAGACCAAGCCGCTCGAAGGGTTGATCGTCCTCTATCGCCTGCAGCCCCGATCGCTACGTCAGGTCTTGTGTCTGACGCCCGGCAGGCAGCTCCGCCAGCAAGAATACATCGGGGTTGTACAGGAGCCGGTCCTACCCGCCCTGGAAGGCATCTTGCCCCGCAAGCCCAGCCGAGTGGGCGACACCTGGCCGGTCCCGCGCGAGGCGGCCTGGGCACTTCTCGGAGAAACTCCGGACGACGAGGACTATGACTTGACCGCCGAAATTCTTGAAGTTCGCAAGAAAGGTGCGGGTCCGGAGATGGTCGCGGTCATCGGGGTAAAGGGACAGGCCGTGGTTCACGAGGGACCCTCCAGGATCGGCGCCAAGCTCCAATTCATCTTCCTACCGTCGGAGGTCACGGCACCGTCGCGTGCTCGCACCGACGGCGAGACAACCAAGGACCAGGCCCCAGACACACCAGCCAGTCCAGGCGGTCGCGTGCAAGCAGCCCTCGATGCCAAGGGCTACATCAGCAAGATCTCGCTGGCCCAGGAAATCACCCTGCCGCAGCCCGGAAACGATGGCCGGCTCAAGCAGACTATCCTGCTTGAACGAGTGCTTGAGCGGCGCGTCGGCCAGGCCGGGGAGTTTGCCGCCCCTCTTGAAGTCCCCAACCCCGAACCAGTTGCCAACGTCTCGAACTCCTGGCTGATCTACGACGATCCCCAGGGGCAGTACCACTTCCTGCACCCCCAGGAGATGCAAGTGGCGATGAATTATTCCGCCGGGGGAGTCGACCTGGTCGAGCAGCGGCATGAGGGGCCGGACGCGATCCATCTCAGCCTGCTTCCAAAGACCCAGGATCCCCAACGCGACCGCCTCGCGGCCGACCCGATTCAGGTGAAGAAGCTGCTCGAGGACGACTGGAAACGACAGCGACAAAAGGTCGTGCCGGGCCCCTCGAGCTGGCTTCCCGAGGCCGACTGGTCGCGGATCAAGGGGAAGGTCTATCGGATCGAGGCCGCACTCATTCCTGAGAGTGACCGATCGCCATCGATCGGGCGGATCTACTTCGATCAGTACATAGTCCAGTTCACGCGCAACGAGGTCATGATGGTGACGGCCATGACGACCCGTGACCCGCATCTGCAGTTTCGCGAGACAGTCGAATCGATCATCAAGTCGTTCGAGTTCGGCCCTTCGGAGAGCTCCCTTCCCTCTGCGCCCACTCGCGTGCCAACGACTCCGCCCACTCGCCTGCCAACGACTCCGCGCCCACGGTAAGACCGGCCGGCAACTTCAGTCCACCTCGGTTTTGCTGAACTCTTGACCATCGAATCGCCGAAGACATCCCCCGCCTTGTCTGCTAGAATCGGGCTCGAGCGGCGGCCGGAATCACGTCGGCCCGAGTCGAAGTCCCACGGCAAGGAGTGCAAGGATGAACATTGGTCTGGCCAGGAATGGTCGCAATTGTGGTGGTGTGCGTGTCGAGTCGGGGCGGGCTGCGATCCTGGCCCGGTTCGTTGTCCTCGGTGCGCTGGTCTTTCTTGTGCGGGTGGCAGCCGCCCAGGATCCGGGCGCAAGTCCCGCTCCGGATCAGGATCAGAGTGTGCAGGTCCTGACTCGCGGGCCGGTACACGAGGCCTTCGCCGCGCCGGTGGTCCATGATCCCAAGCCGGGACTGGTCGCCGGCAAAGAGCCGCCGGCACCGGTCGAGGAGATGCCGCCGGACCAAAAGCCGGCCGGCCAGAACGTCCAGTGGATCCCTGGATACTGGAGCTGGGACCAGTCCCGCAACGATTATCTCTGGATCAGTGGGGTCTGGCGTGAGCCGCCTCCCGGCCGCCAGTGGGTGCCCGGCTACTGGCACCAGGTCGAGG
>JBEKTN010000018.1:0-39807 GCA_049516015.1 Isosphaeraceae bacterium | reverse complement strand
CGCCGAGAACTGGCAGGCGCGGTTGCAGAAGCTGGCCGCAGGCCGGTTGCTGGGCCGTTTCTTCGCCGCCAGCCGTGCCCGATTGCGGGAAGTCGCCGAGCGTCTGGGCGTGCACCACCTGGGGAACCTGGGCGGCTGCGCGGCGCGATGACGCCGCCCCGAAGGCTGGATTCCAAGCTCGTCTCCATTTCACTCTTCCGGAGACATTCGCAAGACTCGGACGATCCTGTCGTAAACTCAGTATGTCGGGATCGTGCGGATGGTCTTTGGCAATTCGGTGTGAGAAGCAGGCCCGCGCGCCGCCCAGGCGGAAAGGCGGCGCGCGGCGTGTGTTTGCTTTGACACGGCCGGTGGCTCGGAATGGTGGCGAGTGGCTCGGAAGAGTGGCCAGTGGCACGAGAACAGTGGCCAGTAGTCAGTGGATGCGAAGAGAGGGTACTGGCGGCGACAGAAAAGCGCCAAAACGAAGCCAAATTGCTCGGTTGTTAGTTACAGGCAGATTGGGACTGAGGCGAAATCGGCCATCCGCGTTTACTCTGTGCTACAAAGTAAGTGGCCCCTCCGCCGTCCCTCCGCGCTTTGAGCCAGTGGACCCGAGGGAAAGAGATGGAAATGATTGAGAACTGTCAGAACAAGGCCGGCTTCTCGGGTGTTTGTCGTTTTCAAATAACTACTTATGACAAAGAATCGGAAGTCCCACGGGGGCATTGGGCGCCGACGAACTTCAGAAACCTCTACTAATCTCTACCAGACGCCCGTCCAGTACCGGTGAAAGTGGATCCTGTTCAAGCTGACCCTGGTGCCACAAAGTGGGTGGCCCGATCCAGTCTTTCCGCTCCGCCGTCTGCCGGACCGCAGGTTTCCCGCCGGGGTCCGGGTTGGAGACCTGTCCTTCGGTCGGCGAGGTGGCAAGGTCAGGAGACCCTGCCCGAACCAGCGCAATAAATCGGAGAGGAAAGAAAACATGCGTCAACCGCAACTTTGCAGCATGCCACCGTCACCCTGCCGCCCGGTAGTATCACCCCGTGAGGAATTCTTGGTCCCATGTTGCTATATTGAGAAAGCGGCGGGAATGAATCAGAGATCGTTCCTCGCGGGCAAGAGCATTATTCAGGGCAATGGGTCGATCGACGGGACGGGACAAGACGACCGGCCGCCCAGGCGGTAAACTGGCATGACTTCGGAAACATCGACCGAGGCCTGCAACGCGAGTCCTCAAGGAGCGGGCCGGCAGCTCGGCCGCCCGACACGCGGCCGCCGGACCTGGATCGCCGCGGTCATCATGATCCTGGCCATCGTGCCGGGATTCTGGTACTTCGGCTTCCGCAGGGCGGAGGATCCCAAGGCAATCTGGCAGGCGGGGGAAGCCAACCTCAGCGCCGGCCGGATCGATCTTGCCGAGGCCGCCGCGAATCGACTCAGCCGGCTCCGCGAGCCAACACCTCTGGACTCCATGTTGCGGGCCCAGCTCGACATCGCCAACGGCCGCGCCGAGGAAGCCGTGGCGGGACTGATGCGAGTTCCCGACGGACACCCAATGGCCGCTCAAGCCCGTCTCATGGCCGGGCAAGTCGAGCTCCGGCGGCATCGGGCTCGGTTCGCCGAGCAATACTTCCGGAACGCCCTTCAGCTCGACCCCAGACTGGTGCAGGCTCATCGTGAGCTGATCTATATCCTGGGTCACCAGCTCCGCCGCCCCGAGCTCAACGCCGAGTTCCTGGCACTGTCCCGGCTTACCGAGCTGACCTTCGACAACGTCTTCCACTGGTGCCTGATGCGCACCGCTCTCTGGGAGCCCTCGACGGCTCTCCAGGAGCTGTTGCTGTTTGTCCAGGCCGACCCGGAGGATCGCTGGTCACGACTGGCCATCGCCGATAATTACCGCCGGATGGGACTGATCGACGATGCGGGAACCGCCATCGCGCCTTTGCCCGACTCAGACCTTGATGCCCTGGCCATCCGCGTCATGCTGGCGATTGACCGGCATCAGGACGACAAGGCCGAGCAACTGCTCGCGTCCGGCCCCGCCGACGATCCCGGGATGGCCAAGCTGCGAGGCCAGTTGGCACTCGCCCGGCGCGACGCCCCCAGCGCTCTCCGCTGCTTTCAAGTCGCGTATGCCCACGCTCCAGAAGACCGTGACGCCCTGCTCGGGCTGGCAAACGCGCTGACCATGATCGGTGATTTCAAGTCGGCTGCGCCACTCCGCGAAGCCGCGAAGAACTTCGAGTTGATCAACAGCCTGGTGCAGCGGGCCGCCATTCCCAAGGAACGAGAGAACCCCAAGCTGCTTCGCGATCTGGGCGCCGCCTGCGCGACTGCGGGCCGCGATCCCGAAGCTCGCGGATGGTACAGGCTGGCGATCGCCCGCGATCCTCTGGACGTCGAATCTCAGCAAGCCCTGTTCCAGATCGAAAACCGAGACCGGTCGCGTAACCCGACCCCGATCCGTGACGGCGAGAGCCCCAGAGGCTGACCATCAACCCTTCCTTGGCCCCCACCCGGCACTGCGAGACTGGAACCGTGAGTTTGCCCTGGTTGCTGGCGGCGACCGACACTCGAGGTGACTGGCACTTCGGCATCGGTGACCCAACGCCGATGGGCTGGTTCATCGCGTTCGCTTACCTGGTCGCGACCGTCGCCTGTGCGATCGTCTGGGCCGCCGAGCGCACGGCCAACCGCCGCGGCCAGACCGCCAGCCCGCTCTTCTGGTTAGTGCTGACGGTTTCGCTGCTGTTCCTGGGCATCAACAAACAGCTCGATCTGCAAACCCTGCTCAACGATCTCGGACGCCGCATGGCCAAATCCGAGGGGTGGTACGATCGGCGCAGGGTTTACCAGGTCGTCTTCATCGCCACGGTCTCTGCTGCCGGACTGATCGCAGTGGGCGGCTTTTCGTGGCTTGCTCGAAAGCAATGGAAGCGCAACTTCGTCGCGCTGCTGGGAACGGTCTTTCTCTCCGTCTTCGTGTTGATCCGGGCCTCGTCGATCCACCACGTGGACATGATGCTCCACGGGCAGTTCCTGGGCTGGACCCGGAACTGGGTCCTCGAGCTCGGTGGGATCGTCGTGGTCGGGATTGGGGCGGTGCTGGCTCTCCGCGACGACCGCCAAAACCGCGGGGCCAGGGTCTCTGACGGGCCCGATCATTCCCAGGGCCCACGGCGGTACACCCTGGAACACGGCATCCTCGTGCCCCGGGTACGCGACGATTCCGGAGCACGAAAACCGAGCCGCCGCGGTTGAGGCCCAAACGGGGAACTGGCACCGAAAGATACGGGTCTGCCGTCATCCTGTCACCTACTCGAATCCGCGACCAGGGGTGGCAATCCGTGATCTTGCATATACGGATAACCGGGCTTGAAGGAAGGAGGTATGACTTCTACCAGGTGGGGGGATGACCAGATACCATGGCGTTCGTTTCCCGGGAAGTACACCAGAGTCTCGGCCGTGAGCGGATGCTTGAGCGCCTGGCGCGAGGCGAGTCCTATGCCCAGCATGCAGAGCGGGTACTCGGTAGCTCGCTCCATGTCGCCAATACGCACCGGCTCCGAAAGCGGCAGACCGGCGTAACGATACGCCTTCTCGGTCATTTCCACACAGTAAAGTGCCGAGTCGTCCAGGCCGAGCTCGTAGTCAAAGGGTGGTTGTTCCAGGAAGACTTTGCGGCAATAGGCCAGAACCTTGGGAATGGCCTGGCGATCCTCGGGGCGAAGCCGCTTGACGCCGAAGTTGCCGACGTTGTCGAGGATCCATACGCAGAACGGCTGACGCGCGACGCCGCTGCCGGTCGTGTCGTAAACCACGGGCCCCTCTTCCTCGACGGCCACGATCCCCGTGTGGGAGAATTTACTGTTGCTGCAATTGGCGTAGAACCGGCTCATGGGGAAAAATCCGTGCAATACACGCGCATCGCCGAACCGGAACACGATGTCGCCGTCCTTGAGAACCTTGCGGCCCCACTGGTCCCAGCGGGCCATCTGCGGCGTGATCTCGATGGGCGGCATCGTGCCTTCGCGGCGGGCTCTACAGGCTTCCGGTCCCCAGTAATTGCCTTGATATCCTTGAGGAATCAGTCGATCCGTCATCTCCCGCCCTTCGGGAGGATAAAGGTAAAAGGGCAGGAACATCAAGAGTAGTTTGATCATTATTGGCTCGCTACTTGGTCAAACATCAGTGCCGCGCCGGAACCGAAGAATCGACGCGGGCAGGGACCTCGGCTCACGATCGGCCAAGGCCGAGAGAAAAATTAATCGATTGAGAAGTCGGCTTGCTGCCGCGCTGTGGATCAGTCAAACCTTGGAAGAAACCGCCAGCGCCTGTAAGGCGTCCAGAGATCTTTCAAGGATCGTCTCGGGGGTGCCTTCCGCTCGGATCGGGACCTGACGGCCACTCTGCTGGTAGTAATCCGCCAGGGGTTTCGTGCTTTCCTCGTAGGCCCGCATGCGGACCCGGATCGACTCGGGACGGTCGTCCTCGCGCTGGATGAGTTGCCCTCCACACAGGTCGCAAACCCCCTCCTTTTGCGGCGGCCGGGCGGTCACGTGGAAGACGGCCTTGCACTTGGAGCAGGTTCGCCGGCCGCTCAGGCGATCGACAATCTCGCCGAGCGGCAGTTCATAGCTGAGTACCGCATCGAGCCCGACGCCCTGCTGTTCGAGCAGGTCATCGAGGGCCACGGCTTGAGCCGCCGTCCGCGGAAACCCATCGAGCAGGAACCCGCCGCGGCAACTCAGGCATCCCGAGCGTTCGCTGACCATTGACACCACCAAGCCATCGGAAACCAGTTCGCCTCGCCGCATCGCCTCCAGGGCTGCCTGTAGCGCGGGGCTATGGTCGGTCTGGCACTGAGCGGCCCGAAACACGTCGCCCGTGGAGAGGTGGCACGTCCCCAGCGACTTGCAGAGCAATTCCGCTTGGGTTCCCTTTCCGACCCCGGGAGGCCCCAGCAGCACCAGCCGATAAGGACGTCCCTTGGGTGAAGGAATATCGTCGCACTTGGCATCACCACCCTCGAACCACGCTGCACGATCACGTCGCTCACTCATTCCCGGCTCCTTGGGGGCTCGCTGGGGCAGCTTCCTGCCACGATTCTTATGAAGGTGGGGCAGAAAGCGTAGTCCTGCGAACCGGGGTCCTTTGGTTCCAATAACATACCAGGTTAATGAGCCGGTACCCCGATCAGTCAAGAGAATCATCCCTCTGCCCAAAAAAATCTGCAATTTTCATTCCGAAGACACGGAAAATTAAGATTTTTCACAGAGCGCCACCTGGCCCATTCTGGCCGGACCGGCGGAGTGAGGGCTCACAATCGCCAGCGCCCGGCGGAACGAATCCAGCGCCTCGGCTGGCTTGCCGAGCTGCCCCAGTAGAAGGCCGACGTCGGAGTGGCTGATCGCCAGGCCTTTTCGGAATTCGGTGAGGGCGGGGTTGTCGTCAACCAGCTTCTGGTAGATCGCCCGCGCCCGACGGTACGAATCCAGCGCCTCGCCCGGCTTGCCGGTCTCCTTCTGCAGAATTCCGATGGAGACGTGGCTGTTCGCCAGGCGGCTTCGGAATTCGCTGACGGTGGGGTTGTCGTCGGCCAGCTTCTGGCGGATCGCCCGCGCTCGAAGGTGCGACTCCAGCGCCTCGTTCGGCTTGCCGGTCTCCTTCTGCAGAACGCCGAGGGTGTTGTGGCTGTCAGCCAGGCGGCTTCGGAACTCGGTGACAGCGGGGTTGTCGTCGGCCAGTCGCGTGAGGGTTTCCACCGAACGCTGGTACGCCGACAGCGCCGCGGCCGTCTTCCCCGTGCTTTTGAGCACAATTCCCATCGACCGCTCTAGCCGGCCGAGCAGGGCGCGGCGCCCGTCGGAACCCGGGCCTGAGAGGGGCAGGCCCTCCAGCAGCTCACGCGCCTCCTCGAAGCGGGCGAGGGCCTCGGCCGACTCGCCCGTTTCGGAAAGCAACTCCGCGGCCGCGTCAGGCTCTTCGCCACGTCCTCGCGGGCCTTGGCGTCGTTGGCCGGGTCCGAGGCCAGCTCTCTCCTGACCGCCAGCCCGTTGCGGTGGGCCGCCAGGGCCGCGGGCTTGTCGCCGATCTTCGCGGTCAGCTCGCCGAGCTCGAAGTACGCGTTTCCCATCGCCCCGCGCGAGGCCCGGTCGGGCTGACCCTTGAGCAGCCCTTCGAGCTTGCCGTAGAAGTCGGCCGCGCCCCGGAGCAGCTTGTCGCGGAGCGGCTTGAACTGCTCGGCCTTGAGCACCAGGTCGTCGCCGGCGCACAGGTCGAGCGCCCGGGTTATCGCTTCGTGCCTCAGAGCATGCGGCCGGACTTCCCGGGCAAGTCCGGCCTTGCGACCGAGGGCCTTCACCAGCCGGGCCAAGGCGTCCCCCGTCAGGCGATCCATCCCCGCGGCGGCGCGATCGAGCCGGATGAGGAGCGGTCCCGGGGCATCCCCCCTCGATTTCATCCAGTCGGCCAGGGCGGCGCGGGCCGGTCCCCGGGTCGCGGGGCCAGGATTTTGCTATCCATTACGGGCAATGGATAGGGCAGTGAAATGTGGCCACGCGGCCAGGAGGGCGGCGCGCGGCCTGAGTGTCCGATCCGCAGCGTTCGCAAAGGTAACAAATCTCGGTTATCGCACGCGGAGCATAAGCCGGACGCGTCACCTCAGAACAGGTAAAGAACAGGGCAGGGCAACCGTCCAAGGGGCAGGGGCCGATGGCTCGATGTTTCCTCGTCCACGGCCGGCGGCCCGTCCCGGCGCAAATACAACGGCTTGGTCGAGACGATCGCCAGCAAGCGCCGGACCGGGGGCTTGCCCAAGATGCCGGCCGACTCACCGAGAATCAGGAAACGAGCGGGGAGCGCGGCCGACAAATTTGCGTGCATGAGAGGGGCCTCATCGTCGATCGGGGAGTTTACTCTCCAAGGTTTCCCTGAGTCGACGAGCGTGTTTCGAGGCTTCGCAGACTTTCTTGGGGTCGATGACTTCCAGGAGTGGAAAGCCATCTTCGACCTTGTCATATCCCTGCTTCTTGGTTCCCCTGGCCTTGTTGAACTTCCTGGCGGCTTTGTCAAGGGAGTCGTCGATCTTGGCCTTGGAGATTCCTTCAATATCGCCATTGACCGGGGGCGGCAGGTGGTCAGTCTTCAGACCCGAGTCGAAGTATTTCACAACGGCTTCCCTGTCCGCCATGAACCAGGCTTCCATGCATTGGACCATCAGGTGGGCCTGGTCATCGTCAGCCGTTACGGGCCTTTTCCATTGGTCTCCTTTGTTCTCCTTCAGGTAATCCCACGGGGAAACGTTGGGTTCGACCGGCCCCTCGGAATCGACTAACAGGATGACAAAATCACCGGGCTTGAGCGTCTTGAGGGCCACCGTGAAGTTTCTGAAAGCTTCACCTCGGCCACCGCATGGCCATACTTTGACGAAGTCTTTCCCCGGAAGAAGTCGCTTGAAGAATTCCCGAAATCCCCTCCGGCACTTGGTGAGAGAGAGGTCCCCAACCCCGCCGCCCTCGACGTAGATTGTGACGCTCACCAGCGGTTCCCTCCGACTTGACCGCGCCTCCAGAGTTCGCCTAACGAGTAGTTTTCCAACCACACCTTCAGCTCGTCCGCGACGAGCCTGCGGAGTCTCGTCGAGCCTTGGTCCTTCTCGCAGACGATGACATCTTCCGGAGTGCTGGTCAGGCCATCGACCAAGGTCCTGCTGTGCGTCGTCACGATGAGTTGCATCCTCTTTGATGCCTCACGGAGGAGTTCGGCCAACTCGACCACAATGTCGGGGTGGAACCCGATCTCAGGCTCCTCGATGCAGATAAGCGGGGCAGGTTCGGGGTGGAGGAGGATGGCCAACAGGCACAACCACCGGAACGTGCCATCGGATAGGCGGCTGGCGGGGACCAAACTGTAAAGGTCCCTCTCCTGGAAGTAAATCTGCTGCGTCCCGGCTTCAGGGATCACCCTAAGATCCTCGAATTCCGGGTAGAATGTGATTAATTTATCGATAAGCTTTTTTTGGAAACCCTTGCGTTGCATCAAACGGCTCAACACAGCGCTCAGGTTCGTCCCGTCCGGGCTCAAGTAATCACCCGACGAATCGGTTCGCTGGGGCTGTTTCGCTTGTTCGATATGGCTCATTCGGTAGATCCGAAATGAGCGGTAGAGACGCGACAGAGGACTCAGGTTGTTGGCAATTTCCTCAAGCTGGTCCTGCCACAAGATCGATTGCGTGAAATTGACGTCTGAGCGCTTGAGAAATCTCGCCCTCCCATGGGGCCTGAAGACCGGAACGACCGGAACGCCCTTCTCATAACCGAAAAGAGGCTTCGGTTGATGGCGCTCTCCTCGAAGCCTGAGAGTAACCGACTCGTCAACCACCTCGATGGATTGCTCAACGCGAGTGAAATCGGTCCGGTGCTTGAAATGCCTTCCATCCAGAAGTCCGCCCGAGACATCAAGCCTTGCTATGGGGACTGCTTCCGTACCCTTCCATAGCCAATTCAAGATCCCTCCACTTCGGCCGATGTAACCAGACATTCCGCTCTGCGTATTCATGCTGGCAAGTAGGCCAATCGTCTCGATGAGGTTGGACTTGCCTGAACCGTTGATACCGATCAGGACGTTCAGCGGGCGCAGCTCGAGCGGTTCGGCCGACTCGCCGAACGAAAGGAGATTGCATACCGAAATCCGTTCAATCGGTATGGGCATCAGGTCTCAAGCCTTACTCATGAGGGGGCAGAAAGCGGAGTGTCATTGAGTCCTAATCGGCAGGGCCAGCATAACAGAACAGTGCGATCGAGAATGCAGGGCAGGGTCCAGAAGGGTTGTGACGAGTGGTGGGGTGGGTCGGTTCGTGCTCTGGTCAGGCAACCTCCTTGGGCTCAAGTCCAAGGTCCTCAGGAATGCGCGTTACCGGTGCGACGGGGAAGCATTGACAATGGAGATCACCTTCAATCCGGGGCTACTCGGTTTCGAACGCCGGGTTCCCCCCGCCGGGCGCGTTCCCTGAAGAACAGGCAAGGAACAGGGAATATCCGGGTCCTGAGAACAGGTAAGTAACAGGTCGAGATTCTCTGAGGAACAGTGAAGGAACAGAGGACCGGGGAGGGGCCTAGAACGGTCATCCAAGGAGCCGCGGGTCGATGGCCTGAAGGGTTTTCCCCGTACGCGGCCAGCGGCCCGTCCTGGCGCCAATGCGGCGGCCTGGCGGGGCGATCGCCCGGGGCCTCGACCCGGCCGGTCAGGTCAGTTCCTCGAGGGCCTCGACTTGGCCGGCCTGGTCGAGCGCCTCACCTGCTGGCAGGTGGGGAGCAGGTGGGGAACCCGGTCGGGGCGGCCGCCCCGGTTGTCGTCCACTCCACCCCGGGGAGGGAGTGAATCCACGAACGCGACGCGCGGACCATCGCCACGATGCCGGCCTTCAGGGCCTCGGGCAGGCCTGGCCATGCTTCGACCACGGCGGCCCACCCCGGCAAGCCGGGGGCCCGGGGGTTATCCTCCGGGGCAGGCGCTACTACGCAAACGCGGGTAGCGCGCAGACTCCGGGAAGGGACGGGAACGGCCGGATTGGGACGGGATGACGAAATCGAGGCATCAACCTCCGATGTTGCTCGAATCCCGGAAATTTCGGGACTTGCCCGGTTGAGACGGTCTGATTCAGAGTACCGGCGGTGGGAGTCGAACCCACACGGGCGTTCCCGCCCAGAGGATTTTAAGTCCTCAGCGTCTGCCATTCCGCCACGCCGGCTTTTGAGGAGAAGTATCGACCGGCAGGAGCTGCCACAAAAGGATAGAGCCGGGCCGGCCAGGCCGGTTCACACGGTCGGCGTCGGCGCAGGTTCGATTCGCAGTAGGTCGGACCCGTGTGGTGAAATTGGCATCCACGATCAGCAAGCACCTCAAAACCGTTTCCGAGACCTTCTTCTCCTGCGACCAATCTACTTGGCTGTTCAAAGGCCTGCAACAGATCCACGCGGCTGGCCACGAGGCTCATCGCCGGGCAGTCAACCAAAGTTCCTCGAGCTTGGCGTCATTGCACCCGGACACTCCGAGGCCACCAGCTCGTGGTGCTACACAGCCGCCGTTCACGGCAGTGCGCGACGAACTTCCAGGATCTTCGCCGGGCGGACTTCGGCCTGCGGAACCATTTCTTTATTACAACTAAAGACGGCTGGTGGACGATCAGACCTGCTTCGTGCACGGCTGCGATTTCCATGCGATCACCGCCGCCGCCCCCGAGTTGCGATTCGAGCAGCACAACCGCGAAATCGACCATTTCCGAGGGGCACATCGCTCAACAAGCGGGTGGGTTCGGTCGATCTTGGTGATTCCCTTTGGTCGTTGTAGCGGAGGGGGTGGGATTCGAACCCACGGACAGGCGGAACCTGTCAACGGTTTTCAAGACCGTCCCGATCAACCACTCTGGCACCCCTCCGGAAGCTCAGACAAAATGGCAGATGGCAAATGGCAAATGGCAGATGGCAGATGGCAGATGGCAGATGGCAGATGGCAGATGGCAGATGGCAAATGGCAGATGGCAGATGGCAGATGGCAGATGGCAGATGGCAGATGGCAAATGGCAAAGGCAAAGGCAAAGGCAAACGGATCAGCGGCGTCGGGCCGCGCGGCAGGAGCGAGGGTCGTTCACTGGCCGACCTCGTCGATGATGTCTTCGGCCACGTAGATCGGCACGTCGACGGTCACGGCCAGCGCGATGGCGTCGCTGGGGCGCGAATCGACCTCGATGAGCTCGCCGTCGTGTCGGATCCGCAGCTTGGCGAAATAGGTGTGCTCGCGCAGCTCGTTGATGTAAATGTCCTGCAACTCCCCTCCCAGAAGCTCGACCGTGTTCGCCAGCAGGTCATGAGTCAGCGGGCGCTGGGTCGGCTGGTTCTTGACGCGCCGGTCAATGCTCGAGGCCTCGAAGATGCCGATCACGATCGGGAACATGCGATCGCCTTCGACTTCCTTGAGGAAAATGATATGCTGATCGCTATTCTCGTTGATGATGATCCGCATGAGTTCCATCTGGACCGGCACGGCACGATACCTCTCTGAGCTTGCTCGAGACGACCCATCGCCTGCAGTGCCCTGGTTGGCGCACGCGAGGCTGGCTGGGGCAGCCGCGGGGTTCACCGCGCCGGCGTCGTCTTTGGAAAGTAACAACTCGATCATAAAGGGGCTGCGCCACGCCGTCAACGCGCGGAACGGGAGTCAGCCCGGGCGGTCCTTGTCGATCAGGGCGGCCACCGCGGCGCGCTGGGTTTCCAGCTCGGTCAGCCTGGCCCGCTGTCCCTCGACCACTTCGGCCGGAGCGCGGGAGACGAACCCATCATTGGCCAGCTTGGCCTTGAGCGGTCCGATCTGACGTTCCAGATCGGCGAGGGTCTTGCGCAGCTTGGCGATCTCTGCTTCCTTGTCGATCAGACCTTCCAGGGGAAGGATCACCTCGGCATCTCCGAGAACGGCGATCGCCGAGTCCGGGGGCTGCGGGGCAGTCGTGGCGATCGTGACCGCGGCCGCGTTCGTCAGGCTCTTGAGGAAGGCCTCACCCTGGCGCAAGCGGTCGGCGACGGGTCCCTCGGCGACGATGATGGGCGCGATCTTGGCCTCCTTGGGAACGTTCCTTTCGGCTTTCAAGTTGCGGAGCGTCTGGATCTTCTCCTGCCACTGGGCGACGGTCGCGCGGGCCTCCGGATCGGTCCAGCCCAGAGGGCGGGGCCAGGAGGCGACACAAACGCTCAGTTCGGCGGGGCGCGGGGCGGGGATGCCACGGGTCGGGGCGAGCTGACCGAGAGGCTGCCAGATCTGCTCGGTCAGGAACGGCATCACCGGATGGAGCAGCCGGCAGAGCGTGTCCAGGACGGCGGCCACCACACGCTGGGCGACCGGACGGGAGTTCGAATCCGGGTCACGGAGCCGCGTCTTGACGAACTCGACGTACCAGTCGCAGAACTCGCCCCAGGTGAACTCGCGGAGCCGCCTGGTCGCCTCGGCGAACCGGAATGCCTCCAGGTCGACGGTGGTCTCGGCGATCGTCTCGTCAAGCCCGGCGAGGATCCAGCGGTCCTCGATGGGCAGGGCCTCGAGTGCCAGCGGACCGGGCGAATAACCCTCCAGATTCATGATCGCGAACCGGGCGACGTTCCAGAACTTGTTGGCGAAGTTCCGTCCCTGCTCGAACCGCTCGGACGTGTTGATCTTTCTCCCATCGGGCAGCTTGAGCTTCTCGATGGGCATCCGCAAATCTTGAGTCTCGGTGGCACCCAGGGCAAGGGTGTAGCGGAGGGCATCGGCGCCGTAGATCGCGATGATGTCGACGGGGTCCACGCCGTTGCCCGCTGACTTGGACATGCGCTTCCCTTGGCCGTCCTGGATGACCGGATGGATGTAGACGTGATGGAACGGGACGTCTCCCATGTTGAACTGGCCGAAGATCACCATCCGGGCAACCCAGAGCGTGATGATGTCGCGGGCCGTGGAGAGGACGCTCGTGGGATAGAACTTGGCGAGCTCGGGTGTCTGCTCCGGCCAGCCCAGGGTCGAGTGGGGCCAGAGAGCCGAGCTGAACCAGGTGTCGAGGACGTCGGGATCCTGGGTCAAGGTGTGGCCGGGTCCGAGCGCATCGGGCGCGGGATCGGTCGCGGCGGAGATCAGCCAGCCTCCGGTCTCGCTCTGGCGCCAGAAAACGTCGTCGCGGCCCCGGAAAGCGCGCGCCAGATCGGCCTCGGAGCAGGTCTCGCAGGTCCAGATCGGGATCTGGTGCCCCCACCAGAGCTGGCGGCTGATGCACCAGTCGCGCTTTTCGCCCAGCCAGTCAAGGTAGCTCTTGGCGTAGCGCTCGGGGTGAATCATCACCCGGCCCGAGGTCACGGCATCCATCGCTTGCTGGGCGAATCCCGGACGACCGTCGGGATCGTCGCCCATCTGGATGAACCACTGATCGGACCGGATGGGCTCGATCGGGGTCTTGGAACGATCGGAGTGTCCCTGGCGCAGGACATGCGTGTCCACGCGTTCCAGGAGCCCCTGCTGCTTCAGATCTTCAACCACGCGCTTGCGCACGAGATACCTGTCCAGCCCCGCGTACGGACCGGCCGCCTCGTTGAAGGTGCCGTCGGGCCTCATCAGGTCGATGGTCGGCAGGTCGTTCCGCTGTCCGGCCTGGTAGTCGTTGGGGTCATGCCCGGGCGTCACCTTGACGCAGCCAGTGCCGAAGGCCGGGTCGACCAGCACGGAGTCGGCGATGATCGGGATCCGCCGGCCCGTCAGCGGCAGGTCGGCCATCTTGCCCAGGAGGTGCTTGTACCGGGGATCTTCCGGATGGACCGCGACCGCCGTGTCGCCGAGCATGGTCTCGGGGCGGGTGGTGGCCACGTGCAGGACCTCGGCAGAGTCGGCGACCGGGTACTTGATGGTCCAGAGATGGCCCTGGGTCTCTTCGTAGTAAATCTCGTCGTCGGCTACCGCGGTGCGGAGCTGGGTGTCCCAGTTGACCAGCCGCTTGCCCCGGAATATCTTGCCGGCCTGGAACAGATTGAAGAAGGTCCGCCGCACGGCGCGCGAGCAGACCTCGTCGAGCGTGAACCGCGTGCGGTCCCAGTCGCAGGAACAGCCCATGAGCCGGAGCTGGTTCAAGATCCGCTTCTCGTACTCGTCCTTCCAGGCCCAGATTCGCGCGACGAGCGCCGAGCGTCCCAGGTCGTGGCGGGACTTCTTCTCTTCCTCGAGCAGCCGCTTCTCGACGACCGCCTGGGTGGCAATCCCGGCGTGGTCGGTGCCGGGCATCCAGAGGCACTCATACCCCTGCATCCGCCGCCAGCGGATCAAGACGTCCTGCAGCGTGTTGTTCAGCGCATGGCCCAGGTGCAGCGCTCCGGTGACATTGGGCGGCGGAATCACGATGCAGTAAGCCGGCCGGTCACTGGCTGGATCGGCGTGGAAGTAACCGTTCTGAACCCAGAACTCGTACCACCGATCCTGGGCATCCTTGGGGTCATATTGCTTGGGGATCTCGTTGATATTCATGCGGATTCTTTGAAACGAATGTGACAAGCTACTGAGTGTTGGCGGCATGCTTTTCATGACGTCAAGGCGGACGGGGGCAGAAGATCGGCGACATGGACCACCCCGATCTCCTTCCCGAGCAGTAGAACCGGCACGGTCCCGCCCTCCGGATAAGAGACGCGTGCCGAGTAGCTTGCCATGGCCCCCTGTCCGACCGGGCCGGTGAAAACCTCGACGCGCCTGTGGTGCAGGTCGACGATCCAGTAGACCGGAACCCGGGCGGCGGCATACCGCCGGTACTTGTCCTGGAAATCGGCCTTCTGAGTGTGGTGGCAAACCTCGACGATGAGCGGAACTTCGGACGTTGACGGTGGCTGAGGACGGTAGTCACCCGACCGGCCGACCGCCACGACGACGTCGGGCTCGGGCAGGCTCCGCTTGCCCTGGCGGAGGGACTTCTCTTCACGAACGTGGAAACCGGTGGGCAAGAGACGCCGCAGTGACTCGGCGACCTGGCCGACGGCGAAGTTGTGGGGCTCTTTCTTGACCATCTTGTAGAGAACACCCCCGATCAATTCGAGATCATCTCTTGCGGGGATGATACCCGCCTCGAGCATCCGTTCGACCTGTTCAGCGGTCAGGCGGTAGGGACGCCGGCCGGCATCCGTCTTCCGAAGTTGTGTCGACATGCCTCGGTCTCCCAGGTCATTCTCCATGCGTCCGTGCGCTCACCACTGCGGCTTCTGCTCATTCCCCGGCTGAAGCGCCTGCACGAGGTAGCTCATCTGGCCGATGTGGTTGTTCATGTGAGCGAGGCAAACGAGGAAGAGGCCGAGCCGCGTCTGAATGGGGACGTTGTGCTCGACCGCGACCTTGAACCCCTCGTCGTCGAGTGAGTGCAGCGTGCTCTTGACCATCGCCACGGCCTCGTGGAACTGGCTCAGCAGCACTTCCACGGGAGGGTGGGCTGGATCGGTGAACTCGTTCTCGCGTTGACGCTCGTAACCGCTGCCGGCGATCATAGCCCCGACGTAGTGGTTCAGGTTACCCGTCAGGTGCAGGACCAGGTGGCCGATGCTGTTGCCGAAGGGGAAGGGCTTGGTCCAGAGCGACCCGGCGGGAACCGCGTGAACGAAGTGGTCGACCCGATGGGCCAGGTGTTCGAAGTAGCGGGAGAACTCATCTCCGGTCAGCCGGGCCAGGTCGGACCTGGGCTCTGGGTCAGTCATGGTTGGTCTCCTTCCGGAGGTCTGAAAGAGTGTAATGGATTGACCGTCATCGAGGTGCGTCGGCGGTCGCGGCGGTCTGCTCGTTGGGCCGGGACCGCGCGTCCCGGGAAAGCTTGTACTCGAAGGCATCGATGAGCGCCAGCCAGCTTGCCTCGATGACGTTCTCGGAGACGCCGACGGTCCCCCAGACCGAGTCATGGTCGCGGCTCTCGATCACGACCCGCACGCGGGCCGCGGTGCCTGCCCGAGCATTGATGACCCGGACCTTGTAATCCGCCAGGTGCATCTCACAGAGCCGGGGGTAGTGTCGCTCGAGGGCCTTGCGCAGCGCGCCATCGAGGGCATTGACCGGGCCGTCGCCCTCGCTCACGGTATGCTCCAGATGATCGCCGACTTGAAGCTTGATCGTGGCCTCGGTCAGGGTCTCACGCCGCCCCATGCGCGAGACGCTGACATGGAAACCTAGCTGCTGGAACCAAGCGTTGTGCCGCTGGGCCAGCCGGTCGACAAGCAGTACGAACGACGCTTCGGCCGCCTCGAACTGGTAGCCCTCGTTCTCCAACTCCTGGACCCGGTCGAGGACGCGAGCGAGGAGCGCCGAATCCTGTTCCAGCCCATATTCGGCGAGCTTCTCGGCGATGTTCGACTTGCCGGAAAGCTCGCTCACGAGCACTCTGCGCTCGTTGCCGACGGTTTCGGGGTCGATGTGCTCGTAGCTGGCTGCGATCCTGCGCACGCCGTGAACATGCATCCCCCCCTTGTGAGCGAATGCGCTGACCCCCACGAAGGGCTGATCAGGCCGGAAATTCATGTTGGCCGTATCGTAGACGTAACGGGAGACCTCCGTGAGGTGAACCAGCTTGCCGGGCAAGAGCACCTGGTAATCGGGATACTTGATCGCCAGGTTGGCGATGACGCTGCAGAGGTCGGCGTTGCCGCACCGCTCACCCAGGCCGTTGATCGTGCCCTGAACCTGGCGCGCCCCGTGCCGTATGGCGGCCAACGAGTTGGCCACGGCCAGCTCGCCGTCGTTGTGCGTGTGAATGCCGAGCGGAACAGCAAGCTCACGCGCAACCTGCTGGACGGCCTCGGCGATCTCTTCGGGAAGCGAGCCGCCATTGGTGTCGCAAAGGACGATCCAGGCGGCCCCGGCATCGGCGGCAGCCCTCAAGGTTCGCAGCGCGTAATCGGGATTGTGCTTGAAACCGTCGAAGAGGTGCTCGGCGTCGTAGACGACCTCGGGCACACTGGCTGCGCAGAAGGCAACCGAATCGGCGATCATCCGCAGGTTCTCATCCAGGGAGACGCCGAGCACCTCGCGGACATGCAAGTCCCAGGTCTTGCCCACGATCGTCACGACCGGGGTCCTGGCGGCTACCAGGGCCTTCATACCGTGGTCGTCTGCCGCGGCCAGGTCACGGCGTCTGGTCATGCCGAACGCCGCAACCTTGGTGTGACGGAGAGGAAGCTCGCTCACGGCACGAAAATAGGAGTAATCTTTGGGATTGGAAAGCGGATAGCCCCCTTCGACATAGTCAACGCCCAGTTCATCGAGACGGGCGGTGATCATGAGCTTGTCCTGCAGGGAGAAGTTGACCCCCTCGCCCTGGCTGCCGTCACGCAAGGTTGTGTCGTAAATGGCGATTCGCGTCATGTCTTGTCGGCCAGCGTGGTTGGATTCACAGAGGGCCTCTTGGCCCGGTCCGTCTCCAGATTCTACCAGACGGCGCCCCTGAATCACGACTCCGAGACACTCGATCACATCACTTGGTTCGTTTCCGCCCACCTTGCGCGCGTACGCTTGGGTTAAGGCGCTCCGCCGAGCTGGGTCCGAGCAGTGGAAAGAGCCACCCACTTTCTGGCACCAAGGAAACGTGGTTGGCCCCCAACGTCCTTGCTCCAAAGTCGCGGCCTCAACGACCCGGAATTGGGTTCGTTTTGCATAAAGAAGTCCGAATCAATCCGACGTTAACTCTTTGAGGGCGAGTGATTTGTGGCTGATTCCAATTGGCTTTGTTTGGCGCTTTTTTGACGACCGCTGGGCCCGAACCGCGTGCTGTTCAGTCAATCCGCGGTGAACCCGGCCCCTCTACGAACCGTCAAACTTTCGCCAGCCCTTATTACCTGGCTATCCTGCAAGACTTGCACGACCCTCAGATCAGGCGGGTTGGTTTCCGCGTGTCAAAGAACTCACACGCCGCGCGCCGCCCTTCCGCCTGGGCGGCGCGCGGATCTGCGTCACACACCGAATTGACAAAGACCCTCCGCACTATGCCGACATACTGAGTTTACGACAGAATCGCCCGACCCTTGCGAGTGTCTCAGGAAGGTGGTCTCTTCTTGATGGAATGATCGCCATCGTAGTGGGTTCGTTCTACGGGACCAACCCCATCAGTACTCCTCATCAGGGCCTTTCTCCCCGGTAACCCATGCGCCTTATCTTCTCCTCGATCCATTGTTAGCTTGACCTCTCCAGCGGCGCGGCTTTGTGTACGCGCGAGTTGCTGGCCGCACGGAGATCGATTGCCACGTGCTCACGACAGGCATCCTCGAACCCGAGCCGGAAACATCCCTCGACGAGGTGCCATGCCGACCCCCTTGCCTGGCCAGTCTTGGCGGGCTACGGTAATCCTATGGAGTTCGAGTGGGAGCCGGAGAAGGCCGCGCGTAATCTCGCCAAGCACGGCGTCTCCTTCCATGAGGCGGGCATCGTCTTTGGCGATCCATTGGCCATCACGTTCTCGGATCCCGATCATTCCGAGGAAGAGGATCGCTTTCTGACATTCGGCCATTCCAGCGAGGGACAGTTGCTTGTCGTATCGCACACCGACCGGGGCGAATTCACCCGCATCATCAGCGCCCGCCGCGCGACGCGCAAAGAGAGGAAACTTTATGAGGAAGGATGATCTGAGCCCCAAGGACAACGACCTCCGTCCCGAGTACGACGCCTCGGTGCTCAAAGGGGGTGTCCGCGGCAAGTATCTGGAGCGCTACCGCGCCGGGACGAACTTGGTGTTGCTGGCTCCCGACGTTCGAGCTGCCTTCCCGACGGACGAGTCGGTCAACCAGGCGCTCCGGTCGCTGATGCAAGGCCATTCGCCAGCCTGACCTCGCGCCGCAGCGGAGCTCGGCCACGAGTCGCGCTCTGTCTGATCTCATAGCTCAGTGGTCCGTGGCCGGGTCCGCTGAGCTTGGTCGTCAGGCGGTGGGGGCTATGGTCGGCGGTGGCTGCTACCCTCGTGAATGGCTCGATCGCGTCCCGGCGGTCGTCTTCGCTTGCTTGGTCCCCGGAGAGATTAATACTGCTTTGCATGTCCTCTAGCTACTACGATCGTGCCACATGCGCCGCGCCGATGGCGGCGTGCCGTTGGTTTCCGTTCGCCGCGGACGGCTCGCTTGCTTCGGATGTCGAATTCCGCTAACTTAAGCAAGGAGGGTTTGCCCCATGACTGGCCTCTTGACAAACGCTGCACGAAGCTATCACTTCGACGTCCGGCAATTCCACCGCATGATGGCCGCCGGCATCTTTGAGGACCAGAAGGTCGAGCTGGTCGCCGGAAAGATCTATGCAATGACCGACCTGCCACCGCACACCTTCGCCGTCGGGCGGCTTCACGAGGCGCTGCGTGCCGTGCTTGCGCAAGACGGGTGGACCATCCGGGAAGAAAAGCCTATCTTGACATCACCGACAAAATTGAACGCGTGTTCATTTTGATCGAGCGAAGTTGATGGATGTTTCGAAGATTTCTACGTCATAAAGTCATTAGAGACAAATGTTTGCTTCTCATCTTTCCCAAGCATCCTCTCTTCCCCAGGCTACTACCCGGGACTTTTGTCGGTAACGTCTATCTTGATCGGCCGCTACTGGGCGCCCAAGCCGGACATTGCGGTGCTGCGCGGAAGCGACGCGATCTACGCCGCCCGGCACCCGCGACCTCGCGACGTCGCCCTGCTGGTTGAGCTCTCCGACGCGACCTACCACCGCGATCGTGGGCGAAAGTGGCGCCGGTACGCCGCGGCAGCCATTCCCATCTACCTGATTGTTCGTCTCAAGGGCCCTGACACCCTCATCGAGGTCTGGACGGGGCCAACCCGGCGGGGCAGGGTGGCCCACTATACGGATGTGGTTCGCTACAGCGCACGGGCCGGCGAGTCGGTCCCCATCGAGCTAGACGGCAGTGAGCACGGCCAAGTTGCGGTGGTTAATCTGGTCGCTCGGCAGGCTTAGAGGCGCGCCAACAGCCAGGACCGAGTGGCCGCGCGTGCTGGATCGAGGGGGGCGCAGAAGGGGCTACCCAGGGGGCGGGGGGGATAAAGGGGACATTGCTATTTACGGCGGGCGTTTGGAGAATTTAGGAAACTTTCGATTTCCTTGTCCTTGACTTATTCACGTGGGAAACCCGCCATGCCTCGATCTGCTCGAGCGTCGGCCAGAGGGTATGCTATCAGGTGATCACCGAGGCAATTCGAGGTTGTGCCTGGAATACAGCCTTGGACCGCGAGGACGGCAACTCCCGTCCTTCGGTCACAGCGGGCGAGTCATCACGGAAAATTGCCTAAACCACCTATTCTTCGACGAGTAATAGGACTGTCCCCTTTACGATTCGCCGGCAGCGAACACTCCCGCTCTCAAGCCAAGCTCGTCGCGGTCATGCCGCTTCCCCACCCATCCCCTTTGAATCGCCGCTGGCTCGCTGAATTCCCAACCATGCTTGTACGCAGGCTATCGCAGGTTCGTCTCGCAAGTGGCGGCCCAGATCTGTGCTCAGAATTGTGGAATCGGGGGTAGTTGGAGAAATAAGAGAAATCGGCAAGGACTGACCATCTCAGCAGCTCTGTCGTTCTCACGGAGCGGGACAGCCGCGCCGGCAGACATGCTAATTCCGATTTACTTAGGCTTGCGTAGTCCCCTGGAGCGGGGTAGCTTATGGAGATGATTATTCACGTTTTTCCTGTCATTTCCCGGAGGTTGTTGTGCGAAAGACTCAGATGGTGACCGATCGGGAGCTCGAGATCATGAAGATCTTATGGGCTCGGGAGAAGGCCAGCGTCCGGGAGGTTCAGGACGACCTGAACCGGGAGACCGGACCGGTAGCCTACAGTACGGTACAGACCCTGCTCAACATCATGGAGGAAAAAAAGGGCCTGGTCCGTCATGTCGTGGAAGGTAGAACGTTCATCTACTTCCCCAAGAAGTCGTCAGAGCGGACCATCCGCGAGCTGACGAGGCGCTTCGTCGATCGCGTTTTCGACGGGGCGCTGGATCGGGTGATGGTGGCCCTGCTGGACTCGAAGCCGCCGACCCCCGAGGACCTCGACCGCCTGCGTGCCATGATTGACGAGGCGCAGCGGCAATTCATTGAGAATCCCTACGCACACGAGGAGCAACTGACCCCAGCGTCTTGACGCCAATGGACCGTCCAGGTCACGCTCAATTACGTGTCCAGGGCTCAAAGGGCCAGGGAAGTGGCCGTCAGCGACGGCACTGACTTGGTCCTTCGCGATACTGGGGCGTTTCCGCACTCGCGGCTTGCCCGGGGGTGTCTCGCCTGACGACCATATCTGTTGTGAAGTGCGCCGCCATCATGCAGGTCGAAGGGCTCCTGAGATGTGGGTCGGGTTGGACTGGTTCGGTCAGATACTGGTCGACGCAACCCTGGCAACGGCCATTCTGCTCAGTCTTGTCATCCTGCTGATGCTCCTCTGCCAGCAGCCGACCCGTCGGATCGTCCTGGCCCAGGCGGCCACCGTTCTGGCGCTCTTCATGTTCCCGCTGGTCGCGACCGATCCCCTCGCGCGGTTGCGCACGCCGGCATGGTTTACCGGACATGAGCCAGGGGCGAGCCGCACACGGCCGGCTTCCTCGGCAGCCGGCGATTCCCCCAGACAATCGCTGAGCGATCCGACGACACAGGCACGCTCAACGACCGGATCACCAGGGGAGGGCACCTGGCGGACCGGTCCCTGGACGCGTCGGATCCTCGCGCTCATGTACATGACGGGCGTATCAGTTGCCATGTTCTGGTCTGTTCTCGGGTTCTGGGGAGTCCAGCGCCTCGTTGGAGGATCCGTCGAGCCGTCCCCGGCAGCGCGTCAGCTTTATGACGAGCTGGTTCAGCAGGTGGACGAACGCTTGCCGTTCCCCGGGCTGCGGGTATCGGCGCGAATCAACCGGCCAGTACTGGTAGGCCTGATCCGGTCGTTCATTCTGATTCCCCCGGTCTATGATGAACGGGGTTTCGACAAGGAGTCGCTCAAGATTATCCTGCTGCACGAACTGGCTCATGCCGCCCAGGGGGATACCTACTTCAGTGCCGCGGCGACCCTGGCGCAGAGCCTCTGGTTCTTTCTTCCTTTCCTGTGGCGGCTGCGTGCCCAGTTGCGGATCGATCAGGAATTTCTGGCCGACCGGAAGGTGGTCATGCTGACCGGTTCGCCGGCCGGCTATGCAACCCGGCTCGTCGCCCTTGCCGCTCCTCGGAAGGGACCAAACCCGGCCCGGACGATCGTCGAATCCCTGTCCTTACAATCCGGCAGTTGGGCCGACGGCGGCTTCCAGAGCCCGCTTTTGCAACGAGTCTTGATGTTACTTCACTGCCCGTACCCGCTCGAGCCAAAGCCGCCGCGGTGGTGGGCCCTGTCTGCGCGCTTGCTCGTTGTGGGGCTGGCCATTCCGAGCGTCTGCGTGAGCCTCGCGCTGGTGGACCGTCCGCCGCTGTCCGCTGGATCTTCATTCGTGACCGACACGCCCAATACGTTTCGAATCAACCAGTTCGTTGCTTCGCCTCAAAACAGCAATTCCCGCGGCCGCGGTACGTTCTATGCTCTGCCGCTTCCCCTCCCGGCGCAATTCGAGCTGGTTGTCGAAATCCATGCTTCTCGCTTCGCTCTTTCCCGGATTCGCCTGGTGGGTCTCGCGCTCGATTCCCCACTGCCATCGGGCACAGGTGCCGATGGTCACTCAGAATCAGCCAACGCGCTGGCGTCCTGGCATCGAGTCCAGGTTTCTCGCCAGGCCGGCCGGGTCGCGCTGACCGTGGATGGCGAAACAATACCTGTGGGCCGAGATTCCGAAAGCCTTACCGAGTGGCTCACGGTCGAGCCTGCTGCCGACGAGACCGCCATTCTCCGAAACCTCCAGGTGACGTGGCAAAGCCTCAAGTCGCCCCAAACTGCCATTTTGGCAATCGAATCTGGGCGGGAGAAATTCTCTGTCAAATTGACATCGAGCACCCCAGGCGTCGACGCTCGAAATACCCTGGACCGCGGTTGAATGACTGTCTTTAAGTATATATCATAATGCACTTTATGTCGCAGTCAGAGGAACCTTTCGAGAGCATTCGGCCAAATTGGCACGAGCTCTGCCTCCTGGACTCTTCCGAGGACCCGAACTTTGTATCTTGGAGGGCGGTTCCATGAACGGTCCGCAGTGGCAGGGGCGGTGGGACCCACTTTGTGAGCTGCAGCGCGAGGTGGGGCGACTGTTCGACAGCCTCGATCCCTTCCAGCCCTTGCGAAATGTGCGGCAGTATCCACCGGTGAACCTCTATGACGCGGGAGAGGGTTACATCCTGTCCGCCCAGTTGCCCGGGGTGGCTGCCGAGGAAGTCGAGCTGACCATCACCGGCGAGACATTAACGATGCGCGGAGAACGCAAGCGCCCCGAGGGCGTCAAGGACGACAGCTATCGCCGGCAGGAACGACCCGTGGGACGGTGGTCCCGGACGATCACCTTGCCCGACCGGGTTGACAGCACCCAGGTGTCGGCCACCTTCACGAACGGTATTCTGACGGTCAACTTGCCCAAGGCCGAAAGCGCCAGGCCCAGGCACATCGCGGTGAACTCGGGCAGTTGAACTCCGCGCGGCCGTTCCAGGACGAGCCATCCCATAGGAGCTATTACCATGAAAGTCACGCATCCTTCGATCCGCGTCACGATCGGTCACCAGCCGCCGCAGGCAGCCGCGCCGGGGGTGTTTGCGGAGGCCAGCCCGGAACTGCATCAGGCCTTCACTCCGCCGATTGATATCCACGAGGGTCCGGACGGTCTGACCCTGGAGGCCGACCTGCCGGGCGCCACAGAGTCCAACCTGTTCATCCAGCTCGAGGACAACGTCCTGAGCCTGCACGCACGTATTGAGCCGCCGGCACCCGAAGGCGCCCGGACGCTGCACGAAGAGTATCACGTTGGCGACTATTACCGGTCGTTCATCCTCAGCGACGAGGTCGATCGCGAGCGGATCACGGCGGAACTTCGCAACGGGGTTCTTCGCCTCGTCCTGCCCAAGGCCGATCGGGCTCGAGCCAGGCGGATCGAGATCCGATCGTGAACCGGCCGGAACTTACCGGCGGGATAGTCGCCCTCAGGAACCTGATCGACCGCGCAGCCGGCTCGCTCAGGACCCGAGACAACCGCGGAAATCACCATCAGTCTTCGATCAATTACTTGCAAACTTCTGGAGTCAATCCATGGGCCGGTCAAACCAGTGGCGTCGCGAATCTTTCATCCCGTTCAATTTTCTTCAGAACGAGTTGGCGCGGGTGCTTGAGGACTACTTTCAGCCCGAGGGCCGCGGCGGTGGACAGAGCCCTCCCACTGACCTGGAGCCCTCCGGATGGAGCCCGCTGATCGACGTTTACGAGGCCCCGGAAGACACGATCGTTGTGGCGGAGATCCCGGGCGTGGATCCGACGAAGATCGAGCTCTCCATCAGCGGCAACTTGCTGATCCTCCGAGGCGTGAAGGAAATCGGCGAGCTGCCCGAAGCGCAGCTCCAGGTCAGGGAGCGGCGGTTCGGCACGTTCCTCCGGCAGGTCATGGTCCCCGGTGATGTCGACTTTGATGCCGCCCAGGCGGACGCCAAGAACGGCGTCCTGACCGTCCGGATGCCCAAGCGCCGGGCAGCCCAGCCGCGGACCATTCCGATCCGTCCCAGCTAACGCCGGCGCGGAAGCGACGAGCAATTCAAGCCCCAAGGGCGACTGGAGAGCCAGCGGCGGCTTTGCTTGGCTCTCCAGCCGCCATCGCTCCCGTGTCACCCATCGATGGCAAGACGGCACCGCCCGGTCGAGAACCGGAAGAACTCGACTGCGGCGGTTCTTGTGCTTGCTGTCGGGTTCCCCACCACGGATGACCTCGCCCTATCCGGAAAATGTAGTAAATTGGTCTCGGCGGAATTTGCCTCTCACTCAGCGGAGAGTCACGCAATGCAGACCGAGAAAATCATCACGTATTCGGCGATGGGAGTTGCCGGTCTGATATGCTTGCTCTTCCTGCTTGACCTCGCGGCGGGAGTCTTCGGCCGGAACATCGCGATGGACATCCTGTTCATTCTCGGCGGCGCGTTCCTGCTCTGGCAGGGAGTCGAGACGATTTTCGAGCTCCGCTGACCGGAGTTGGATCGTCCTACCAGGCGAAGCAATGGCGGAGAACCCGCGGTCAATGCTCTCTCCGCTCGGCCGCGACACGATCCGCCAGGGCCCGTACCAGGCCTTCCCAGGTATAGATCGACGCCTCGACGGCGACGTCCCATCCGAGTCGGGTCACGGTTTCCGACGTCACGGGACTCAGGGTGGCCAGTCTGACCTGACGACCGACCAAGCTCCGAGCTGCTGCCGGCAAGAGCGCGTGCAGTCTGGTGGCGATCGCAGAGCTCGTCAGGGTGATCCAGTCCACCGTGCCTGACTCGATACGCCGGGCGACGGGTTCGGGTAGCGCCTCGGCGTCTGCATTCTGGTACACGGCCACCTGGTGGACGTCGGCCACCTTTGCGAGCTCTTCCCTGAGCAGTGCCCGGCCCCGGTCAGCGCGAGCAAGCAGGATCCGTCGGCCCGCGGCCCGGGTTGAGAGCACCTCGGCAAGGGCTTCCGAGCGATACGAGTCGGGAACAAGATCGGCCCGCAGATGATAGCGGGCCAGCGCTTGTGCGGTGGCCGTGCCGATTGCTGCCAGCTTCAGGTGCCCGAATGCACGTAAGTCCGCGCCCCGGCTCAGCAGTCGCTCCAGGAAGAAACGGACCCCGTTGCCCGAAGTGAAGACCAGCCACTCAAAATCGGCCAGGCGGCCGATCGCATCGTCGAGCGGGCCCGGATCGGCAACAGGTAGGATCTGGACGGTGGGAGCGAGCAAGACCTCGGCACCGAGCGACTCCAGCCCTGGCGCGATCCGCGCTGCCTCGTCCATCGGCCGCGTGACCACGATCCGCTGCCCGAACAAGGGAAGCGACTCGTACCACGACAGCCCGCTCCGTCGCCCGACGACCACGCCGGCCACCAGCAGAGAAGGGGGGTGAATATCGTGGCCATGCGCCTGCTCGGCGATCGTTGCCAGCGTCCCCTCGAAGACGCGCTGAGCCGGCAGTGTTCCCGACTCGATGACCGCCGCGGGTGTGCGTCCATCTTTTCCCGCCTTGATCAAAGTGCGGCAGATTGCGGCCAGGTGGGTCACCCCCATGTAGACAACCAGCGTGCCAGGGAAGCGGGCCAACGCCGACCAGTCGAGCCGGATCCGCTCGATCCGTCCAGACCTTGGTTCCGCCTCGCCTTCGGGGTCTCCGTGACCGGTCACGAACGCGATGGCCGAGGAGAGCCCTCGATGGGTGACAGGGATTCCCGCGTAGGCCGTCACTCCGACCCCCGCCGTGACACCGGGCACGAACTCGAAGGGAACACCGTGGCGCGCGAGGTGTTCGGCCTCCTCGGCCCCGCGACCGAAAACCAGGGGATCACCCCCCTTGAGCCGGACCACCACCCGTCCGGCCTGGGCGTGTTCGAGCAAGAGCCCGTTGATCTGATCCTGGTCGAGCGTGCAATGCCCGCTCGATTTGCCGGCACAGATCCGGGTTGCATGGGGAGGAGCCAGCTCCAGCAGCCGGGCGCTGGCCAGGTGGTCGTAAACCACCAAATCGGCGCGGGCCAATACCTCTGCCCCGCGCAGGGTCAAGAGTCCAGGGTCCCCTGGCCCCGCGCCTACCAGATAAACGATTCCCCGGCTCGGACTCATGCGTCGTACTCTTCACCTGCTGAACTCACTACCCCCGCCTTTTCACCCTACTGCCCGTCGCATGTCTTGGCCAGAGCCGCAGCGTGATGACGATGCACGTGCGCCAAGGAAAGAGACCAAGTGTTGTAGACACCGTTCCGATATACTAGCGACAGGCAGAGTACCAACCTGGGGCGTTGAACGCGGTATTCGCTCGCCGGAGAGAGCCGGCTCCGCCAGGATCATTGTCGAGCTCGCCGGCCAGAATCGCCCAGGGCTTTGATCGCCGGGGCGATTCTTGGGGGGATGTGGACTGATGCGCGTGCTCATCACCGGCGGGGCGGGATTCATCGGCTCGCACCTGGCCGATGCGTATCTCAAGCGGGGCGACGAGGTGTTCGTGCTCGACGACCTCTCGACCGGAAGCATTGACAATATCCGCCACATGCGCGGGCATGTTCGGTTCCACTACACGATCGAGAGCGTTCATCATGCGGCCACGGTGGCCGAGCTGGTGGACCAGTGCGAGGTGGTCTTTCATCTGGCCGCCGCGGTCGGCGTCAGGCTGATCGTCGAGAGCCCGGTGCGGACCATCGAGACGAATGTGCACGGCACCGAGGTGGTGCTCGCCGCGGCCAACAAGAAGAAGAAGAAAGTCCTGATCGCCTCCACCTCCGAGGTGTACGGGTTATCCACCGACGTTCCTTTTCGCGAAGATGGCTGCCTGGTTCTGGGGCCGACCAGCAAGGGCCGCTGGAGCTACGCCTGCTCGAAGGCGATCGACGAGTTCCTTGCCCTGGCCTACTGGCGCGAACGCAAGCTGCCCACGATCATCGCCCGCCTGTTCAACACCGTCGGCCCGCGCCAGACCGGGCAGTTCGGCATGGTCGTGCCTACCTTCATCAAACAAGCCCTCACGGGCCGGCCGATCACCATTCATGGCGACGGCACGCAGTCACGCTGCTTTACCGATGTCAGCGACGTCGTCGCCGCCCTGGTCGCGCTGATGGACCACCCCGCGGCCGTCGGCGAGGTCTTCAACATCGGATCGAGCGAGGAGGTGTTGATCGAGGCACTTGCCCAGCGCGTCAAGATGCTGACCGGCTCGCCTTCGGAAATCGTCCATATCCCGTACGAGAAAGCCTACGGCGAGGGCTTCGAGGATATGCCCAGGCGGCTCCCAGACATCACCAAGATCCACACACTGATCGGTTACCGTCCGCGCAAGTCACTCGATGCGATTCTCGGCGGGGTCATCGACTACTTCCGCGACGCCCCGTCGTCGGCCGGGCGGGCGGAGACGATTCCGATCTGAAGCGGCGGACCGGCCTCTCGGCAAAGACCTCCACGTCCGACCCGTCAACCTCGAGTTCCAGGGGGTTTCGCAAGCCCTGCGAACAGGTCACAATAAGGGTCGCAGGCGCCGTCGATCGCGGCCAAATTCCGGTAGCGGCTCGCGTTGCGAGACCGCGGGTCACAAAACGATTCCAATCCGGCGCGAGGAAGCCCATGGCAACGCAGAGTGTAAATCCGGGGTCATCCGGCCCCGAATGAGGCTTCGTCGAGGCGGACATCGACTTCAGAGTGTCGGGGAGAGGGACGGATGAGCGAGCAAGATCTTGCGGCCCGCGTGCGCGCGGCGCTCGAGGCTGGTGAAGGAGTCCTGCGGCTGGCGCCCACCTGGGTGCCCCGCTCGTTCTTGATGCCGGGCGGCCGGCTGAAGCTTGCACGCGACGATCTGTACGCGCTGGGAACCCATCGGGGCGGGATCGACGAGCGCTGGTTCGCATCGACAACGCCGGCGGCCAACGAGGGCGCGCCGTCCGACGAGGGGCTGAGCTACGTCGTGTACAGTGGCGAGCGGTTCCCGCTCAGGGATGCCATCGCGCTGCACGGTCCCGAGATGATCGGGGCCAAGCTCTGGGACAGCTACAAGCGCTGGCCGGTTTACAGCAAGTTCTTCGACAACCTGGGCCCGATCCCGCACCACATGCACCAGAACCAGGAGCAGGCCGCCAAGCTTGGCCGGGAGGGCAAACCGGAGAGCTACTACTTCCCTCCTCAGCTCAACTGGACGGGGAACAATTTTCCCTACACCTTCTTCGGACTCGAGCCGGGGACGAGGAAGGACGACGTCCGCCGTTGCCTGGAACGGTGGAACCTGGGCGACAACGGAATACTCGACCTCTCCAAGGCCTACCGGCTCAAGCCCGGCACCGGCTGGCTGGTTCCCCCGGACCTGCTCCACGCCCCAGGCTCGCTGGTAACCTTTGAGCCGCAGTGGGGCTCGGACGTCTTCGGCATGTACCAATCCATGGTGGAGGGCCGCCGCGTTCCCTGGGAGCTGCTCGTGAAGGACGTGCCCGAGCCGTACCACCACGATCTCGACTACCTGGTCGATCAGCTCGACTGGGAGAAAAACGTCGATCCCGAGTTCAAGGCCCACAACTACCTCGAGCCGATCGTCCGGTCGGGCATCCCCGCCGACGGCTTTGTGGACAAGTGGATCGTCTACGGTACGGTGGACGGCAAGCAACTCTTCAGCGCCTGCGAGCTGACGGTCAATCCGGGCCACTCGACCACGATCAAGGATCCAGGCGCCTACGGGCTGATCGTGGTTCAGGGCAGCGGCCAGATCGGCGCGCTCGACGTGGATAGCCCCAACTTCATCCGCTTCGGCGAGGTCACAAAAGACGAAGTGTTCGTGACGGCCAGGCGAGCCGCCGAGGGGGTGAGCTTCAAGAACACTGGCAGCGAGCCTTTGGTCAGCCTGCGCTACTTTGGCCCCGATATCCACGCAAACCTACCCAGCGTGGATGATTACCAGAAGGCCGGCCGGAATTGACCGGACGTTCGACACCGCGAAAATCCCACTTTCCGCGGCCGCCCGGCTTGACTGAGCGGCCGCGGGAAGCGATCTGCCTGCCGAGGATTGTGCATGATAAGCTGGACCTTGATCCTGGTCGTGCTGGTGCTTATGTTGGGCGGGCTATTCTCGGTCCTGGTGATCTTCAGTCTTTCGCGGTCGGCGACGGGGGGCGACCTCGACTGGCAGATTGCCCGGCTGGAGCGCAAGGTTGATCTGATTCTCACCCACCTGGGAATCGGTCATGATGAGCACGTTCCCGAGCTCGTGGTCAACCTGGCAAGGGAAAGCCGCACGCAAGACGCGATTCGTGAGTATGCACGGCTCACCGGCGCCAGCGAGGCCGTCGCCCGGCGCGAGGTCGAGTATGTTCAAGAGCGGCTGAAGCAGCAGAAGAGCGGCCAGGTCGAGGGTGGCTGAACCGACCCTCGGGCATTTTCGAGAGGCGCAGCAAACGATGTCCATTCCGACCTGGGATGACTCTGACGAACCTGGTGATCGGCTGGGCGAGGGCATCTTCGGCCGCATCAAGGCCGAACTCGACCCGACGGAATTCCTGCTCTGGGCTGATCGTCCGCTGTCGCCCCCGCCGTTGCGAATCCCGCCAGTCCCCGCGCTGTTCATTTCGGTGCTGGCTGGTCTGAGCGGGTTTTCGCTGGCGGCACTCTTCGGCCTGGTCGGCGAAGCCTGGCTTGATCTGCGGACCCTGGCGCTGGCACTGGGGCTGGGCCCGTGCGTGCTGGGTGGCATGATCTTCGCACACCTGGTCAGCCTGATGATTCGTCGGTGGCTGAAGCGCAGGCGGTTGGCGCGGATGGTCTATGCGGTCACCGACCACCGGGCCATCGTCGCCCGCATCGAGGTCTCCTCGGGAGAGCTCCAGTCGAGTTCCCTGCGGCCGGGCGACATCGTCGACACGCGCAGGTTCGAGAATCCGGACGGATCGGGAGATCTTTACTTCATCGGCCAGGGATTCGAACAGTGGCTGCCCATCGGTTTCCTCGAGGTTCGCCAGGTCGGTCTGGTCGAGGCCCTGGTGCGCGACGCACTGCTGAATGCCGAGGAAGACTGGTGGAAGTTCGGATCGGCCGGGGCATACTGAGCAAAGACGGTCCAGACACCTTCGCTTCATCCCTCTCCCCTGCGAGACAATCTCCATGAGCGGCAGTCATTCCAACAACTATCCCAAGCTGCACAATGCCGCCTGGCCCGGCGTGGTCGGCAAAGGAGGTGAAGGGGGCGAACCGTACATCGACCTGGCCACGATGCTCGACCTGACCGCCGCCGCGCAAGTCGACGGCATCAAGTTCGATGGTTGTGATTTATTCCTATTTATTCCACATATCACTATTGATGCGAGCGACGACGAGATCAAAACGCTGGCCGAGATGGCCACGTCGCGCGGGCTGGTGATCGGATCGGTGGTCGCGCCGGTGTGGGGGCCGACCGGGGGCGGCTCGGCCATGGATGAGGGCGAGGGCCGCAAGCAGTTCCTGGGACAGGTCAAGAAGGGCTGCACGATCGCCCGGCGGCTGCGCGAGCTGGGCGCGCGGCCCCACGGGGTGGTTCGCTGCGACTCGGCGTGCAGCCCTAATGATTGGTTCGCCGATCCCGCGGGGAACCAGGCAAAGATCGCCGAGACGTTCCGCCAGGCGGGCGCGATCGCGTGCGATCACGGGGAGAAGCTGGCCGCCGAGGGAGAGATTTGCTGGGGCGGCATGCACTCCTGGCGGGCGATGATCGACCTGCTGGAGCGGGTCGGAGAGCCCGACACCGTCGGCTTCCAGGCCGACATGGCACACACACTGCTCTACACCCTGGGAGAGAACGCCCCGGAGGACCGCATCTTGCCCGAGGGTTTCGACTGGAAAAGCCAGGCGGTCCTCGACTCGGCCCTGAAGACGCTGACCGCAGCGCTGCGGCCCTGGACTCTTGACTTCCACGTTGCGCAGAACGATGCGACGGTGTTCGGCTCGGGCTCGCACAACCACACCGGCCGCCACTGCCTGGCGACCGACCCCAGCGGCAAGCTGAACATCCCCCATCACGCCGGCTTCTGGCTCCGCGACGAGAGTGGGCAGCTCACCAAGAAGTTCCGGCACGTCTGCTGGGACGGCTGCATGTTCCCCAACGCCGTCATGATGAAGCCGCAAACGTGGAACGACATCCTGGCAGCGATGATCAGCGTCCGCGACGCGCACGGATGGCGGGAATGATGAACTGAAGGGTCCCCCGCGCGGCCCATCCCGAGCGATCTCGTCGGTTTGCGCGGCGGGCCTGTCACGGCACGGTACTGTCGAATCCTGCAACCAGCGAAAGCGATTGGTGATCTCATGGCGCAGCAGAAACCATTGAACATCGGCCTGATTGGCTACGGCTTCATGGGTCGGACTCACTCGAATGCGTACAAGCGTGTCAACGACTTCTTCGACGTGGAATACCGGCCCGTGCTCAAGGCCGTGTGCGGGCGGACCGCCCCTGGCGCGAACTCATTCGCAGAGAAGTGGGGCTACGAGTCGGTGGAGACCGACTGGCGGAAACTGGTCGAGCGGAAAGATATCGACGCAATCGACATTTGCACGCCCAACAATACTCATGCCGAGATCGCCATCGCCGCGGCCGAGGCGGGCAAGATGGTGCTCTGCGAGAAGCCCCTGGCGATGAATCTGGTCGAAGGCCAGAAGATGGTCGACGCGGTGGAGCAGGCCGGCGTCCCGAACACGGTCTGGTACAACTATCGCCGGGTGCCCGCCGTGACGCTCGCCAAGATGCTGATCGACGAGGGCCGGCTGGGCAGGATCTTCCACTACCGGGCCAGCTTCCTCCAGGACTGGACGATCTCTGCGGACCTTCCCCAGGGCGGCACCGCGCTCTGGCGGCTGGACGTGGCGGCGGCCGGCTCGGGGGTCACCGGCGACCTGCTGGCCCACTGCATCGACACGGCCCTCTGGCTCAACGGGCACATCAGCACCGTCTGTGCCATGACCGAGACTTTCGTGAAAGAGCGAAAACATAACGTGACCGGCAAGGTCGAACCGGTGGGAATCGACGACGCCTGTGCCTTCCTTTGCCGGTTCGACAACGGCTCGCTCGGACTGTTCGAATCCACGAGGTACGCCCGCGGGCACAAGGCCCTGTACACTTTCGAGGTCAACGGCGAGAAGGCCTCGCTGAAGTGGGACCTGCACGACCTGCACCGGCTCGAGTACTTCGACCACGGCGACGATCCTCTGGTCCGTGGCTGGCGGTCGGTTCACGTGACCGACGGCGACATGCCCTACATGAAGAACTGGTGGGTTCCCGGCCTCCAGATCGGCTACGAGCACACCTTCGTCCACCAGGTGGCCGACTTTCTCGAGAACCTGGCCAGGGCCCAGCCCACCGCCCCGACCTTCCGCGACGCCCTGGCCACCCAGGCCGTCTGCGACGCCGTGCTCGACTCGGCGGAACACCACAAGTGGGAAACGGTCGTGCCGGTGTAAGTGGTTCCGAAGCAATGGGCTCTGTACTATGAGGAAGGTGGACTACCCCCAAGCAGAGCCATGGAACCGGACCGATGAACTGGAGGATGAGATGCCGAACCTGACGTTTTACCGACAGGCCAGGATCGACGGAGGCATACGAACCGGGATCGAGCTTGATGAAGATACGGTCTTCGAGCATTTCGAGGAGGGAGGTCCCGAGCCTGATCCGACCTTGCTCTGGTACGTCGATCTCCGATGCCAGGGCCCAGGTCTCCCGGATGACCCGCGAAAGGCAAGAGAGTGGTTGATCGACCATTCGGATGTGATCTGTGATGGGTTCTCCCGTTGTGCGTCTGAATTCGAGGCCGGGCGGGATGTCGACTCTTATCCTCTTCTCTGGAGTGAATTCTCTGGAGTTCCTGCCGGGGTCGATATGACAATCGCCTGCGCCACTAACCGTCGTACCTGGGGAATCTCTTTGCCACTGCTCCTGAAGGATATCGAGCTCAATTGGCGAGAACGGATCCTACAGCTCCAACCGGCGCAATGGGTCGCTTGAAGGTATGCGACCATGCGCCACATCGTTCTTGACACCACCATCCTCATCGCACAATGGCGCCGTCGCCGATTGGCAAGACCGCTGACTGAACTCGATGAGGCCGAGGTTGAAAGGTGGGCGCGGCAACTCATCGAGATCGAGCAATCCGACGCGACCGTTACGCCCGTGCTGCTTGAGTTCCTCTGCGGAGTCGGCGACAAGCGAGAAATGATACTGGCCAGGGCCTTCCTGAAGTCATTCAAGGCGATCGACGACAGGCGGACGCTGAGACGAGATTGGCAGGAGGCACAACGCCTGGCGGAAAGAGTGCCCGCCAACCGAAGGCCCCGCGATCTTGGCGACTGCCTGATCAGGGCGATCGCTCAGCGTCTGAATCATGATGTCCGGACGCTCGATACCGGCATGCCCCGTCCATGAGGCTAGCGGGCAGACCCCGTGCCGCGAGGTTGACCCTGGTTTTCGCTTAAGGCATCTGACACTTCTAGACCAAATGTGAGCAATCCTATGAAAACCGGCATGAACCTGCTGCTCTGGACCGACCATGTGACCGAGGCCCAGGATGTGATCGTCGATCAGATCAAGGTCCTGGAGATGCCAATCCCGCTTGTCGGCTGGAAAGGACAATGCGTTCGACTGGTCCCGCCAGACCGGTCGCTGCACCTCGAGAACGCGCTGCAGTGGATGAATGATCTCGAGATCACGGCGACGCTCGAGCTCAACCTCGGGTTCAGCCGGAAGCAAGAAGAAGCGTTTTTCGATCGGATCGAAACGCAGAACGACACCGACTTCACCTGGGCGATACTCGATCAGGCGAGTCGGCACATCGGGTTCATCGGTCTGCACGCGATCAACTGGCGCCATCGCGCGGGGACGGGCGGGATCCTGATTGGCGAGCCGTCGGCGTGGGGACAGGGGCACGCCACCGATGCCGTTCGGGTGCGCACCCGGTTCGCTTTGCCCAGCTCGGATTGCACAGAATCAACGGGCACACTTTCAACCCGGCCATGAAGCGCGTCTATGAGAAGTGCGGCTACAGGCACGAGGGCACGGCCCGTAAGATGTTCTGGCGCGACGGGCGATGGTACGACGTGTCGCTCTTTGCCATCCTGGAAGAAGATTGGTTTTCCAACGTTCCAGCCAACTAACGCGAGCTCACCGCATGCCCATCGCCCCTCCGAACTACTCGACACTCACGGCGATGATCACGCCAGCGCTGTTCATGACCGCCACGGGGTCGCTGATCATCTCGACCTCGAACCGGATGTCCCGGATCGTGGACCGGATCCGCCAGCTCAACGAGCAAGGCGACAGCCTCAGCCGCGGCAAGTCGGACCTCGATTTCCCGGCCGAGCGGCTCGAGCATATCGCCGCTCAGCTCGATCGCCTGGTCAGGCGGAGCGATCGCATTCGCCAGGCCTTGACGCTGCTCTACCTGGCCCTGGCCCTGTTCGTGGGAACGAGCCTCACGACGGCGATCCATGTCCTGATCGGCAGCGACGTACTGGCGATGCCCACGGCACTGGCGATCGCGGGAGTGACCTTGCTACTGCTGGCCAGCGTGCAGTTGACCCGCGAGGCACATGCCGCGCTTGGGGGCAACCAACTGGAGATCGATTTCTACAAGGCGCTGCGGCGGCGGCGTACGGGAGGCGGTTAAGCGAATGCTCTGCTCGGGCCGACGAGAATCAGACGCCGACCTTCTTGCCGCCCCCGCGCTCGGCGCGCTTGCGACGCTCCTCGGTAAGGACCTTTTTGCGCAGCCGGATCTTGCTTGGGGTGATCTCGACGAGCTCGTCGGACTCGATGTACTCGAGGGCGATCTCGAGCGTCAGCAGCCGCGGGGGCTTGAGCAAGATGTTCTTATCGGAGCCCGACGCCCGCATGTTGGTCAACTTCTTTTCCTTGCACGGGTTGACGACCATGTCACCGCTACGGGCGTTCTCACCGATGATCATGCCCTCGTAGATGTCGTCTCCCGGCTGGACGAACATGATCCCGCGCTGTTGCAGGTTGTCGAGCGAAAAGCCCACGGCCTGGCCTCGGGCCATGCTGACCATCACGCCATTGCCGCGGCTGGGAATTTCTCCCTTGAGCGGCCGGTAGTCGTGGAAGTTGTGGTGCATGATGGCCTCGCCCTGGGTGGCACTCATGAGGCGACTGCGCAGGCCGATCAAGCCGCGCGCGGGGATCAGAAACTCGAGGTGGGCGTAGGCCCCCTTCCCGTCCATCTTGCTCATCTCGCCGCGTCGGGCACCCACCAATTCCATGACGGGGCCGATGTGGCTGTGAGGGACGTCGACCACGAGGAACTCGTAAGGCTCGTGGTCCACCCCGCCGATCTTCTTGACGATCACCTCGGGCTTGCCCACCGAGAGTTCGAAACCCTCGCGGCGCATCGTCTCGATCAGTACCGAAAGGTGGAGCAAGCCCCGGCCCGAGACCTGGAAGGCATCACCGTCATCGGTGACCTCGACACGAAGAGCGACGTTCGACTCCAGTTCTCGTGCCAGTCGATCATTGATGTGTCGCGAGGTCAGATACTGCCCCTCTCCCGTGAGGGGCGAGTTGTTGACGGTGAAGAGCATGCTCAGGGTCGGCTCGCCGACCTCGATTCGCGGCAGCGCCACCGTCTGCTCGGGCGCCGCGATCGTGTCGCCAATCTCGACGGTTGCCAGGCCGACGATCGCCACGATATCGCCGGCCTCGGCCTCTTCGACCTCGACGCGGCCGAGCTTGTCGAACAGGAGCACGTTGTCGATCGACCCGAGGACAGTCACCCCGTTCGCCTTCAGAAGCACAGCCTTCTGCCCGCGCCGGACCTTGCCGGAGACAATCCGGCCGATGGCGATCCGACCGACATACTCGGAGAAGTCGAGCGTGGTGCAGAGCACGGAGAAGGGGCCGTCCGGCTCGACCACAGGGCCGGGCACCTTCGCGACGATCAGGTCGAAGAGGGGGCCGACGTTACCTGCGGTCGCAGTGGGGTCGTGCGAGGCAAAACCGGCCTTGCCCGAGGCGAAGATGTAGGAGAAATCGAGTTGTTCCTCGCTGGCCCCCAGCTCCACAAACGTGTCAAACACTTCGTTGAGCACCTCGTTGGGCCGGGCGTCGGGCCGATCCACCTTGTTGATCACCACGATCGGCCGGATATGGCAGGCGAACGCCTTGCGGAGCACAAACTTGGTCTGCGGCATCGGCCCTTCGAAGGCATCGACCAGGACGAGTGCCCCGTCGGCCATCTGGAGCGTCCGCTCCACCTCGCCGCCGAAATCCGCGTGGCCCGGCGTGTCGATCAGGTTGATCTTGGTCTCGCCATACTGGATGGCGATGTTCTTGGCCAAGATCGTAATGCCCCGCTCGCGCTCCAGGTCGTTGGAATCAAGGATGCGCTCACCCTGAAGCTGGGAGGCCCGGAATTGCCCGGACTGGCGAAGCATCGCATCGACCAGCGTCGTCTTTCCATGGTCCACGTGGGCGATAATCGCCACGTTGCGTATGTCATCGCGTCGCTTCATGGAACTCTTATCCCTCCCCCCGGCGGGAGGGCCTTGCTCCTGGATGTGGCTCGAGTGCGGGGAACAAACACTTTTGCAGAATTGTAATTCTACACGTCATCCCGCAATACCGACAAGACCGGAAGAGATGATTGCATGCTGGGCGATAAGGAAGCGAATCTGAGTGCATCTCGGCGTGCTCCTGGGATAGAATCTTGGTATTGCCCGCCGCAACTCAAGCCACGTCGAGATTGTGGCCAGGAGCCGGGAACGAAAGGCAGGGTCGATGGAACACCTTGAGGTTTCGCACCTCTTCGCAATGCTGGTGGTGATGCTGGGTGCGGCGAAGATCGGTGGTGCCCTGGCTCAGCGAATCGGACAGCCCGCAGTTCTTGGGGAGCTGGTTGGGGGGGTGATCGTCGGCCAGTCGGGGTTGCATCTGATCAACACGAGCTACGAGACGATTCACCTGCTCTCGGAGCTCGGCGTGTTCATCCTGCTGCTGGCAATCGGGCTGGAGACCGACCTGCGAATGCTTGCGCGGGTGGGAGCTACCTCGGCGGTCGTTGCGGTAGTGGGGGTGGTCCTGCCGTTTGGTCTGGGCTATGCGGTCTGCCGCCTGCTGGGTTTGACCGATCTTGCGGCGATCATGGCGGGGGCGACCTTGACGGCGACCAGCGTGGGCATCACCGCGCGGGTCCTGGCCGACCTCGGACGGCTGCGGGATGTGGAGGGGCAGATCATCCTGGGAGCCGCGGTAATCGATGACATACTTGGTCTGATCATTCTCACGGTCGTGACCGGGCTCGCGCGGGGCGACTCCGTCACCGTGCTCAACGTCGCGACGACCGCGGGCATCGCTTTCGGCTTTCTTGGGGCGGTCATCCTTGTGGGAACCTTGCTGATGCCCTGGATCACGCGTGCCACGGCGTCCATTGACCTTCCGGGTACTCCGACGATCCTGGCCCTCATCATGGCGTTCGGACTTGCCTGGCTGGCGGACAGGGCGGGTTCGGCGATGATCCTGGGGGCTTTTGCCGCGGGTTTGCTGCTGGCGTCATCGCCGCGACTGCACGAGATCGAAAAGGGGATCACGTCGCTGGGACACTTCTTCGTGCCTCTTTTCTTCGTCGCGGTGGGAGCCTCGGTTGACCTGCACGCCCTTGACCCCGTCACTCCCAAAGGCCGCTTGGCCCTGCTGGTGGGCTGCGTTTTGTGCGTGACAGGGGTGATTGGCAAGCTGTTTGCAGGCTATGCGCCTTTCTGGTTCAAGGGCAACAAGACCGTGATCGGCGTGGGCATGATACCGCGTGGAGAGGTCGGCCTGATTTTCGCCCAGATGGGGCTTTCCACGGGTGTTTTTAATGAGGGCCTGTTCACCGGAGCCACCCTGATGGTGCTGGTCACCACGTTCATCGCTCCGCCGCTCTTGAAGGTCCTGCTCTCCGCACGTCCCTCGAGGCGTACCACGGAGCCTCTGGAGGGCCTTGAAGACCTGGTGACCGAAGCGTGAGCTGTCCAGCGCGATCGAGGGCCGCGGGCTCGGGAGCATACCCAAGGTTATCGTCGGACGGCAAGAAACTCACAAAGTTCCTCGAGTTCGACCTCTTCGGGTCGAGGCAATGATCGGACGATTTGACATGGCGCTTCTTCTTGACGAACATCGATCCGAGGTCGAGGCGCGGGTTGCCGCAGCCTCGAGCCTGGTCTTTTACCTGGATTTCGATGGAACGCTCGCCCCTATCGTCGTCGAGCCCGAGTTGGCTCGCATGGCACCGGAGACGCGAACGGTCCTCGAACAGCTCTCCAGACAAGAGGGAATCCTGGTCTGCGTGGTGAGCGGCCGCTCGCTTGCGGACATCAAGAGTCGCGTGGGGCTTACCGGTTTGGTCTATAGCGGAAATCACGGGCTGGAGATCGAAGGTGAATCACTTCGGTTCGTGCATCCTGAAGCTGGCTGCGGCCGCGCGGCCATCGAGGACTTGAACCGCCGTGTGGCCGCGCTTCCCTTGCTCATTCCTGGAGTCCAGCTCGAGCCCAAAGGCCTGAGCACGACAATCCACTTCCGCCGCGCCGACCCGACGGCGCGCGACCAGATCAAGACGATCGTTCGTTCACTTGTCCCGGTCGAGCACCCCGACCTGATGGTGACCGAAGGCCTGATGAACTACGAGATCCGGCCCCGGCTTGACTGGAACAAGGGCTCCGCGGTGCGGTGGATCCATGAGCGGATCAAGGACCGCGCCGCGCTGGTCTTTGTGATCGGCGACGACCGGACCGACGAGGACGCCTTCCCGAGCTTGGCCGACGCGATCACGGTCCGTGTGGGCCCGGGCGACTCGACATCCGCCCGCTACTACCTGCCTGACCAGAGCGATCTCGGCACATTGCTGGGCTGGCTTCTCGAACTCTGGAAGAACCGGCTTGACTCCGCCGATTCCAGCTCACAGTCCCACATCGGCCGGCCGGCTCTGGCACTGAAGAAGTCATCACCGATCCTCAATGTGCGGCTGCGGCGGGCGGCGGTCGACAGAAGACGGCAAGCGTCGCGATGAGCAGTCTGTCCGCCGATTTTCGCGGACGCGCAATTTGCCTTTTTCGCACTCATTTTCTTGGGTGGTCAGGCCGGTTTTTCCACGGTTTTGACGGCCTCCGCCGTCTCTGGCTCGAGTCCCCAATAGCAAGCTCGCCGCAGTTCCTGGCCCCTCCGCGCCGCGTTTTCTTCCCCCGTCCTTCTTACGTCGGCCTCGCCGATACACCTTGTTTTCCGCCTTTTCCCGCCCGACAGGCTTCCCCTTCTCCCCACGGGAGAAGGTGCCGCGAAGCGGCGGATGAGGGCCGATCACCCAGGCGTTGCCACCCTCACCCGGCCTTCGGCCACCCTCTCCCAGTGGGAGAGGGATACGATCACCCTTCTCCCCACGGGAGAAGGTGCCGCGAAGCGGCGGATGAGGGCCGATCACCCAGGCGTTGCCACCCTCACCCGGCCTTCGGCCACCCTCTCCCAGTGGGAGAGGGATACGATCACCCTACCCTGGGACCAAACGGCGCCCAGGACGTCCCGCGGGGGCTGATAACTTGCCGATTCGGGACTCAACTGCGATGGCTCGTTCCCCAGAACTCGCGCGCCTGTTCCAGCAACCGGATCTGGAGAACCACTGGGTACCGATGCGGAACCGGGCCCTTCCCTCAGTGATGGCGTTCGTGGCCCAAGCCACC